>NZ_CP066308.1:2411875-2770000 GCF_016406105.1 Brevibacillus composti
ATATCCCCTTTCGACGACTTACCATTGCGATTCGCCTTATTCTGACAAAATCCTCCCCGGAGATGTTGCAAATCGGCGAAAAAAAAACAGACTCCGGGATGGAGTCTGTTTTGTCCGGATGGTCAAGCACCGAGCTGCAGCGCTTAAATCCAGCGTTGGATGGTTTTTTCGTAGGAGAGAACTTCTCCCTCGCCAAACCACAGACCGATTTCACGCTCCGCGCTTTCCGGGGAATCGGAACCGTGGATGATATTCATGCCTACGGAAGTAGCGAAATCGCCGCGGATCGTGCCGGATGCAGCGTCAGCCGGGTTGGTTTTGCCCATCATGGAACGAGCGGTAGAGATGACGTTGTTGCCTTGCCATACCATCGCAAATACAGGGCCGGAAGTAATGAAGTCGACCAGTTCGCCGAAGAACGGGCGCTCTTTATGTTCTGCGTAATGCTGCTCAGCCAGTTCACGGCTTACGTTCATCAGCTTCGCTCCTACGAGCTGAAAGCCTTTTTTCTCAAAGCGGGAAACGATTTCACCGATCAGATTGCGCTGTACGCCATCCGGTTTTACCATCAGAAACGTTTTTTCCATCGTAAGGTTGCCTCCAGTATAGCTATGTATTGGTTTGTGACACCATGTGAAATTCTATCAAAAGTATTAGCGGCAATCAACCTGCGCCGCGTGAAAAACGCGTGAAAAACATTAAAATTTGCGGTCAATGATAAAATCAGCCACACCCACCAGCGATTTCTTCGTCGAGTTGTCCGGGAGGTCGGAGATGATCTGCCGCGCCCGCGCGATATAGCGCTCGGCCAGCCGCTGAGAAAACGCAATCCCCTCGTCTTTTCGAACCAGCTGGATCGCCTCGTCTACATGGTTCCAGAAGGTGTCTTCGCGAATCCATTTCTGAAACTGTTCGCTGGACTTCCCGTGGCGAGCCGTGTATAAAGCCGGGAGCGTCACGTTGCCTTGCCGCAAATCGCTGCCAGCCGGTTTGCCCAGCTGCTTCTCCGTACCGGTGAAATCGAGGATGTCGTCGGTAATCTGGAAAGCCATGCCGACGTTGTACCCGTACCAGTACATTTTGCGGACCAGCTCTTCCGTCGCCCCGCTCGCAATCGCCCCCATCTGGCAGCTGATCGCAATCAGGAGAGCCGTCTTCCGTTTGATGCGGCGCAGGTACATCCGGAAATTCTGATCCCAGCTGTGCAGCGCCCGGACTTGCTCGATCTCGCCTTTTACCATCTCCACGATGGCACCCGACAAGATCTGATGAAGCCGGGGAATCTTCAATTCGGTCACGATCGAGAGCGCACGGGCCAGGATGTAGTCGCCCGTGTACATCGCCACCTTGTTGTCCCACTTCGTTTTCACGGTGTCTCTGCCGCGCCGCTTGTCCGCATTGTCTACGACATCATCATGGACGAGCGTCGCCATGTGGATCAGCTCGAGCGGTACCGCCACGTACTTCAGACGGGAAACATCATAATCTCCCCACTTGCCGCCAAGCAGCACGAAGACGGGACGGATCCGCTTCCCGCCCGCCTTCAACAGATGTGTGGAGGACTGGTACAGTTCCGTGACGCTCGTGTCAATGGAGAGTTCGAGTTGGTTCTCGATGTACTCCACATCTTTTTTCATTTCAAAATAGATATCGACCAGGTTCATCCGCTCCACCTATTTTCGTTCAACGTAGTTTTTGCTGTCCGGATTCTCCCACACTTCTACGCTTACGGGCCGGGGCAGCAGTCCCTGCTCCGCCGCACAGCGATAGAAATACTCCAGGCCGGCCCTCTGTTCATCGTCAAAGGAATGCTGCAGTCCCCGGAAATACTGGCGCCAATCCGCCTTCTCCCCGCCGTAGTGCATATGCACATAATCGATCAGCGGCTCCGGATTGCGCTGGTACATTTTCTTGCTCGCCAAAAAAGAGGCGTGCACCTCGCCCAAAAGCTCCGCATGTTCCGCCAGCACCGCTTTTCTCACGGCCCACAGCGCAAAGGTCATCGAATACCCGGTAAAACGATGCCACAGTTCCCCGAGGTCATAGATCATATACGGCACGCGCTGGCGAATGGCCATGATGGCGTCATCGCCGATCAGCAGAGCGCCGTCGGATTCCTGCATCATCTCGGACAGCACCGGAGCCTGTGTAACGTAGGACACCTGATGGCCGTAAAACTTATGCAGGATGATCTTGAGCAAATTGACCGATGTGGCCGATGTATTGGTCAACGCGATGCGCGCCCCGTCCAGCTCCTCGATCGGCTTTTTGCTGAAAAGAAAAATGGATCCTACCCGGCCTTTGGCGCTCACGGACAGATCGGCGAGCGCCAGGTATTCCGAGGCATGCTCCGCATAGCTAAATGAGGAGATCGGTCCGACGTCAATGTCGCCGCGGGCCATGGCCTCATTCAACTGGGCGGGCACCTGGCGGAGAAAGGCGATCCGGTCCTCAAAGCGGGATTGATCAAAATGAAAGTAAACCGGGAGCGTGTTGGTGTACAGGATTTGTCCGATGCGCAAGGATTTTTGCATACTCTTATTCCCCCCAGCGCCGGAACAAAGCGTGCGGAACATCCATGGCATCAAGCGCTTTGCCCACGACGAAATTCACGAGGTCGTCCATCGTCTGCGGTTTCTGGTAAAACCCCGGCATGGCCGGCAGGATTTTGACCCCGAGTTGACTCAAGCGAAGCATGTTTTCCAATTGAATGGCGTTTAATGGCGTCTCTCTGGGAACCAGCACCAGGCGGCGCCCCTCTTTCAGCATGACATCGGCGACGCGTTCCAGCAGATTGCCCGAAGCGCCGTGTGCAATGCCGGAGAGGGTGCCCATCGAGCAGGGAACGACGATCATCCCCTGGCAGCGGTAGGAGCCGCTGGCGGCCGGGCAGTTGAAATCGCGCAGCCCCCAGTAGCGCAGTTCGCCGGGAAAATCCTGCTGGAGCTTTTCTTTCAGAAGCTCTTCGCGATCCTCCGTCTCCCAGTCCAGCTCATCCCGAAAGACTTGCCAGCCCGCCTCTGTGATCATCAAATGAACCGTATGCCCGCACTTCAACAATTCCTGTACCACCCGGACGCCGTAAATCGCGCCGCTCGCCCCGGTAATGCCGACAGCCCATGCTTGGGCCGTCATGAGATCACCAGATCCAGCATGGTAAAGGTAAACATGACCATGCTCAAGATTCCGTTCATGTTGAAAAATGCGACATCGAGCTTCGACAGGTCCGTCGGCTTGACCAGCATATGCTCGTACAACAGGATCGCACCGGAAATCAGCACGCCGCCCAAAAACCACAGGGAAAGATCGGCGATCATATAGAGAGACAAGAGACCGAAGAAAGTGATGACATGGCAAGCACGTGCAATCAGCAGCGCCTTTTCGATGCCAAAGCGGCTCGGCATGGAGTACAGCCCTTCTTTTCGGTCAAACTCAGCATCCTGGCAGGCGTACATAATATCAAAGCCGGCTGTCCAGAACAGCACGCTGATAAACAGCAAGAGACCCGTTCCGTCCACCTGCCCGGTCGTCGCGACCCAGCCGCCGAGCGGCCCGAAGCCAATCGCCACACCGAGGACAAAGTGGCAGAGCCAGGTAAAACGCTTCGTATAAGAGTACAGAATCAGAACAAACACGGCCAAAGGGAGCAGTTTCACGGCCAGCGAATTGAGCTGGAATGCCGCAAAGAAGAGAACGGCAAAAGAAATGACGATAAAGACGATCACTTCTACTATCGAGATGAGACCCGCAGGGATGGCTCTCGTTGCGGTCCGCGGATTTTTCGCATCAATAAAGCGGTCGATCAAACGGTTCAGGGACATCGCCGCACTGCGCGCCCCTACCATCGCGACTGTCACCCAAAAGATTTCCGTCCAGGTCGGCCACGTATTCTCTACTACAATTTTACCCAAAACAGCTCCCATGAAAGCAAACGGGAGCGCAAAAATGGAATGCTCGAATTTAATCATTTCCAAGATGATTTTTAATTTACGAAGACTCACGTCATACACTTCCTATTCACTGAAGAGATACCCGTTGACTCGTCAGGGCTTAGTCCCTATGTGCAGTGCCGCTACTCCGCCCATGAACAGCTTTACCTCTACCGGGTCCAAGCCTGCCTTTTGGAACATGCCGGCGAGCTCGCGGCTGTCGGGGAAATTGGTGAGCGACTGTGGCAGCCAGGCGTACTCCTCGTACTTGTTGACCGTCCATTTGGCGATCAGGGGCAGGATTTTGTAAAAGTACAAATAGAATAACTGGCGATACGGATAAAAAGGAGGCTTGGACACCTCCAGGGAAACGACTTTGCCGCCCGGTTTGACTACGCGGGCCATTTCGCTCAAGACTGTTTGCACATCCGGCACATTGCGGAGGGCAAATCCGATGGTAGCGAAGTCAAAGGTATTGTCCTCATACGGCAGTTTCATCGCATCGCCATTCACCAGCTTTACGACGCCGCCGACGCCTTTGTTCGCCACTTTGTAGGCGCCCACATCCAGCATATTCTGGCTGAAATCAAGACCGACGACCTGCCCCTCTTTGCCGACGGCCTCGGCGAGCGTAATCGTCCAGTCGCAGGTTCCGCAGGCGACGTCAATCGCCGTCTGCCCCGGCTTGATGTTCATCCGCTTCATCGTGTAGTTGCGCCATGCGATATGGCTGCCAAAGCTGATGATGTTGTTCATCTTGTCGTACTCGTCGGCAATGCTCTCAAACACGCTGTGAACGTATTTCGCCTTCTCTTTCATTTGTGTTTCGTCCACGGGGATCACATCTCCTCTACGACCCGTCTCAGACGATTGACACGGTGCGAATAGCGGGAGGTGATCCATGTCAGGACATCCTGGGCCTCTGTCTGATGAAGGGTGCGCAATAATTGCTCGCACATGTCGAGCAGCTCTGTCGCTTTGGAATCGATTACACTTAGCACTTGACTGATCGTCGCGCCCGGTTTTTGCAGCAAGAAGCGGGAGAAACCGATGGGCGCCTGCTCTTGCCACTTTAACTGTTCCCACTCGCTGATCATGTACTCGACCGCCGCGGTCTCTTCCAGGAGAGAGCGCCAGAAGCGGCGAGCCTCTTCCGTCCCGGCATGCTTGTCGATCACTGCCACATACAGGCCGGTGTCAATGATCGTGCGCAGTTGCAGATACTCTTCGGAAGAAAGCCTGCCTTCTTTTTCTCTCAGGTACAGCTTCATTTTCGCTTCGTTTACACGCTGAATGGCATCCGCCAGGACGCGGATGGCCTCGATTTCTCCCGATCGAGCGAGCAGTTGATAGTAACGGCTGCTGTAATAATCCCCGGCCAACACCGTTAACTGTCGGTTGCGCTCCTCTACCAAAGAGTCCCCGTATGTGTTTTTTACGGTTTCATGCATGTCCAATCCAAGTTGCATGAGGCCGGTTGTAACTGAGAACGTCCGTGCCCGATCCTTGTCCATCCCTTGATTTCGCAAAAAGAGATACAGCAAGGCGAGACGATTCTCTGCCATCGCCGGTATGTCCACATACTGCTCTACATAGGAAATGGAGATTCGCTGGTAGATCTGGTCGATAATGGCACGGATCTCATCTATGAATGTGTTCTGCTCTTTGCTCATGCGTCCTCCTCCACAACCTGGTCATTACCTTTCCGTTCGGTTTTACCCTGCTACCGATAGGCGGGCAAAATACCATCCCTACCATCATACCATACTTCTGTGGTCAAGGACTAACCCTGTCATAAAAATAAGGGTCGATGCGCACGGCGAAGCGGGACCGGACATGGGCTTCAACATCCTCGATCTTGTCCGGCGACAAGTCATAGGCTGCCCGGTCCGGCCGGTTTGCTTCGATGGCGATCAGCAGCTTAGTGCTTTTATCTGTCTCCTTGCGCTCCAGCAGCCGGAAGAACAGATGCTCCACATTGCCAGTCAAACGGAACACATCATGCGTCAAGCTGTAAAAATCACGATACACCTTGCCCGGCTCGATGGCATCGCCTGGACTCACAGCCAAGTCAACAAAAACCGACGGATTTTCCCATTTTACACGCTTAATCTTATAATGAGTGGACAGGAATGTAAACAAATCCACCACATTTTGTTCGCTCAACTCTACGGGTCTGGACGCCTGAAAAGCAGGCACATCCGCCTGTTTGATCGAGAGTGTCGGGACGAACGAGAGCATGGCAGCCAAAAAGGCGGATACGGCAATGGCGAGAAACAATCTGCGCGGCATAGACATCCCTCCTCACCATCATTCTACAATTAAAAAAAGCAGGCTATGCCTGCTTTTCATCCGACGTGTCAATAATCCCGTGATGGGTGTAGATCACAGCTTTTCCTCTGACTTTGATCGCGGAGGTATGCTCGGTAAACTGGGCGATCATCACTTCGCCTTTGTCCAGCTTTTCCGTGTGGTGAAAACGCGTGTCAGACCCTCTGGTCAGCCCGATGACATGCACGCCGTTTTCTTTTGCTCTCACAACAAAGTAATCCTGATGTGTATTGGGTGATTGTGCCACGCTGTCGCCTCCTAACTAGCCATGCTCTTGCCCCGAATCCTTAGGATGTCCGATCCTGATCCAAGCGTTTCATGATCTTGTCCACATATCTTTGCGTTTCCACAGGAAGCTGACTGAATCTTTCCTCCAGCTCGTCATCTGTGTCGATACCGAGCCTGCTGATGCGGCCAGGTCCTGCGTTGTAGGCGGCGAGCGCCACCTTGACATTGCCGTCATAGCGGTCGAGCAGTTCGCGGAGGTACTTGGTGCCGCCGGCCAGATTCTCATCCGGATTGTAGACATCCCGTACCTTGAGCGATTTCGCTGTCGCATCCATCAGCTGCATCAAGCCCTTGGCTCCCGCTCGCGATACGGCATGCGGATTAAAGTTGGATTCAGCGCGGACCACTTCACGCACGAGCGCCTCGTCGACGCCGTATGAACGGGCAACTTTGCCAATTTTCTCCATGATTCCTTGCGGGGCAGCCGATGTTTGGCCATCGGACTTGGATGGGTATGTACCGATGAGGCGTTCGAAGTTCCAATCCGGGGAACCGTCCAGTTCAGCCATGATCTGTTCGGCGCGGATCACTCTTTGCCCGCTGGCTAGCTCCGCTTGCAATACGTCCGCAAAAGGGGTTGCTCCCGTCTCAGCGGACGCAGCCATCGCGCCTTCATATCCCTTTGCCCTGGCGGCTGGCGACAAATTTGGTTGGAAAGACAGCGTCATCTTCATACATGAACAACCTTTCTGCTTGTCTTGCTTCCATCTATTATAGTGAAGATGAAACCGGAAGCCAATAGGAAGTTTTCCAACGAAAAAAGGAAGTCTCCTGCCGCATCTGCGACAAGAGACTCCCTCTTTGAAAATCCGTAACATGCTATGGTCGGAATGCAGGGATTTGAACCCTGGACCTCACCCACCCCAAGGGTGCGCGCTACCGGGCTGCGCCACATCCCGATTTCTCGGTTCAACGAAATTCAGTATATCACACGAATGTCTATCCATGCAAGACCAAAAATGGAACAGACAATCCTTTTTCGGCGTACCATTCGTTCATTCTTAAGATAGAGAAAAACGCGAAGTGGACTCAGCCAGACTCTCGCGTTTTTTATCGTTTGTATCGATTTTTATGATGATGGTCGGAATGCAGGGATTTGAACCCTGGACCTCACCCACCCCAAGGGTGCGCGCTACCGGGCTGCGCCACATCCCGACTTTACATCATTACTATAAAAAAATTTAGTATTACTGTCAAGAAAAATTTGCTATTTAATCAGGCTAAAAACCTCGGCACGGGCAGCCGGGTCATTGGCAAAAATGCCGCGCACTGCTGACGTCACTGTTTTGGAGCCTGGCTTTTTCACGCCGCGCATCGTCATGCACATATGCTCGGCTTCGACGACAACGACGACTCCATGGGGATCCAGCTTGCGGACGATCGCATCTGCCACAGTCGCCGTAATCCGCTCTTGCAGCTGCGGTCTGCGGGCTACGGTTTCCACCGCCCGAGCCAGCTTGCTCAGACCGACGACCCGGCCTCCGCGCGGGATATAGGCCACATGCGCCTTGCCGAAGAAGGGTACGAGGTGGTGTTCACAGAGGGAGTAGAAGGGGATATCCTTTACCAGCACCACTTCTTCATGGTCCTCGCTAAACACGGTCTCAAAATACTTCTCCTCGTCTATCTGCAGCCCTTCAAAAACTTCCGCGTACATTTTCGCTACACGCTTCGGTGTATCCAGCAGTCCTTCCCGATCCGGATTCTCCCCGATCGCTTCGAGAATCATCCGAACGGCTGTCTGAATCTTTTCCAAATCGACGCTCATTAATCCGTACCTCCTCTTCCTACAGCGAAACAAGCCCATATTACCATACTAACCTAAAAAAAACAAAACGAATGATAGGCCAAAGGTCTTTTTAAAAAGTACAAGCAGGTATGTAAGGTTGTCAAAACGTGAAAAAATCCACATTGTCAAAATGTGGATTTTTATGTAAGTGATACTGTTAGCAGACGATTACTTGATAGAGTCCTTGAGTTGTTTACCAGGTTTGAAGGCAGGAACTTTGCTGGAAGCGATTTCGATCTCTTCGCCTGTTTGCGGGTTGCGACCTTTACGAGCCGCACGTTCGCGAACTTCAAAGTTGCCAAAACCGATCAGTTGGACTTTATCGCCTTGCTTCAAGGCTTCAGCGATTGCATCGAGAACTGCATCAACAGCTTTCGTTGCATCTTTCTTTGTCAGTTCAGTGGTTTCAGCCACTTTCGCAATCAGTTCTGTTTTGTTCATTTTGTTCACCTCCCCTCAAAGTAGGTTGGCCACAGGTATTACTTTTCTTAACCGAAACCCCGCGATTTATACGCTTTTGGGTGTTTTTACCGCTCTGACAAGCTAATAGTAATACACCATTCTTGTAAATTCAAGCCCCCACCTGTCGAATTTAAACGAAAACAAAGAAAAAAAGGCTTCCCGTCACATCGGGAGCCCCCTTGGACCTATTGATTTATAGTTCCTTCGTCATATCTATTACAGGATAATCGCAATCAGTCCACCCGAGCCTTCGTTGATAATCCGTCCCAGCGTCTCCTGCAGTTTGTAGCGGGCATTGTCCGGCATCATCGTGATTTTTGCCTGAATGCCTTCCCTGACGATGGAGTGAAGCGAACGGCCAAAGATATCTGAATTCCAGATGGAGAGCGGATCCTTGTCGAAGTCCTGCATCAAGTAGCGAACCAATTCTTCGCTTTGTTTTTCTGTCCCGATGATCGGGGCAAACTCCGACTCCACATCGACACGAATCATGTGAATAGAAGGAGCCGTCGCCTTCAGCCGCACCCCGAAGCGCGGGCCTTGGCGGATTAGTTCAGGTTCGTCCAAGGTCATCTCGTGCAGAGACGGCGCGGCGATGCCGTAGCCCGTTGTGCGGACCATGTGGAGAGCCTCGGCGACCTGGTCATACTCCCGTTTGGCGTGCGCAAAATCTTGCATGATCGTCAAGAGATGGTCTTTGCCGTTAATCTCGACGCCGACGATCTCCATCAGGATGCGGTCGTACAGTTCATCTGGCGCGAACAAGTCAATTTCCGCAATGCCTTGGCCCATATGCATTCCTGCAAGCGATGCGCGCTCCACAAAGTCGTATTCATTGAAAAAGCCCACGACCCGATCGACGTCACGCAAGCGCCGGATATCCTGTACCGTTTCTTTTACGGCATCCTCGTAGTTTTGGCGCAGCCAATGTCCATTTTCCAGTACCATTACCCAGCTGGGCAGGTTCACGTTTACTTCATGGACAGGGAATTCAAACAGCACTTCTTTCATCAATAACAGGATTTCCTGCTCAGACATATGATCGACAGACAGCGCGACGACAGGCACATCGTATTTTTCCTGCAGCTCCAGGCGGAGATTTTCGGTCTCATCCGAGCGCGGGCGGGTCGTGTTGACCACGATAACGAAAGGTTTGCCTACTTCCTTCAACTCGCTGACGACACGCTCTTCCGCTTCGAGATAGCCTGCCCGAGGGATTTCCGCGATGCTGCCGTCAGTCGTCACCACGATGCCGATCGTGGAGTGCTCCTGGATTACCTTGCGGGTACCGACCTCCGCTGCCTCCTCAAACGGAACCGGCTCTTCATACCAGGGGGTATGCACCATGCGCGGTCCGTTGTCGTCCTCGAACCCTTTGGCTCCCTGAACCGTATAACCGACGCAGTCAACGAGGCGGACGTTAATGCTGAGTCCTTCCGTAACGTTTACTTGGACGGCTTGGTTCGGAACGAATTTTGGCTCAGTCGTCATGATTGTTCGTCCAGAAGCGCTTTGCGGCAGCTCATCCGTCGCCCGGATCCGCTCCGCCTCCGAGTGAATGTTGGGGATGACGATCTGTTCCATAAACCGTTTGATAAAAGTCGATTTACCCGTCCGAACCGGGCCAACTACCCCCAGGTAGATATCCCCGCCCGTCCGTTCGGCAATGTCTTTAAAAATATCGACTCGTTCCACCATCGATGACCTCCTTCTATTTGTCTATTGTTACACTATGACCGTTTTTCCGAATTATCCCTGACCGCCAGTATTTTCCGTGAACTCGTACTAGTATCTTGGACAATACCAATATATGTGGGAATCAGATCCATAGAACAAAAAAACCAGATTCGGCCATTTTTTTGTTGTCTGCAAACGGTCTATTCTCATGTTTATGAACATGCGGAGGACAACTTTCTGTTTAAAATGACGTGAATCGGGGCCATCCCACGTTGCGCCCCTTTTTCCCGCGGGCCGCTGTTCCGCTTAGATGGGCTCCGCAAAGTCGCTACGCATGGGAACATGCTTCTTCTTCGGTATAATCTGCTTTCTTCCGGCTTATTTTTTCAAAACCTCGTTAGTCAAAGTACTTAGTCGTTTTTAAGGTGTAGCATTCACCTTCAAGATTTTCTGTAATGGTTACATGAAGAAGCATGTTTCCCTGCGTTGCGACTGTGGAGCCCTGCCCAGCGGAGGGGCGATTTGCGGGAAAAAGGAGCGCCACCTTGGGATGACAGCGGAGGGAAACTGCTTTGGCGTCTCCCCCGCGAATCGTACTGGAGCGGACAGTCTAAGCCCCCAGCAGGGCGTAGCCCGGAGCTAAGCAGGGAAACATGCTTCTTCTCACTGCAGTACCGTTACATAGAAATAGGGGAACCCTTCGGTCCCCGGAATAAAAAAAGCAGCCCATCATGAGCTGCTTTAGCGTAGTTTGAGCAGGCGAGGTTCACCCTCTACCATCTCGTACGGAAAAGATTTGGCCGGGACAAACATCGATTCTCTCGCCATCACATAGCGGGGATCGGTCTTCGCGGGGACCTCCGCCTGCGAAGTCCGGAGAACCGTAGCGATGTCCGCCGCATAATCGATGCCCACCTTACCTTCTGCGTTCATCACCAGCGGCAAGAGGTAGTTGCCGGCCATGGCCGGGATCTGCACTTCCTTCATGCTCAGCTTTTCAAAATCGATGGAGAAATAGCCATTGCCAATATCCGCCTTAACCGGCAGCTTCTCATAATTCCGCTGGAAACGGTCGACGGCTGCCTGGATATCTCCTACCTTGCTGACCGCACTCAGATTGATCAGCCTCACCTGCGGCTTCGTCTCGACGTCAATCAGCACGTATTTGTAGACGCCGCCCTTTTCAAAGGCATTGGCCGGCACATCCGGCAGGTACTTCGGCATCAGTTTACGGAAGTCAATCTCGTACTTCTCGAAGATCGGCGTATCGATGTTCTTCGTGGCAATCGGCAGCACGCCTGTCTCCTGCTGGAACTGCTCAACCGCTTTTTGGGTGGCTTCCAGGTAAAATTCGCTGGGAATCTGGTTCTCCTGCTTCCTCTCCTCCGGATACAGACAACCGCCCAATAGCGCGGAGAGCATCAAAATCATTACGGGTACAATCCATTTGTTCGGTTTCATCCACATCACACGTTACCCCTCTTGCTACCATTCTTCTTCGTTTTGCCTGCGCTCCCGCTCCAGAGCCGCCTGCACGACCGATTTAAACTTGCTATCGGGGATGCGGATCGTGCAGTTTCCCTCTGTCGTCTTGGTTTGGCAGGCGAGCCGCACCCCGTTTTGCAGATCACTCTCTGACATTTTGCGCCTTTCGAGGGGCGAGGGCGCACTCACCTCTCCGCTTTCCACCACGACACGGCACATCAGACAGGAAGCATGTCCTCCGCAGCGCTGCGGAATCACGATGCGCGCTGCCCGTGCCGCGCTGATGAGGGTCTGGCCCGGCCGCACTTTCAGCGATTTGCCCGCAGGCAAGAATAAAAGTTTTCCCATCCCGTCACACTCCCGTCAATACGGACGGTGAGCCAGCGTCACATTGCCCTCTTGAACCACTTTGATCTGACATCCGAGCCGATACCCTTCGGCACGCTCCGCTTTTCTCAGGCGAAGCTTCTCCGCCTCCGTGATCTCATTCAGATAGTCGGCTCCTTCTATCACCAGCGTCCGGCATTGGGCGCATATCCCCCGCTCACACGCATATCCCCAGCCTAATTTTTGACTTTTGGCAATGGCCACAATCGTTTTCCCCGTCTCCAGAGGCAGCTGATGCTCTCCGGAACGGGTCACAAGCGACAATTGATTCAACATCTGCCCCTCCTTATGCAAAGATAACGATAATGATCATGACAAACGTAACCAGCAGCATCAGAAAAGCCACCGTCTTCAACAGAAAACGGAGCAGGCCGTTTGCCGTTTTTCGTGCGAAAATCATCAGAAAATTGCAGACGAACATCAGGGCGATGGCCGCCAGTGAGATGTTCATCTTGGTCATCGGATCGATAGGCATGATCTAGACAGCATCCTTTTCTCTATGTTTTGCTTCATTATACCATACTTCAGCGGGTCTTCGCTTTTTCGGCTGAACCTCGGCCTAGACACTCGCATAGACTATGTTGATGAATCCGCCCAACATGGAGGGATACTGATGACCACAAAAAAATGGCGAAATCCTTACGCACCGATGCCCAGCCGCAAGCTGAGCGAGCAGCCGGCGGAGGTGTCGCTCGCCGTCACCCCGAAAAAGGCGGTGCAGACGGTAGACCTGCGCACATCTGTGTCGAGAATGCGCAGCAATATCAAAGGCATCAGCAGCACGATTCGGCAGGTCGAGGAGACCATGGATACGCTCTATGGCGCCATGGAGATCTTTGATTCCATCGGAAAGCGCAATGGCAAAAACAGCGAGCCCGAAAAACCTCCCGCCGACAAGCGCAAAGCCCGCACGCAGGCAGCTGAGAGCGCAGATGTGGAAGAGCTGAGCGAAGGCGCGGAAAACAGCGGCGGCAATCCTTTGGGCAATCTTGATATCGGACAGCTTCTCGGCATACTCCAGTCGCCACTGGTGCAGAACCTGCTCAGCCAAACGACGAGCGGCGCCTCGAAACGAAAAAAAGAGGGATGAACTCCCTCTTTTTTTCTTGAATCTGCAGACCAGCCATGTCCCTGTAGAGCCATGATTGTTCCTAGTGATACTGTATGACATATCGTCTGGCATGGAACGGGCATAACCGCCCATTTCTCTATTGGCGCAATAGCTTTGTCAGGGATTGGACATCGCCGAGATTGATTTCATTGCTGCGGAACATGTCCACGATCCGGTTTTCCCGCTCTTCGTCCAGCGTCTTCCCGCTCAAGGCCGCCAGCGACCGGATCATTTGCCGCAATTTTTCCTCATTCTCAAAGTCCTCCGGCCGAAATTGGCCGGCCAACATGCGGAGCTTCCCTTCGTCCACCTGCTTCGAAGCCTTTTTTTGCAGCGTCTCCATAAAACGGCGCGAGATGCCTCCCATCGCTCTTAGCCCTCCTTGCGACATTTGATGTACATCTACAACGTATGTGCAGGAGCCTAAAAAGGTGAGCGAATTCCTCAGGTATGGTACGGGCCGAGGTACTCATTTTCACGTGTGCGTCCCCTGCCCATCAGCTCTTCGACGCCTTGACGCGGAGAGGTTCCTTCGAACAAAATGCGGTACAGGACTGTCGTGATGGGCATGCTGACTTCCTCGCGACTGGCCAGGGCGTAAGCCGCATTCGTCGTACGCACGCCCTCGACGACCATCCCCATCTGTTCCAGCACTTCATCGAGCGGTTTTCCCTGGCCGAGCAGGTAGCCTGCGCGCCAGTTCCGGCTGTGCTTGCTGGTGCAGGTCACGACGAGGTCGCCGATCCCTGCCAGACCGGCAAAGGTGAGAGGCATCGCGCCCAGCTTGACTCCCAGTCGGGTAATCTCCGCCAAGCCCCTGGTGAGCAAGGCCGCTTTGGCATTGTCGCCAAACCCAAGCCCGTCCGACATCCCGGCTCCCAGCGCAATGATGTTTTTCAAAGCGCCCGCCAGTTCTGCACCGATCAAATCGGGGTTGGTATAGACGCGAAAGTAGCTGTTCATCAACAAGACCTGGGCCCTCAGCATGCGGTCCTCAGAGGCGGAAGTGACGACCACTGTCGTCGGAGAGCGGAGAATGACTTCCTCCGCGTGGCTGGGACCGCTCAAGACAACCAGCCCTTCCGCGACCGCAGGAGATACCTCCTCCGCGATCACCTCCGACATCCGCTTCAGGCTTTCCATTTCAAAGCCTTTCGTGGCGTGGATCAACAAGACCTCCGGATGCAGATGCGGCGACAATTCTCTCGTGACCGCGCGCATCGCATGGGACGGCACCGCCAGAAGCACCACCGGCTTTCCATGGACCACCTCTTGCAAATCTGTCGAAGCTACAATGTTCTCCGAGAGACGGACATCCGGCAAATACTTTTCGTTGACATGCCGCGTATTAACCTCTTCCGCTTGCTTGGGATTTCTCATCCATAGATGTACGCGATGGCCATTATCGGCGAAAACGGATGCCAGTGCTGTTCCCCAGCTGCCCGCACCAATCACTGCTACTTCAAGACTCAATGCTTCCCCCTCCACTTCAGCACATTTCTGCTGAATATCACGCAAAAGAAGTTGTGCATGTATACTGGTTTCTTATTTCAGCGTCCGCTGCTCGCTTTCCCCCAGCTTACGCTCTTTGCCTGAAAGAAGATTGCGGATATTGCTCCAATGGCGAATGTACCCAAAAACTGCCAGGACGGCGCTCACCCCAATAAAAGCCGGTTCCTTGCCCAAGACCAGGAGGAAGATCGGCAGGATGGTGACCAGCACGAGCGACCCCAGCGAGACATAGCGAGTAATCGCAATGATCAGAATCGTAATGATGCCGGAAATGAGAAAGGCAAGCGGAGAAAAGCCCAATGCCACCCCGACTGTGGTCGCAATGCCCTTTCCTCCGCGAAACCCGAAGAAGACTGGCCAGTTATGTCCGATGATCGCAAAAAGTCCGGCCAGCGCATAGGCGAGCGGATTGCCGTCTGTCAGCCAAAAGGTCAGCCCCATGGCCGCCAACCCTTTTAGCGCATCCAGAACCAACACGGCAATCGCAGGGCCCCTCCCCAAGACGCGCAATGTATTCGTCGCTCCCGCATTGCCGCTTCCCTGCGTACGAATGTCGATGCCTGCTAGCTTTTTCGCGATGAGATAACTAAAGCTGACTGACCCCATCAAATAACTGATCAGCAAGGACAAAAACATCATGGAAATTCCCTCTCCCTATGTTTTTTTGCGCGTCCAAATCCGTACGGGTGTGCCTTCAAATACAAACGCTTCCCGTATCTTGTTCTCTATGTATCGCTCATAGGAGAAATGCATCAGTTCCGGATCGTTGACAAACAGGATAAACGTCGGCGGTTTGACTGACGCCTGTGTCGCATAGTTGATTTTGAGCCGCTTTCCGCGATCCGATGGCGGGGGCGTCATGACCGTCGCATCTGTAATCAGGTCGTTCAACACCGATGTCGGCACTCTCATGGCATGGGCTTCCGCCACCTGATTTACCTTTGGCAGGATGGTGTGGACCCGCTGCTTGGTCTTCGCCGACACATAAAGAATCGGCGCATAGTCCAGGTATTTGAACTCTTCGCGGATCAGTTCGGTAAAGCGAATCATCGTCTTGTCGTCCTTTTCCAGGGCGTCCCATTTGTTGACGACGATGATGACCCCGCGGCCCGCCTCGTGAGCGTAGCCGGCAATCTTCTTGTCCTGCTCGATAATGCCTTCTTCCCCGTTCAATACGACGAGTACGACATCCGAATCCTCGATCGCCCGCATCGCCCGCATCACGCTGTATTTCTCCGTGTTCTCGTACACCTTTCCGCGCTTGCGCATCCCTGCGGTGTCGACCAGAATGTATTTCTGGCCATCGCGTTCAAACGGCGTATCGATCGCATCGCGGGTCGTGCCGGCGACGTCGCTGACGATCACCCGCTCCTCGCCCAAAATCGCATTGGTCAAGGAGGACTTCCCGACGTTTGGCCGTCCGATGATGGACACGCGGATGACATCTTCATCTTCGTCCGCTTCTCCCTTTGTGGGAAAGTGGCGGATCACCTCATCCAGCATGTCGCCGAGGCCAAGCCCGTGGCTGCCGGAGATCGGATACGGCTCTCCCAGCCCGAGCGTATAAAAATCGTAGATCTCTGCCCGCATCTCGGGGTTGTCTACCTTGTTCACGGCGAGCACGACCGGCTTTCCGGTACGGTTCAGCATGCGCGCCAGCTCCAGGTCAGCGTCCGTCACGCCCGTGCGGCTGTCGGCAATCATGATAATGACATGCGCTTCATCGATGGCCAGCTCGGCCTGATGACGCATCTGCAGCAAAATCTCGTCGGTTTCGCCAAATTCAATGCCGCCTGTATCAATGACATGAAAATATTGATCAAGCCATTCGCCTTTTCCGTACAAGCGGTCGCGCGTTACGCCCGGCTTGTCCTCGACGATGGCGATTCGTTCGCCGACGAGTCGATTAAAAATCGTGGATTTGCCCACGTTGGGTCTCCCCACAATGGCTACCACTGGCAATCCCATAGCCTACACACTCTCTCTCGTTTTACGTTTTAACTAGACAATCATACCATATCCTGCTGATGACTCACAATCATTCTCCCTTACTGGTTCTGATCCGTGCGGGAGGCTTCCGGGTCTTTCAGGCGGAAAAGCCGCCGAATCAACGTCAAAACCGCCGCACATACGGCAGAGAGGGAAAGGGCGCTCCACAACAAATCCTGTGCGTACTCATTGCCGATCTGGCCAAAGCCGGCCAATCTCCACTCGTAGACCGTGTAGAGAAGATCACTGATCGGCAAGGCGAAAAGCAGCAAAAACAGTTGGATCAGCGCGGAGCGGCTCACTGTTAGGGCGGCAAAAAACGCACAGGCGGGCAGCATCCAGCGCACATCCCAAAAAGCCAGAATCGGATCGGTAAACAGCAGCCAGCGAAACCAGAACAACAGCGTGCCCATACACCCGCCAATCACGAGATACAGTCTCTTCCGCCTGCCCGGGATGCGCGAGTAGAGCCAACCTGCGCAGAGAAAAGGCAGAAGAAAACCGCTGATGTAAACCTGAACAGAGGGCAAAAAAGAAAGCTTCCAACTGACAAAGCTGCAGACCAGAAACGCCGCGACCACGGCCAAGGCTAACGGACGGCTCATCCCCCAACGGGTCAGCTCCCGATCGTAGAGACCCATCCAGACGAGACAAAGAAAACACCACTGAATGAGGACTGCTAGCGTACCTTCGTTCATGTCCATCTCCCTCAAGATGTGGTTGTCTTCCCAAAGTATGCCTCAAACGATATGCTTTCATGAATCAGCGCGACTCTTGCTGCCCCTGCGAGCGTACCCCTCCAGATTCCAGCCGCGCAGGCGCCCCTTCTCGGCTGTCTTTCCCGTAATCAGCACCGGGACCTCTTGCAGCTCTTTTACCGTAGCCGCTCCCAGCGCCGTCATCGCGACGCGCATCTGATGATGCCAAAGGTCCACGTATTCGAGGCACATCTCCAGCGGGCTCGTCTGCACCAGCCGCAGGATAGAACCGGCGATGCCGACCGCTGAAGCGCCAAGCGCGATGGCTTTTACGGCATCCAGCCCGTTGCGGATCCCGCCCGTGGCGATAAAGGCTGCGTGTCGGCCTCGCCAGGGCTCTGTCTCCAGCAGGCTCTCCGCAGTGGTAAAGCCCCAGTTCTCGAACATGGCCATCGGGAGGTGGTGCCGCTTGTTTTCGACCTTGGCGAAATTGGTTCCGCCCCTGCCTCCCACATCCAACAGGGAGATACCGGCCTCGATGAGCTGCCCGATGGTCTCTTTTGCCATGCCGAATCCCACTTCTTTCACCATCACGGGCACTGGCAGCTTCTCCTTGATCTCGCAGATATGGTCGAGATAGCCGCGAAAGTCGCGGTCTCCTTCGGGCATCAGGAGCTCCTGCATGACGTTGAGATGAATTTGCAGACCATCCGCTTCAATCATCTCAACTGCGCGCATCGCTTGATCGACGGTGGCCTCCGCTCCGAGATTGGCAAAGATCAGCCCGGTCGGATTTTCCTTACGCACCACCTGATAGCTATGTGACACAGCCTCGTCGCGGAGGGCGGCCATCTGAGAGCCGACTGCCATCGCCAGCCCTCTTTCCCGAGCGATGACAGCCAGAGCGCGGTTAATCTCGGTTGTCGCGGCCGCCCCGCCTGTCATCGCGTTAATGATGATTGGCGAATCCAAAGCAAAAGGGGCGAGTGTTGTCCCAAGCTCGATGTTTCCATAATATATATTCGGTAAACTGTTGGGCGGAAAAGAAATATCGTCCCAAAAGCTCTCGGTCTCCTCTCTGGTTTCCAAGGTGAACCGGATGTGGTCCATTTTCCGTTGCGAACGCTCCATAGCTCCCTCCTGTGCTCTCCTAAATCCGATCGGATCGGAACATCGGCATCATTTCGATTGATGAAAAAAGGGACGCGCACGCGCGCATCCCCTGGTTTCTTACTTCAGTTTGTCTTTCAGATCGCCGAACAGCTCGCCCAGCGTAACACCCAATGGCTGGTTGTTCTCTTGCTGGAATTGTTGCTGCTCGCGCTTGCTGGCGCGCTCGGCCTGTTCCACGCGATCTTCTTCCACCGCGCGGATGCTGAGGCTGATGCGCTGCTCGTTTGGCACCACATCGAGAATCTTCACCTGCACCTCTTGGCCTTCCTTCAGTACCTCGCCTGGCGTGCCTACTCGGCGGTTGGCAATTTGGGAGATGTGCACAAGACCTTCAATGCCTGGTGCGATCTCTACAAAAGCACCAAAGGATACGAGGCGTTTCACGGTACCGCTGACGATCTCGCCGGCCTTGAACTTCTCAGCCGCCGCTGCCCACGGACCCGGCTGGGTTTCCTTGATGCTGAGGCTGATGCGCTCGTTCTCCTTGTCGACCTTCAGGACTTTTACTTTCACCTTCTCGCCTTCCTTGACGACGTCAGAAGGTTTTTCCACGCGATTCCAAGCCAGCTCCGAGACGTGAACCAGCCCATCTACGCCGCCGATGTCGACGAATACCCCGAAATCGGTCATGCGCTGAACGGTGCCCTCCAGCACTTGGCCCGGCTGCAGTTTTTCCAGAATCGACGCTTTTTGCTGTTTGGCCTCATCCTCGAGGACGGCCTTGTGGGAGAGGATCACCTTGTTCTTTTCTTTGTCCATCTCCACAACCTTCAGGCGCAGGGTCTTGCCCTTGTACTCGCTGAAGTCTTCGACGAAGTGGCGCTCTACCATAGAAGCCGGGATAAATCCGCGCACGCCTACATCGACGACGAGACCGCCTTTTACGATCTCTTTTACTTCTGCTTCGATGATTTCGCCGGTCGCCATTTTTTGCTCCAGCTCATTCCAGGAAACTTCCATGGCCACCGCTTTTTTGGAGACGACCAGTTCTTCCTTTTCATCGTTCAGTTTGATTACTTTTACTTCAAATGTGTCCCCTACTGCCACGACATCGGACACCTTTTCCACATGCAACGGAGAAAGTTCACTGATCGGAATCAGCCCGTCGTATTTGTAACCTACGTCCACCAAGGCTTGCTTTTCTTCCACCTTAGTCACCGTAGCCTTAACTACATCCCCCACGGAAATGGTTGTCGCATCCGTCAGGCTTACGTTGCTTTCTTCCATCATGAGTAAAACCTCCTTCAATACCATCAAGTCCATGCTTCTAGGAGAGGTTATTTAAAACGGAGGAATCCAAAGAAAATCATGATTTCGGGAAACTGGCCGCGACTTCAAGCCGGTTACTCCTCCTTTTTAAACATCCACTGAAAAGAAGCGGGATCATGTATATTTGCAACTGCCGCCCGAGGGCTGACAGCTAGCTGACAAGCCAAGAAGTTCCAGCAAAGTTAGTATTCTACCCTTTGCCGTTTCTATTCCGTCTTGCTCCGATCAATGTTGATCCAAAAGTGACTGGATACGGCTCATGATCAGGTCGGTTGTTTCTTTTAAGGTCTCGGAGTCCGTTTTTCGCTCGCGAAGCGATGCGATGTCGATCGGCTGGCCGTAAATGATCTTGACGGGACGGAACAACTTGTATGGACCTTTGATCGCAACCGGAATCACAGCCGCATTTGATTTGAGGGCAAACATCGATACGCCGGACATGCCAGGCCCCAATGTTCCATCTTTGCTGCGCGTGCCTTCCGGAAAGATTCCAAAGATTTTTCCCTCTTCAAGCAATTTCAAAGCGGTGCGAATGGCGGTACGGTCGCCCGCCCCCCGTTTTACCGGAAACGCACCGAATTTTTGAATGAGGAAGGAAATCACCGGAATCCGGAACAGCTCTTCCTTTGCCATGAAATGAACCTGTCTGTCGATACCGCTGCCAAGCAGAGGCGGGTCCCATAAAGAGATATGATTGCAACACAGGATAACAGGACCTTCCTTAGGTATATGTTCGGCACCAATGACTTGCCATCGATAAAAGACAGAAAAAACAAATCGAAACAGACCGCGAAATGTACGATAGTAACTCACTGGCTCATTCACCCAATTGCTTGCAAATTTGCAGAATCTCGTCCACAACCTGCGGAATGGTCAACTCTGATGTATCGATCAAAACGGCATCTTCCGCCTGGCGCAACGGGGCCACTTCTCTCTCCATGTCGCGCTTATCCCTCTCGGCAATCTCCGCCTCCAGGGATGCCAGATCGGTTTGGTGCCCTTTCTGCAGCAATTCCTGCAATCTTCGCTCAGCTCGCTTCCGGATCGAGGCTGTGAGGAAGATCTTCACGTCAGCTTCCGGCAGGACATGTGTGCCGATGTCCCGGCCGTCCATGACGACATTGCCGCCTTTGGCCATCTCGCGCTGCAGCACCAGCATCTGCTGGCGTACCAATGCGTAGCTGGCCACTACGGACGCGTACTGACTCACCTGCGGCGTGCGGATCGAATCGGTGATGTCCTGGTCATTCCAGAAGATGCGCTGCGTCTCTCCATCGCGCTGCAGGGTGATGCGATTCTTCATCAGGAGTTCGTATACCGCTTTCTCGTCATCAATCGGTACCTGGTGGGCGAAAGCGGCCCACGCCAGTGCGCGATACATCGAACCGGTATCGATATACAGGTATCCCAGCTGCTTTGCCACCAGTTTGGCTACGGTGCTTTTTCCTGCTCCCGCTGGTCCGTCAATTGCAATATTCATTCTGTGCTCACCTGCTATGTATGAGGGCTGGAAAGAAACCAAAACAAGAAAAGCTTCTGTCGAAGCCCCTGCATCACTTTCTCAACTCTCTATGTTGTCTTTAATAGTACCATAGTATGGAAGCATGCGCAAACCTTTAAGGTCTGTGCATAACTCCCTCCAGCCGTTCCGTTTCCACCAGTGTGCTGCGCAGCGGCTCAAACGAAAGCAGCATTTCTCCGGCCATCAGCAAACAAGCGCATAGGACGATCGCGAGGATCATGCCCTTTTCCATGCGCCGGGAAAAGCGGGTAAATTGCCGGTCGAAGTCATCAGCCATGAGACATCACCTTTCCGACTGTTTTACTCGATTGCCCCTTTTTTTCGCATCTCGAGCTGCCTTTCATAGCAGGCGCGGACAATCTTGGCCCGGTCTGATTCGCTGATCTGCACGAACTTGACGGAGACCCATTGATGCTTGCCCTTTTCTTTAGGGGCTTTGACGCGAACGATCTCCCCTTCGGCATACGCGTGCTGCACCTGACCCGCTTTGTTCGGAAGCGAGAGCCAAATCTTCAGGGTGTCCTGTTCCTTCAAGCGGTACGTCTCCTGGCAGGTGAAGGACAGTCCGCCTCCGCTCAGATCAGCGGTCCTCGCCAGAAAGTGGTAGTTCCGGATCGAATCGTCCAGCTTGACGGCAATCTCGATGCTGGTTTGAATCCGCAGGTAATTGCGCCGCTGGTTCCGTCTGACCTCCTCTTTTGCAGGCAGGCTCATGTGCAGGACAGGAATGTTCTCGCTGTACCGGCCGAGTATCGTGGTGGGGAATTCATAGCGCGACCCGTCTACGCCAATGTACCAGGCATGGCATGCGGTACCCGCCAGCAGAGGAGAGGTTCGTCCTGTTTTCTCGCTGATGGGAAGCTCGATGACAGCGATCTGATCCCGTAAATCCGCAACCCTGGATTTATACGTGTAGAGCTGGTTCTCCTCCCCGTCACCCGTGAGGTCAAGGTGGATGGTTTGTCCGATTTTTGGCAGCATGGCTAAGCTTCCCCCTTTTACTCCTCATACCTCTTCCATTATAACTGGTTCTATCTGTTAACGGCAAATAGGGAAAACCGCATGCATTCGGCTTTCCCATCGACTTTGCCATCTGTTTGGTTCCTGCTGGGCCTGTCTACTCCCGTGCCCTGTCTTCCCCGCCCGTGGTCATCTTGACGATCTCTTCTTCCTCCCCGGAGAGCGCGTTGATGTAGACCATATAGGCGTTGCCGTCGAAGTCGCAGGTCAGCTCCCAGCAGAGGACTTCATTGCCGTCATCTTTACCTTCGATTACGGCCAGCCGCTGTTCCGTCACTTTGACGCTCGGATTTACCTTCTTTCTCGCTTCCTCTCTGGACACCTTCGGCTTCTGCAGGATGCGCTGCTTGTTGTTGAACAGGTACTCGGTGGCGTTAAAGCTGACGACACTGCCGTTGTCCAGCGCTGTTTTTACGGTCACCGCATCGGGGTAGATGCGCACCTGGTTCTTCTCCGGCACAAAGGTGAGGACAGCCATCCCCTCGTATCCGTCTCTTTCGGCCACGACCATATCGGTATAGCCGTGTGCTTCCAAAAACTTTTTGGCGCTGGCTTCCGCCTGTTCCATCGTCAACCGCTGCTCTCCTACATCCCGTTCATTCATCAGCCAGGCGACCTTGCCTCCCCGCTTGGTCACATCCATGTAGATCGGCGAAGACGCATGGCCTGACGTAATTCGCACGCTGTACGCGGAATATTCTTCTGCCTTGCCATTGGGGTCCACTTCGACCTTGGCTTGGTTTTGATCGAGTCCGGTAAAGTCCAACGCGATTTTTCTCGCTTCCTCTTCGGAGACTGGCTTGCCGTCGATCCCTTTGATCCGCTGCTGTTTCTTCTTGTCCAGGCTTTGGATGCTGGTCCCCCAATCCACCTCGGGGAATTCCTGCACCTTCTTTTCAATCGTTCGGAAACCGTCGATGATGGTGTTGTCGCTCTTTTTGTCATCCGACGCCAGAGCGGTTTCCACATCCATCCAGCGCAGGCGCCTGTCTAGGACGTTGGTCTGGACGTGACGCAATTGATCCTGAATGCTCTTGGAGTGGTTGTGCAATACCCGCAGCGTCTGGTACTCCTTTTCGGTCAACGGTTTTTTCTCGAGATCCCTGACCGCTACCTTGTACGAAAAGTCGGCTACCTTGGAGAGAAATTCTTCGGTATTGTTAAAAGGCATCAGCGTCAGCGGGAGCTGCCCCACATCGGATTGGGCAGCGTAGGCGAGGCGCCACACATTCGTCAGCGACGGGGTCATCTGGCTTCGCGAATTGATCACCAATGCTTTACCCAGCTCATCATGCAGCTTGTCGATGTGGTAGTTGAGATCGTGGAAAGCTCGTTGATACTGGTTTTCCGCCTTGATCAGGATCGAGTTTTTCTCATTGTGCTCCTGGTACCCCCACATCCCGGCACCTACCAGGCCGATCAGGGCTACCGGCATGAGCACGCGCGCTACTGCTCCGTATACCATGTCAAAACCATCCTCCCTTCGTAGTTACCGGCAAAAGATATGCCTTCCGATTCGTTTTACCTGGGGCCGGCTCCAAATCCATTTGGACGTCGCCGTCGCCGGGTTGAAATAGTAGGTGCAACCGCCTGTCGGATCCCATCCGTTCAAAGCGTCGCGAACCGCTTTTTTTGCTTGCGCATTCGGGGTGAGCCAGATCTGCCCGTCCGCTACCGCCGTAAAGGCTCTGGGCTCAAAAATGACGCCGGAAGGGGTATCGGGAAAAGACGGGCTCTCGATGCGATTCAAGATGACAGCGGCGATGGCCACTTGCCCCTCATAGGGCTCTCCGCGGGCTTCTCCATACACGGCATTCGCCATGAGCTTCATGTCATTTTCTGATAATCGAGAGGGATGAAAACTCTGTGTCGTGTTCGCTTTTGTTTTGGCTTTAGCTGGAGCGGCCGCCTCCACTTCCTGAATCGGGGCAAGGGGCTTCTCCGCTCGTCCCGCAACGACTAAACATCCGATGACAAGCGCCAGCACCGCCAGTACGCCTGCACGCAACCTCGGTCCCACAGCAACATCCTCCTTGGCATATCATGCAATCTTTGCATAGTGTTAGTGGAGCCGGATTGGTTTATGCACCATCAGCAGGACGAGATGAGAAAAAGCTGAACGCCCAAACAAAAAAGAACCGGCTGCTATCGCCGGTTCTCCTTTTAGGTCTGTACCTAATGGGGAATGTTTCCACTTGCCCTGGTCAGGCTTTTCAATTTTCCTCGTGAATACTAAAATGCCTGTCGTTGTTGCAAAGGCATTGCTTAAAGCCCGTATCCACTTTGCCGGAAGGATCTCGTCTTCCCCGGAGCGTAAATTTTTCTCCGCATACATTGCAGCGAATGGTCACTTTTGCTCGTTGATTGACTGGCACAATACGTCTCCTCCTCCGTACTATTGTGGACGGGAAGTCAGCGTTTTAGAACCAAAATCATGGGCCCGCTTCACTTTTTTCAGCGCTTGCCACCAGAGCAGGAGCATGAATGGCACGATCAGCCAAAACCAGTATTCGGTCGTCAAAAAGATGGCATTATACAGCGCGTGCAAACCGATGGGCAAACAAAGCGACATCCACAAGCGGCGCAGCTCCAGGCGATGCGCGCCGGAGAACTTCGCTTTGCCCAGGTAAAAGCCCATCCAGACCCCGAACAGGGCATGGCCGGAGACCGGGAGAAGCGCACGCCAAAAAGCGATGTCCACACCGTTTAGCACCAGATAAAACAGGTTTTCCAATGTGGCAAATCCCAAAGAAACGGCTACCGCGTAAACGATCCCGTCGTATGGCTCGTCGAATTCTACATGTTTATAGACAGCGAAGTAAATGACCATCCACTTGAAAAACTCTTCTACCACCGCCGACTGGAAAATACTGGCGAACAGTTCGTTTTGCCAGTTCCACTCGTTCTGCATAATATACTGCAGAACCATCACAGGAAACACCAAAAGAACCCCGAACAGGAATGAACGAGTAACCAGAGAAATCGGTTCGGGCTCCAGATTGTCACGGAGATAAAAATAACTCAGGATGGCGATACCAGGGGCGATTGCCGCACCGATCACAGCAAGCATCTGAGTATTGCTCCTTTACATAAGACTGTAATCCATCGTACCATGAATACTGGTGAGTTGAAAACCCGTACAGGAGAGAGAGTATATGCAAAAGAAAGTTTTGGTCATCAACACTGGCGGCACGATCGCCATGTCCATAGATGAAAGCGAGCGCGTAAAACCCCAGGAAGAGCACGCTGTCGAAAAAATACAGCCGCTGCTTCAGCGCTATGCCGACGTGACGATGATAAACTATCTGAACTTGCCAAGTCCGCATATGACGCCTGAAATCATGAACCAGCTCCGCCTCTTCATCCAGGAGGAGCTGATGCAGCACGGCTATGACGGCGTGGTCGTCACGCATGGGACAGACACCCTGGAGGAAACCGCCTATTTCCTCGATCTCACGCTGCCGATTACCGTCCCGATCGTCGTCACTGGCGCGATGCGCAGCAGCAATGAGCTGGGCGCGGACGGACCGGTCAATCTGATTTCTGCGGTGCGGACGGCTGCCGATCCACAAAGCAGCAACAAAGGGGTACTGGTCGTATTCAACGACGAAATCCACGCTGCCAGACACGTCACCAAGACACACACCAGCAATGTCGCGACCTTCCAGTCTCCTCAGTACGGCCCGATTGGCACGATCGCGAAGAAGCACGTCAGCTACCACCATGCCCCGCTGGTCCGGGAGCATTACCCAATCGCCAATCCGACGGCCAACGTGCCGCTTTTAAAAGCCGTGGCAGGCATGGATCCGCGCTGGCTTGCTTTTCTCTTTGACCAGCCAGTAGACGGACTTGTCCTGGAAGCATTTGGGCTGGGAAATGTGCCCCCCGCCATCCTCCCCGAGATCCAGAAGCTGCTGGACAAAGGAATTCCGATCGTTCTCGTCTCCCGCTGCTTTAACGGGCAGGTTCAAGACGTGTACGATTACGACGGCGGCGGTCGTCAGCTGAAAGAAATGGGTGTCATCTTCTCCAATGGACTAAATGGGCAAAAAGCCCGCCTGAAACTGATGGCGGCCCTGCAACAGACCAAAGACTTTGCCGAGCTGCAGCAGTTGTTCGACCGATAGATGCAAAAAAACCTCCTTGCGGGTGCAAGGAGGTTTTTCTATGGTCAATCAATCCATGAATCGAATCGACTTTTATACCCAGCCACGGAAGCGGGAAGCTTCAGCCGTTTTGCGGACACCCACCATGTATGCAGCCAAACGCATGTCGATACGGCGGGTTTGCGCCAGGGAATATACGTTATCAAATGCTTTTACCAGCACTTTTTCCAGCTTTTCGATGACTTCTTCTTCGGACCAGTAGTAACCTTGGTTGTTTTGTACCCACTCGAAGTAAGATACGGTTACGCCGCCGGCGCTGGCCAGTACGTCCGGCACGAGCAGAATGCCGCGCTCTGTGAGGATTTTGGTCGCTTCCAGCGTGGTAGGTCCATTCGCTGCTTCTACAACGATCTGGGCTTTAATATTATGGGCATTTTCCGCCGTGATCTGGTTCTCGATCGCAGCCGGCACCAGAATATCGCAATCCAGTTCCAAAAGCTCTTTGTTTGTAATGGTATTGGTAAACAATTTCGTAACGGTCCCGAAGGAATCACGACGGTCCAGGAGATAGTCGATGTCCAAGCCGTTCGGATCGTAGAGGGCACCGTATGCGTCGGAGATGCCGACGACTTTCGCGCCCGCGTCATGCATGAATTTGGACAGGTAGCTTCCTGCGTTTCCGAAGCCCTGTACAACCACACGCGCACCTTTCAGATCGATGCCGCGGCGCTTGGCTGCTTCGTGAATGCAGATGGTTACCCCTTTTGCCGTCGCGGTTTCACGACCGTGGGAACCGCCCAGTGCGATCGGTTTTCCGGTAATGAAGCCAGGGGCATCAAATTCCCGAATCCGGCTGTACTCGTCCATCATCCAAGCCATAATTTGCGAGTTCGTGAACACGTCAGGAGCAGGAATGTCTTTTGTTGGACCGACAATTTGGCTGATTGCGCGAACATAACCGCGGCTCAGGCGCTCCAGTTCACGGAACGACATTTCACGCGGGTCGCAGATAATGCCGCCTTTACCGCCGCCATAAGGCAGGTCGACGATGCCGGCTTTCAGGCTCATCCAAATTGCAAGCGCTTTAACTTCATCCTCTGTAACCTCAGGGTGGAAACGAATGCCCCCCTTGGCAGGACCAACTGCATCGTTATGCTGTGCGCGATAACCGGTAAAGACCTTTACTTCTCCGTTGTCCATGCGAACCGGAATGCGTACGGTCAGAACGCGCAACGGCTCCTTCAAGAGTTCGTACATTGCTTCCTGGTAACCTAGCTTTTCAAGTGCTTCTTTGATCACCGTTTGGGTAGAATGCAACAAGTTCAAGCTCTCTTGTTGTTTTTTCTGTCCTTGGGTGTTTTCGGTTACCACTTCGTGATTACCCATTACATATTCACCTCAAAATAGTTGTCGGTAAACCCATCGTTAAGTATACACGCTTGTATCAGGGATGAGAAGATGAAAATTCCCTTTTGCGGCGTAATCGGCACTTTTGGGCTAGCCACAACTGTTTTTTTCAGCCGTTCTCTGCACGGTCCCGTTTCGCCAACTGTTCGTCGGGAGTGCTCTCGCACGGGGGCAGCGGACAATTGCGGATGGAGATAGCTTGCCCGTTTGATCCCGTGCTCATTACCTCGCATGCACCCGTTCACTGTCAAAACGCTCAGTTCCCCCTTATAATATTCGTAGCAGCACACGCTTTCTAATCGGAGGTTCCTCATGAAAAAGAAGAGAATCTTGTTCGTTTTCGCCCATCCCGATGACGAGACCTTTACCTCGGGAGTAACCATCTGTCACTACGCGAACCAGCCGGATGTCTCCATCCACCTGCTGTGCGCCACCAGAGGAGAGGCAGGCAAGCCTGGCAATCCTCCTATATGCACACAAGAAGAGCTCCCTTTCGTGCGTGAAAAAGAGCTGATGCAGGCCGCTGCCATCCTGGGGATCGACAGTGTGGAGTTTATGGGGTACGTAGACAAACAGCTCTCCCATGTTCCCGCGGAGGAGCTCGCCGCAAAAATTCAGGATGCGATCAAGCAGCACCAGCCCCAAATCGTCATCACGTTTGTTCCTCACGGCATCTCCGGCCATCCCGACCATCAGGCGATTTCTGCGGCAACCCGCCTGGCTGTCGAAAGGTTCGGTCCGGATACACCTGTTCAAAAGCTGTACTATGTAACGCATGCCACTGAAAAGACCTTCGGCGATATGGCCCCTCCCTATACCGATCCGCTGTCCTCGATTACGACGTTGATTTCCGCTCCCCAGTATGTGAAGCAGGTGGCACAGGCTTTGGCCGCCCATCGGACACAGCATCTCTCCGTCCAGCGCGTATTTCCCGGCGTGCTTCAGGGAGACACCACATACGTCCGGGATACGAACTATTTCATACGGGTCCATCTCGATGATCAACCCGCCACAGCCGATCGGGAAAAGGAGTCGGATCTGTTTGCGGGGGTTCTCGCGTAACTCTTGAGGATCGCCTCGGGTATCGCCTCCGGTATCGCCCTGGAGTATCGTCTCGAGATATCGCCACGGGCGTCGGGCAGATCCTGTCTGCCATCCCCCGTATATACAGGTAGAGCACCCGGCCATTGGCCCGGTGCTCTTTTTACTCGCATACTGCGATGTCGTGTATTTAACGAAAATGCCTGCAGATTTCCTTGACAGCATCGTCTGAGAAGACTACTTTTCCGTATTCTTCCAAAACATATACGGTAGTCGGAGTCGCCTCTCCGTATTCAGAGAGGATCGCAATCAGCTTTTGATAGCGCTCCTGGTCCACGTCAAGCTCCTCGAGTACGAGATAGTATTTCCCTTGGTAAAAATAGGCTGCTCCGCCATTTATCAAGAAAGCGTTTATCCGATGAGCCGCTTCGACCAGATGCTCAAAATCGCGGAAGGAATAGATGACAAGATCGCTTTCCTCGAGCGTCACCTCGAGTTCGTACATATCGTCGTCATCATAGTCATCCTCATCTTTTTCCGCTTTTGCTCCCGTTTTTCCGCGAGTTACGATTACGACCATTCCCTGTGCTGGCAAGGCAAACACTTCAACGGCCACAGGACCCGACACTTCGAAGCCAAGTTCGTGATATGCCTGCTCCATCATATCGTTGAACAGTTCATGAACTTTGGGAATGTCACGCCACATGTCCTCTTTTTCGATTCCTCTCTCTGACAGATCGTCGAACGTCAGAAAGATTCGTATTTTATCTTGACCAAGGCGTTCAACACGCATGACCGTCCCTCCTCGCCATCCAGTCGTACTACAAATTATGAAAGAAAGCCTGTAAGAGTTCTCCGCATTTTCCGACGAATACCTGGTAGTAGAATACCCAAATTCCTGCTTTTTGGGTTACTACCATCATACCATATTTGTGGACAAGAATATAGCCGAGAAACCCCTTCAACTGCTCCCGCGCCCTGCTGCATGTCGAAAACTGGCGAACAGGGGGGATGGCGGCGTGGGCAGATGTCGCTTTCTGCGCTTTCCCAGGAAACATTTATCCGTTGCCAGGATAAGGCCGCCTGATAACCGCCCTTGGGGAAGCGACATCTACTCAGCCGGGCCTGCTGCTGAGCAGCCGTTTATGTATCCAGATGGCCGCCTGGACGCCATCCCCCATGGCGATCGCCACTTGCTGGGAGTGAACCGTCACATCTCCAATCGCCCAGATCCCCGGATGACTGGTCTCTTTTGTCCGGGGGTTGACCAGGACATGTCCCTTTTCATTGCAGCGCACCTGAAAAGGCTGGAGCAATCGGGACTGGACGCGCGCTCCGGGAAATGCGAGGAACGCCCGGGTCACCTCTACCGTGTCCCCGGAATTGAGCACCAGACGGGTAAGCTCTCCCCCCGTATGCTCCACTTCGACCACTCGTTCGCGGCGGATCGGATAGGGCGACGCCGGCCCGCCTGGTATGCCGTTTATGCTCGGGGACTCGTCCGCATCCTGGTGGTGGAACAGCAGTAGCTCATCCGTAAAAAAGGAGAGCGCCTTCGCCATCTCCACTGCTTGTTTTTCCAGTCCGATCACAGCCGTCTTTTTCCCGGCGGATTCAAACCCGTCGCAGTCCGGACAAATGAAAACAGAGATACCGAGGCATTCCTTCAGCCCGACGATATCGGGAAAGGGGTCGGCGATTCCCGTCGCCAGTACGACCGTTTGCCCTTGCAGTCTCTGTTTGCCTCTCGTCTCTACTTCAAACAGGCCGTCTTCCCTTTGCGCCAGGGAAACGACTTCATCGCTGATGGAGACGGCACCCATGCGTATCGCATACTCCCGACCTGCCTCGCGCAGCTGTGCTCCGCTCACGCCGCCGGGAAATCCCAGCAGGTTGCGGTAGCCTTTGGACGCAGACGAGCGTCCGCCCCCCGCATCGATGACGGCTACTTTTCGCAGGCAACGGCATAGCTGAATCGCGGCTTGCCACCCCGCGATCCCGCCGCCTATAATCACGGTGTCAAAGGTCAACGTTCATACCACCCTGTTTTCGTTTCGCTTATTTTTGCCATTGCCGCATAGGCTTATTTGCCGGATTTTACGATTGGGGAGGAATTTTGACGATCTGTCCTTCTACGAGCTGCGCGTCGGCGCTGATTCCATTGTAGCTGGCGATTTTTTTCACACCGCTGTTATGTCCGTAGTAGAGGCGCGACAATTGGAAGAGCGTCTCCCCTTTTTTCACTTTATGCTGTCTCACGCCTGGCTCCGCCGGTGATACGGACTGCTCGGCTGCCGTTTGTGGCTTGGGAGCACCGCCGTTCTTCGCTGAAGCTTCGGATTTGGCTGCACCATTGTTCTTCGTTGCCACATCGGATTTGGCTGTTGCGCCGTTCTTGTCCCCTGCTTGGGGACGGGCAGCCACGCCGGTTGCGGAGGAAGCGGATGCCGGACTGGACGGATTGGCGTTTGTGTTGTCAGTGTCCCCGGCCAGGCTGCTTTCGCCAGTCGTTTGGCCGGCGCCGGGGCTCGCAAGGCTGACAGCATCTGTGCCGCCAGTTGCTCCGCCCTGTCCGTTTGCCTCTGCACCCACCTTTTCGGCCGGGAGAGGAGCCTTGGCGTTCCCGGCCTGCTCCGTCTGCTGGATGGGCTGGGTGGAAGCCGTACCCGCGGGAGCATACCCCTTCTCCTCCACCGTGACTTTCGCGGGCGCGGACTGCGCCGCCTTGTACAATTCGAAGCCGATCAAGACAAAGAAAAGCGTGCCGAACAGCGCCAGCCCTGCCTTGAGCAATGTCATATAGGGAAACGGACCTGTCCTCGTCCTGCCGTCTCGGCTTGGCTGCTGGTGTTTGAGACGGCGCGGCGGGAAACCCTGCTGTCCGGCTGCGCCCGCACGCTCTGGGAGGGTGACGGGAGGATGCTCTTCCCCGCTTGTCCCGGGCAGCGACCCATCGCTCTGGGCGCGAGCAAAGCCGGATTCCGGCCATTCGCGATCTGCGAAACCGGCGCTGCTCTCCGGCGGTTCTCCGCTTTCAAGCAGCTTTAAGCTCTCAAGCAGTTCCATGCTTCCCGGCAATTCGATTCTCTCTGGGAATTCGTTGTTTTTTGAAGGCTGTTTGTCTTCATGCCTTGTCACTTCCGGCTCCTCCTCTCACGCGTACAACCACACTGAATATAGAAGGCAAGCAAAAGATCAATCAAGATATGGGCAAGAATCGGCGGGAGCAGCAGACCATTTGCTTCAAACAGACAGCCCAACAGCCAGCTCGTAAGAAAAACACTGCCGATTAACAGCGGCTTTCTCAAATAGCGGACATGGACCAACGTAAACAAAAGGCTGGTCCACAGGTTCCCGGCAAACGGCTGAATGACGCCGCGAAACAGCCATTCCTCCCCCAGGCCGATTATGATGCAAAGCAGCGCTGTTTGCCAAGGAGAGAGCCCGGAAAAGATCCGTTCGTTTATATCTCCGTCATCCTGCCATTTTGGCGGCAAATAACGGTCCATCGCGATGCTGGTGAGGACGACGAGCAGAGCGACCCCTCCCGACCAGAGTAATGCCCTTGCTGGCGGGAGATGGAAGAGGGCGAGCGATTTTTCCCAACCGTGAAAGATCAGGCTCCCCGCTGCTGCCAGTCCCAGTACGATCAGCTGCGTCAGCCACAGATGAAAGCGCAGTGTCGCGTCGTCAATCATAGGATGCTGCTCTTTCAACAGACACTGCCTCCCTTTTTATTCGGCAAAAGGTTTTCCAATGCCTTCCGCAAATTCCATTCTGTTTTGTTCGTCTGCCCGCTTGCCGGGGTCCCAACTCGTTTGAAAGCCGATGGATCAAGTCCGCAGTATGTACAGCATGCGTGTGAAAACGAGCGGTCGGTCTCGCCAAAATAACGGTTCAACCGCTCCCGAAAGCAGCCAGCGCCCTCCAACCAGGAGAGCATATCGATCAGTTTTTTTCTCTTTTGCCGTTTGGGCGTCTCCATCGCCCGCATCATGGCCGCCGCTGTCTCCTGTCTGGCTGAGCGGGACGCCTCCGCGAAGGCGTAGCGAATGTGATCGCGGCCTGTGGACACATCGCTGACGCAACCCGCCTGCTCCGCATAAAAAAACAACAAGCCGGCCATCTCTTCCGGTATGTCGGCGAGAAGCAGCTCCTGCAGCGAGATCAGCCCCTGGCTTGACAGGAGCTGCAGAAAACGGTGCAGCTGCTCCTCTGTGGGATATTCTTTTCCCTGCAAATGGGCGTGAATCAGCCTGTCTTCCGGGGCATAGTACAAGCCGGCATAGCCAGCCTGCCCATCGCGTCCCACCCTGCCGATCTCCTGGGCGTATGCTTCCAGGCTGGGGGGAAAGTGATAGTGAAGCACGTAGCGGATATCCGGCTTGTCGATGCCCATGCCAAAGGCATTGGTAGCCACGATCACATCCAGCTCGTCACGCAAAAACTGGGTCTGGACGACCATGCGATCCATGCCGCTCATTCCGCCGTGGTAACCGTGCACTCGTTTTTTTCCGGCAATCTGGCATTCGGCAGCCAAAGCCTCGACCGCCTGCCTCGTGCCGCAATAGACGATGCCCGGCCCCTCCAGCTCCTCGATTGCCTTGGCGACCAGACGTCGGCGCTCCTCCTCTGACTTCACCGGGATGATGTCCATCGCAATATTGCCTCGGTTCAGCGGCTGTGCCACCACATCGCCTGGCTCAATCTGCAGCAGTCTGCATATCTCCTCCCTCACGCCGGGCGCAGCAGTAGCCGTCACCGCGAGCACGGGAGGGGTACCCAACTGTTTGATCACTTCGGGCAAGCGGAGGTAATCTGTGCGAAAGTCATGACCCCATTGGGAGATGCAATGCGCCTCGTCGACAGCCACCATGGACACTCCCGCGCGGCGCAGCGCCATTTGCAGAGCCGGACTTTGCAATTTTTCCGGCGACACGTACACCATTTTACAGACGCCGCTGGCGATCTCGGCCAACAGCTCACGCGCTTCCGCCGGTTCCAGCATGCTGTTGACATAGGCGGCAGGAATGCGCCGCTTGCCGCGTAGCTGCTGGACCTGATCGACCATCAGCGAGATCAGCGGCGAGACGACGACGGCCGTCCCTGGCAGGCAGAGTGCCGGCAGCTGATAGGTGATCGACTTCCCTCCGCCGGTGGCCAGCAGCCCCAGCACATTCTTGCGCTGCCAGATCCTCTCCATGATTTCCAGCTGTCCGGGTCGGAAAGCTGTATAGCCGAAATAAAGCCGCAATTGATCATGCAGCCATGTCCGCCATCTCTCATTCATTCGCTTCCCCTCCCCCTCGCCAGCGCCAGGCGGATCTGCAGGTAGGAAACGCCCGGTCCCAGCTGATCTTTCACTCTTCTCAGCCTGCTTGTCCCCAATTTTTCGCTAATGGCCGCAATCTGTTCGGCCAATTCAGCCGGCAGGTAGGCGGAACTGTCCCATTCCGGACAACGCAGGGCGATTTCCACCAGATGGTCTTCCACTGTACTCGGTTTGATCCCGCGCTTTTGGGCTATTTCTTCGATGGTGCAGCCGCGTTTGGTCATCGCATACGTAAGCGATGCGCTCTCCGTCAGGCGGGGATCCCGCTCTCCTTCCCTGGCGAGCAAAGAGGCAAGGAGCGGAAATTGCTGCGCGTGCTCCTGCAAATAGGTGATCATCCGGGCGAGGCCAGACCGCAGCTGCAGCAGTATGTAGGAGGGCGCTTCCTGTTTTTCCATGCCGAGCTGGGTCAGCGTCACGCCCGATTGGGACAACCCTGTGAAGAGGCGAACTATGATCTCTTGAACCGGCTCGGGCAGCATTCGCATGCATGCATACAGCTCGTCCGCCAGCCCGTCAAGCCAGCGCTTCCGGTCCTGCCCGCCAGACAGCTGCATTCTGACCCAGCGCTGGATCCGTTTGTCCTGGACGATCGGCTGAAAGGACACGTCATTTTCTAACAAATGGGAGCACGTCTGCACCAGCAGATGGAGGCGCAGCCAAAACGTGTCCAGCTGTTCGGGGATGTCCGCTCTGTCAAATGGAGCAAACCAAAAGGATAGCCGGTATTTCTCCTCGGCTTCCCGGGACAGTTGCTGCGCTTTTTCCGTCAGCTGAAAGGACGGCTTTTTCCTGTTTTCGGTTGCAGGGATGGCGATGATCAGGCCATTCTCCTGCATTCGCCGAACAATTTTCTCCCATTCCTCTTTCAAAAGGCGGGGAAACATCCGATAATACGGATAAAGGCTGTATAAATGAACGTCCTGCAAGGTCTGGTTGGCTTTTCGTCCGCGAAGGATATAGTACAAGGACTGGATCGTCCTCTCCCCTGCCAGGGGTTTCATCCCGCCGAGCAGCAGGGAACACAAAAAGGTCCATTCCTGTTCGGAAAGAGTTGGACTGCTCATGGCTACTCCTTTTCATAAACGGGCATGCTCCCCTGGCCCTCGTGTACAAAGGCCCGGCGAACGCATCCCTTACTCGTACCAACAACTGTGGAGGATTATATGAACAAGCGTCTGTCGAAATCTGAATTTTTATTTGCCTACATGATCATCATATCACTTGCTTGCCTGGTTGGCGGATTTTTTTTCGGCGCCTATTATATGAAATCAAAGATCGCGGCGGAGCAGGCTGCCATCGTGGAACAGCAGAGATTGGAAGCGGAGCGGGAGCGTCAGCTGCGCGAGCAAAAGCTCTACAGCGAACAGGACTTTATCCGTTTTTACTACGCGGTCTACGCCCCCTTTCTGGAGCTGAAGCGCGTCCATTTTGAAAAGATGGAGGCTTGGCCCGATCAGGACCCTGCCACTCGCAAAGACAGCATAAAAGCCCTGATCGAAGCCGCCAAGCAAACCACTACGCAGCTCGGCAAGGAAGTGCCGCTGCCCACCTCTCCTCTGCTGGTGCAGGCCCATACGCAGTATCAAGCAGGGGCACGGGCTTATTTGGATGGTATGAAGCAATTGCTATCCGATCAGAATAATAATGCTCTCTCGCCGGACGAAATCACGGCCCGGCTCGCCTTGACCAACTGGTTCAAAGCCAACGAGCAATTTTACCATTCGCTGGCGGCCTGGGAGTCCGCTTATGTCACCAAGCAGCCTCTGCCCAAGGAACTACCGGCTGCAGTCAGCATAGAGCAATGGAAGCAGCTGCCGTTCCATTACAAGACGTACCTCGCGGCCACTGCGATGACAGCGCACAACAAATGGGGCGGCTACAACCCGGAAGATTTGACGGCCCGGCTCGATTTGTTGTTCGAGTCCGATGATGTCAAAAATTTAGGAATCAAGGATCTCCATGCCGCCGTCCGCGTCCTCACCGCGACAGATGCGGTTCACAGCGGGGACTTCAAAGAGTTCCAGCACAAGCATTACAGCAGCTTGAAGACACCGGAAATCCCCCTGTATCGATAGTCGTACATTTTTAGATGCGATTCATTCTTGAAATCTTACCAGACACAGCATACAATGAGTTATGACAGTGGACGTACCATTGGGTATGGGAGGTGAAACCACGATGACCACATGGGTAGACAAAGATACTTGTATCGCTTGCGGTGCTTGTGGCGCAACGGCTCCTGACGTTTTCGATTACGATGACGAGGGCCTCGCTTTCAACAAGATCGACGACAACACCAACAGCGCTGAGATTCCGGAAATCCTTTTTGACGACGTACGTGACGCGGCAGAAGGATGCCCAACTGATTCCATTAAAGTGGAAGAGTAAGATTCCCAGCTCACAACACAAAAAACCGCTCACGACTTTTATGGACGTGGGGGGTTTTTTCATTTTGAACACATTTTGCCCGCAATTCATGGTATAATTTTCTCGCCAAAAAACTATGAAGGAGCAATTCGGATGGGAAAAACTCTTATCTTTGGACACCGGAATCCCGATACGGATTCCATTTGTTCTGCGCTGGTCTACGCGGATCTGAAAACCAAACTGGGCGCTGACGTAGAACCGGTTCGCCTCGGAGAAATTGGCGGGGAAACGCGCTTCGTCCTGGATACGTTTCAGGTAGCCGCCCCCCGTTTGATCGAAACAGCCGCAAATGAAGTGGATCAGGTCATCCTGGTAGATCATAACGAGCGTCAACAAAGCGTAAGCGACATCGACCAAGTGCAAGTGGTAGAGGTCATCGACCATCACCGCATCGCCAATTTTGAAACAAGCAATCCCCTCTATTACCGTGCAGAGCCTGTCGGCTGCACCACGACGATATTGAAAAAAATGTACAAGGAGCACGGCGTAGACATTTCCAAAGAGATGGCAGGACTGATGCTGTCCGCGATCATTTCCGACACGCTTCTTCTCAAGTCCCCCACCTGCACCGACCAGGATGTGGCGGCAGCGCGTGAATTGGCGGAGATCGCTGGTGTCGACTTGGAAAGCTACGGCCTGGAAATGCTGAAGGCAGGCGCGGATCTTAGCGACAAATCTATCCAGCAGCTCATCTCCCTGGACGCCAAGGAGTTTCAAATGGGCAATTACAAAGTAGAAATCGCCCAGGTAAATGCCGTGGACGTCAACGAAGTCATGGTTCGTCAAGCCGAGCTCGAGGCTGCTCTTTCCGCCATTATCGAAGAAAAAGGGCTCGACCTGTTCCTATTTGTCGTGACCGATATTCTGAACAATGATTCCATCGGACTGGCATTGGGCAAGGCTGCTCATGCCGTGGAAAAAGCGTACAACGTACAGCTGGATCAGAACAAAGCGGTGCTGAAAGGCGTCGTCTCCCGCAAAAAGCAAATCGTGCCTGTTTTGACGGATACGCTCTCCAGCATGTAATTCCTTTTCCCGAAATAGAGACCGTACGTAAAAAGGGGCTGTCCAATAAGTCCCCAAAATAAAAAGTTGGGCGGAAAAACGTAATGTTTTCCGTCCAGCTTTTTTGTGCGGCTGCTTTTGCAGGAAAGTAGCGAGGCGGATGCCTGCCACTTTCAATAGATTGTGGGCCAATGCCACAATCCCAAACTCGACGTGAACCTTGTCCAGCCCCCGTAAGGAGAACCGTCGGAACGACCGGTTGCCCTTGAGGTGACCGAACACGCTTTCTACCTCCACTTTACGCCGAGCATAGATCGCGGACTTCTCGTCATCCTCAAGGGCTCTTTTGGCCTTTGCCTTTAACTCTTCCCATATCGTGTTCCAGTGTACCTGGCGATTCCCTTTTGCTTTGGTGCACGAGAGCTTGAGCGGGCAATCGCTACAATCCTCACATTCATAGATCTTGAAGCTTTGCTCCAGGCCAGAAGCGTTTTTTTTCGTCTGGTATTTCTTAAAGCGAACGTATCGACCATTCGGGCAAACAAAGCGATCATCCTGCTCTTCATACGTCCAGTTGGAAGCGTGCCGGATGTCCTTCTGGTATCGTCGGGTTTTCTCCTTCAAATAGTTGCCGTAGGGTATGAGAAACTCAAATCGCGGCTGTTTTTCTTCGCCCATCGCATACAAGTAGTTTTCCTCGCTGCCATAGCCAGCGTCGGCAATCACGGTTTTGGGCATCGGCAACGAAGACGCCGCCAATCGCTCCATATGCGGAATAAAGCATCGTGTATCCGTAGGACGCTGATGGATGCTGTAGAACAAAACAAACTGGTTTTCCGTGGCCATTTGCACATTGTAGCCTGGCTTCAGTTGGCCATTTTTCATGTGATCTTCCTTCATGCGCATAAACGTGGCGTCCGGATCGGTTTTCGAGTAGCTGTTGCGATCGCCAAAGCAGGCTTTCTGCTGCTCATACTTGGCGAAGCGAGGAAGGAAATCCTTCCGAATCTGTTTCAGCGGCCTCTTCAAGGCACTGCGCGCTTTGCGCAAGGCTTTCCGCTCTTCGCTGCCGCTGGTCTGCGTGAGCTGTTCGGTTAAGCCTTCGACTCTTTCCTCCAGCACGGCCGCTGCTTCTTCGAGCTTGGCAGGGAGCTCTTCCGGGTCTGCCGCTGCATATTCGCCAGCTTCTTGCTGCGTGAGCGTATGAATATGCGCAAGGGTGGCCTGCACCTTTTCCTTGAGCTTTTCCTCGAAGCGAAGCGTGGATTTTTTCCACACAAAAGAGTACTTGTTCGCATCGGCTTCAATCTTTGTGCCATCCAAAAAGTACTGCTCCATCGAAATGTAGTTGTCCGCGATGAGCTTGCGGATCATCGTTTCAAACAGTTCGTCCATGAACGCTTTCATGCGCACGCCGCGAAAATCGTTCAAGGTACGGAAGTCAGGCTGCTGCATCGCCGCCAGCCACATGGCCGGGAGGTTCTCACGCAACAGCTTTTCAATACCGCGGCAGGAATAAACCTTTTGTGAGTAGCCGTAAAGGATCACCTTAAGCATCATTTTGGGATGGTAGGAACTGCGGCCTCCGCCCGTGTAATGAGCAAACAACTGCTGATCCGGAATGGCTTCGATCATTTCATCAATGACACGAGCCACATGATGGGTGGGAACATACATCTCCAAATCCAGAATCATCTGAGCCTGCTTGTTGTCGTACGGTTTGAAGGTAGGGGCAAGATGTCGCGTGGGCATCATTTTTTCTTCCACATCCTGTAGAGGAAGAGCCAGTTGCATGGTATAATCATGATTAGTAGTCGTCCGATTACGCAAGAAAATCGTCCTTTCTTGAATTGGTAGTGTGGTAACTTCCATTTTACAAGAAAAGACGGTTTTTTTGTGCTTATTTTTTACATTCAACAAAAACGGGGCGCCCAGAAGTCAGTTTATGCTGACTTTCTGGACAGCCCCTTTTTCTTCGCTTTCCATCTGAAGAACATTTCCCGGCTAAACGGCAAACATCGTCCTATCTTAGGAAGAAAGACAGTCAGTGCGGATGGAGAAATAGTGCGCGGGTTTTCGCTTCCATTTTTTGCAGAATCAAACGGGCAATTTCCTCCTCGTGTTCAAACAGAATAAAATGACCGCCGGGAAACGGCTCCAGGTGACACAATCGCCTCGTGTACCTGCCCCATTCCCCCGCTTGTTTCGCAGACGTAAACAAATCGGCTTTCCCCTGTAAAACCAAAAAATCACAATCAAAAGCAACCGAAGTGTTTTGGGGTCTGTACGTCTCGACGATCTGGAAATCCGCCCGGATGATCGGCATGATGATTTCCAGGAGCTCTTCATGCAGCAAAAGCTCCTCGGGCGTCCCTCCAAACAACAGCAGCTCCTCCCGCAACTCCTCGTCAGAGAGGAGATGTCTTCTCTTCCCCACCGGCCGATGGGGCGGATTGCTGCCGGAAAAGACCGCGAGTTGGGGCAGCCTGTGTCCGCGGGCGGAGAGTTGATGAAGCAGTTCAAATGCGAGCAGGCTCCCCATGCTGTGTCCCAGAATCGCATAGGGTCCCTCATCCACCTGCCCCTGTATCTGCTCGTAGATGTCGAAAACTGCATGCTCCATGCTGCGGTTCAACTTTTCCTTCAACCTCGCTCCTCTCCCCGCGAGCTCCACTGGCACCACTTCCATTCTCGGCAGGAACAGAGGCTTCCACTTCGCATATGCGCTGGCAGAACCACCGGCGTGCGGAAGGCAAAATAGTTTGTACTTGGGCAAAAGACCCCCTCCTCAGACACTCACTTTGGAAACCGTCTGAGCCCAGAATCTCGCTGACGGCTTTGCGTTTCAGGAATTCACAGCAATAAGAATCAAGATCGCCCCTGGATACCGTCTGCTAGGTCAGCAGCTCAGAAGGCTGAGTCACGTACAGCTCATCGGTAAATTCCCGCGTCTGTGCGCAAACGGACAGCTTATAGGCCGGGTCGAGGCCATATTGTTTAAAATACCAACGCTCGGGCGACTCAGCGTGGGCGGACAAATAAAAATGGTCGTGCCCCTGCTTGCGGATCGCAAACGAGTCCAACGGTATGGACAGCCCCTTGCCCACTGCCTTCAGATAGGCCTCCTTCAGCGTCCAAAGATCGTAAAAATAAGCGCAACGGTTTTCCACCGGCTGTCTTGCGAAGTCCTCGTATTCGATCGGCGAAAAAAAACGTTTGGCAATGCCCACATGCTGGGGAGTGATCTTTTCCACGTCGATCCCAACCGGAGCCGGGCTTATGGCGAGAACGACCCAGTCTCCGGAATGGGACGCATTGAAGTGGATGTGAGCTCTCCCTTTTACAGATGGTTTGCCATATGCATCGTACTGAAAGTCGAGCTCTTCCTTTGCGATCTGGTGCGTTCGCGAGACGACGGTACGGGCAAGCACATCCGCCAACAACGTCCGGCAGGCATCCGCCTGCTTGCGGAATCTGCTGATTTTCTGGCGTTTTTCATCCGAAACCTGTTCGATCAGCGCATCATAGATATGCTGCGGCATGACGGCTGGTACTTTTACTGCATAGACCTGGACCATGACCACCTCACGCTCCCTGTCTAGCGTATCGAAATCGCTTCCGTCTCCCATTTTTCGCGGCGTTTTTGTGAGCGTTTTTCTTTTCTGCCCTCAAACAGGGAATACAGCACGGGAACCAAGACGAGCGTCACCATCGTATGGGTAATCAATCCGCCAATCACGGCAGTAGCTAGCGTGGTTTGCAGATCGGACCCCTCTGACAGTCCCAGTGCCATCGGCAGCATCCCGAGGATCGCCGTCAGCTTGGTCATCAGGACAGGGCGCACACGATCTTTCGTCCCTTGGAGAATCGCTTCGTTCAATTGATAACCGCGTCTTCTCAGCAGATTGATCCGGTCGATCAACAGGATCGCATTGGACACCACGATCCCGACCAGCATGATGACGCCAATCATCGCCATCTCTCCGAGCGTCCGCCTCGTCAGCAAAAATCCGATCACGACGCCCACCAGCGCCATCGGTATGGTTAACAAGATGATAAACGGATGCGACAATCGGCCAAATTGGGTGACCAGAATGACGTAGATGATGGCCACCACTGCGAGGAAAACGAACAGAGCCTGTGTCATATTGGCTGTCTGCTCTTTCAGCTTTCCGGCGATTTCCACCTTATGGCCAGGCACGGCGGCAAGCGTGCTCAGCTTTTCTTTAATCGCACGGCCACTGCTTCCCAGATCTGTTCCGAGCAATTCCGCCGATACGGTCAGGAGTCGATCCCCTTTTTCATGCTTCAATACGACCGGAGATTTACCGTGCTGGATTTCTCCCAGCTCCGCGAGACGGACCTGAGCACCCGTCGCTGTCGTAATCATGAGGCTGCGCAACTGATCCGGATGCTTCATCCATGCTTCCGGCAGCTTGGCGACGACATCGACTTCCATGCCGTTCATCGTCATTTTCGTTACGACTTGATCACCCAGGATCATGCCGAGCTGGCCAAGCAGCGATCGCTGGTCCACACCGAGCCGGAGCATCTTCTCTTGATCCGGAATCAGCGTCAGCTTTTCTTTTCCCTGGTCGTAATCATTGCGTATATTGATGACGCCGGGAACGGTCGCCAGCAGTTTTTCGATATCTCCCGCGATCTCGCGGCTGGTTTCCAGATCTTCCCCGATCACATTGATCTGAATCGGGGCGTCTTCCCCGCTGCCACCAAATGTGGTCGATACCCTTTCCACGTACGTCACCCGGGAGAGACGTTCATTGATTGCTTTGGTCAATTCTTCTTTGCTGTGCTGGCGTTGTTTTTTGCCCACGAGGGAAATGTAAAACTGGGCCATCTCCTCACTGGCAAAGAAAAACACATCCTGAACATCCGCGATCTGGCGCAAACTTTCTTCCGCCTCAAGCCCCGCCTGTTTGGTCATCTCTACGGTAAAGCCGCTGGGCATCCTGATTTCCGCCTGCATCAGATTTTCATAGGGGTTCAAATTTTCACCCATCTTGATGAAAGGAGCAAGCATCATCACGCCTATGAACAGGACGACAGCCACAAGCACGGTTTTTACGCGGTGTCTCAGGGCCATTTGCAAAAGCCGATAAAACCAGCCGACCACGGTGAGCTGCTTTGTGCCCTCCCCTGCTTTTAGGGCCGAGCCTTTGTCATGCTTCAAGAATCTTTGCGCAAATACTGGCACGAAAAAATAGGCAGCGATGGTGGAAGCGACGATCGTGGAAGTCACCGTAAACGCGATGGTGTGCAGAATCGGCTTTAGCCAGTCCTCAAAATCGGCAAACAGAAGCGGCAAGAAAACCACGATCAGCGTCAGCTGGGAGGTGAGAATCGGCGTGAATACCTCTTTGCTTCCTTTGACGATCGCGCTGTGCAAAGTCTCCCCTTTTTCCCGGAATTGATAGATGCTCTCCAGCATCACGATCGCCGCATCGACGACCAGTCCGACACAAAGACTGAGTGAGACCAGTGTCACCAGATCGATGTGGTAGCCCGCGACTTTCATCGCGATGAAAGTCATGAAAGCCGATAGCGGTAGCGTTGTCGCGATGACGAGAGTGACCTGCCAATTTCGCAAGAACACCAGCAGGATGAGTACCGCGAGCAATCCCCCGATCATCACGTCCCGGCTCAAATTGCCCACCGCGTTTTCGATAAAGGAGCCGCCTTCAAACATCACTTTGGCTTCATATTGACCATTGGATGCATCAACCACTTCTTTTACGGCCTGCTCCACCTGTCTCTGGGTCTCGATCAGGTCAGTACCCGCTCCTCGTGTCACGCTGATCTGCACCAGCACCTGACCGTTTGTCATCCCGACAGAGTCCGAGATTTTTCCCCGGTTGTCTTGTATCGTGGCCAGGGTATGGAGGGGGACAGCGCCCATCGGTGTTTCAATCAGCACGGAAGTGAGCTGGTGAACGCTTTTGATCGAGCCGTCCACCATGACGACCGTGTCAAATCCGGTATTTTCGATCATGCCGACAGCCTGTTTCCCGTTCATCATCTGCAGTTGCTCCATCACGCGGGAAACTGTCATGCCGTAGACGGCAATCCGATCGGGATCCAGCGTGATGGTGATTTCATTTCCGATACTCCGTTCCATGACATCGACTGCTTTTACCCCTGGCACCGCTTTGATTTTGTTCCGAATCGTGGTATGGGCGATCTGGAGAAGCGCCTGGGGATCGGCACCCACCAGAGCAAAATCGATCAGCTGCTCATCCCCCAGATTCATCTGTGTGATGTCTACCTGGTCGATGCCTTGGGGAAATCCGTTTCGCAAGCGGTTCACAATGGTTTGCACCTCTTGCTTTACTTTTTCCCCCTGGCTTCCTTCCGCCGTGATCATGATCTGGGAAAAACCCGTGCCGGTCCGCGAGGTGTAATCCGTTATTCCCGCGACCGTCCTGAGCTCCTGTTCGATTGGGTTCGTCACTTTTTCTTCCATCTCTTCAGGAGGCAGAGCCGCACCGGAGACCCGGACGCTGATCTGCGGAAGATTGGTCTTCGGAAGCAGTTCGATGTTAAAAGAATACAGGGAACCTAATCCAGCAATCACTATCAGGAGAGTGGACAAGTAGATGATCAGCCGTCGCTTCAGTAATAAATCGATCATTTTTTCCAAGATTAGTCCTCCTTAGCGATTACCTTCTCACCCGCTACGTAGTAGGTTATACCGGTACGAAGCAGCTGGTCGCCTTCCTTTACGCCTGAGAGAATCTCCATCTGGTTCCCGATGATTCGACCCGTTTCTACCACCTTTCTCGCGATGACACCGTCCTCGACGACCATCACGAAGCGCTCGGAGCCAGAGATGCCGACGCTCTCCAGAGGAACGATGAAACCGCTCAATTTCTGCGGCTTCTCGACGGTCGCAATCATTCCATGACGCCATGCCTCCTGCGGATTCGGCACGGCAATTTCGACCGCGTATTTCCCCGTGACCCGATCGCGTGCCGGGGAAACAAAGGCAATCGTCCCCTCGCTCTTCAGCCCCTGATCATTGCTTACCTGCACGCTTGCGCCTGCCTGGTAGCTCTGCAGCTGATCCTCATCGACCTGTATCTCCACCACGACCTGGTCCGTATCCATCAAGTGAAAAACGACCTCCCCGGGACCGACCAGCTCACCTGTCCGTTTGCTCACATCGACGATTGTGCCGGAGACCGGCGCGACGATCCGGGTCTCATCAATGGTTTGCCTCACTTGTTCCACGCGGCCTTGCGCCTGTTTGACAGCGGCGGCAGCGACCGTCACATCCTCCGCCTTCGTCCCATTCACCAGCTGTTCGAGCTGAAGCTGCGAGCTTTTCAGTGTCAAGGCCGCCTGCTGCGCTTGTGCTTCCAACAGCTCCAGCTCTTTTTGGGAAATGGCTCCGCCAGCGAACAAGCGCTTGCCATTTTCCATGTCTTGCTGGACCTGCTGCTGCCTAAGCAAGTCACTCTGTACCTGCAGCCGCTGCTTCTGGATCTCTTCTTCGGCAGCGCCTTTGAGCACTTTGGACCTGCGGGCGCTTGCCGCTTCTACCTCGCTCTGGGCGACGTCGATACTGCTTTGCAGATAGCCCGTCTCCAGCGTAGCCAGAAGCTGTCCCTGCTTTACCTTATCCCCCTTGGATACCTGTACATTTCCGATTTTCCCGGCAGAGCCAAATGAGAGAAGGAGGTCCCCTCTGGCTTCCACGATCCCCAGCGTCTTATGGACAGGTTGTTCTGCCTGTTGCCGGACAGTGAAGACCTGGACCACTTTTGCCTGGGGTTCTTCCTCCAGATGGTTTGCCTGCTGGGCAGGAGCACAACCAGTTAAGATCAACAGGATTGAGCCTGCTAGAAAAAAAGCTTTTTTCCGCACAAACATTCCTCCCACTCCAGTTCCATGTGTAGTTTCCACCGGCTGACATCAGCAGCGTTCCGGCAGGGTGGGCTGCTTCAGCTCTTGTCGTCTGGTTCCAATCTCGATGGAGGGACGATTCAGGACCCTGCTGTTAGGGGGAACACTTTCGGTGCACCAGACGTTCCCACCAATTTGCACCCTTTCCCCGATGACCGTTTTGCCGCCGAGAATCGTCGCTCCCGCGTAGATGGTGACATCATCCTTTATCGTGGGATGCCGCTTCTGATCGACTAGCGGGGAGCTCCGCTTGTTTTTCGGGATGCTCAATGCGCCAAGCGTCACCCCTTGATAGATCTTGACATGGTCGCCAATCTCGCACGTCTCGCCGATGACGACCCCTGTCCCGTGGTCGATAAAGAAACCTTTGCCAATCTTGGCTCCCGGGTGTATATCGATTCCCGTCACCGCGTGGGCACACTCTGTCAGCATGCGGGGAATCACGTCGACCCCCTGGTTCAGCAGCGCATGCGCCACCCGATACACCACCACCGCAAATATCCCCGGATATGCCAGGATCACCTCTTCTACTCCGGTGGCGGCCGGGTCACCCTCGTAGACTGCCGTCACATCATAGCTGATCAACCGTCGAATTTCCGGCATTTTGTGAATCAATTCATCCGCGTGAGCGCGGCATCCGCCAGCTTCGTCACAATTTCCCAATGCACGCCCGTTGGTGTCATGACAGGTGATCGGATGAAGCAGATCAACGATCTTTTCTTCCACCTCGGAGGCTTGCTCGGTCAGCCAGTTCAGAAAATCCTTTTCGTGTTCGGGAATCACCAAATGATCGGGGAAAAAGAGTGTGTACACAGACTGAATGAACGCCATCGCACGCTTTTCGAGCGCATGTCTGGAAATGCGCAGATACGTGTTGTCCTTGCTTTTCAAGACATGGTACAGCTGATGAGCAACCGTCTCTTTGTCGTCCCATGAAAGTGCCATATGGATGGATCCCCCTTTTCCTTATTTGGACAATCAGGCGGATTTATTTTTGCTATCCATGAATTGTTGTTTAATTTCGTCAAATTTGTTTAGTTGCGTTTGGGTCGGGCTGTACGTATGAACGGCCCAGTAGCGAGTAACGGTTTCCAGCAATCCGGCGACCGCGGAAATCGCGAAGATGAGGGAGATGGCAAAGGTAATCGACGGGTAGTAATACCAGCCGGCGGTCAAGGCTGCCCCTACCCACACGCCCATGCACCATGGGCAGGAAAAGAGAATCCCGAAGATCGCTTTCCAGGCAGGCATTTTGGGATAGACGTATTTGTTCATCCGGCCTTGCGCATCCGGCTCTTCCACCTCTTCGACAAAAATCCAGCGAATGGGAGCGGTGATGACATCAGAAATCAGCAAATGGGTCAGGCGAAAACAGGCCAAGCTCAGAACGATCAGAGTGGTCATGCTCATATCCATAATCCATTACCTCCCTAAGTTTTCGATTTTTTCTTGTCAGGCTTTTCACTGCTCTGCTCCCTCGCCCCAGATGGACAGGGAACGGCTCAGGTATTCCTGCTTGCAGGCGTTGCGCTGGATTTTCCCGCTCGATGTTTTGGGGATGGACTGCTCTTTGATCAAGACGAGCTCGTGCAAACGCAATTCATGCGCTTCGGCGACGGCTTTCCTGGCAGTGGTCCAGATCTCCTCCAGAACGACGGGCGTACGATGGCTGACCTTGCTTTCGGCAAACGTCTGCCTGCTGACCGGCCAGTATTTGCGATGCACCTCGGCGACGACAATCAGGACCTCTTCGCCGTCCTTGTCAACCGTAAACGCAGCCGAACTGTTCGGGCGAAAGATCGGATCACAGGTTTCGATGGTGTACTCGATATCCTGCGGATAATGATTTTGACCATGCATGATAATCATGTCCTTGATGCGCCCTGTGACGATGATCTCACCGTTGCGCGTAAAGCCCAGATCCCCTGTGCGCAAATACGGTCCGTCTTCGCCGTCAGCGGTCTGCGCATAAAACACCTCTCGGGAGACCTCCGGCTTGTCCCAATACCCCTTCGCTGCGCTTTTCCCTTTGACCCAAATCTCCCCGACTTCATTGTCTCCGCATGTCTGGCGGGTATCCGGATGTACGATCCGCACCTCTTGATCCGTAGAGGTATGGCCGCAGCCGACTACCTCTTTCCGATCCGATTCGTCCAGCGGTTCGGCAGCGTACCCGTCGTTCAGCGCTTGTTTGCTCACCTCGTAGATCCCGAGCCTTTGCTGGATGCCTCTTGCGGATACCATCAACGTGTTTTCTGCCAGACCATAGCCGGGATGAAAGTACTCCAGGCGGAAGCCGGAGGGCTCGAACGCTTCGGCGAACCTGCGCAGCGTCTCGCTTTGAATCGGCTCGGCACCGTTCATGGCCACCCGCCAGCAGGAGAGATCCCATTGTTCACGCTCTTCCGGTTTTGTTTTGCGCACCGTCATGTCATATGCAAAATTGGGTCCGCCGCTATAATAGATGCGGTACTTGGATATGGCAGCCGGCCAGCGTCTGGGCCGCTGGATAAAATCCAAGGGCGACATCAGATAAGCGGGAGAACCGGTATATACCGAAAGCAGCACCTTGCCGATCAGCCCGAGATCGTGAAACAGCGGCAGCCAGCTGAGGATGGGCGTCTCTTCTGTCAAGGCGAAGGAGGTCTGGATGCTGCGGAAATTGTGCAGCAGATTGCCGTGTGTCACCATGACACCCTTTGGAGAGCCGGTGGAACCGGAGGTGTACTGCAAAAAGGCAATGGTCTCCTCATCGGCATACGGCTTTGACCAACTTGCGGCTTCCGCGGCGGAAATCGCGTCATTGGCCAGCCATTCGATCTGGTGCAGGCCGCCGCTGTCTGCTGAATGGGTCACGCTTTCCTTTACTTGCGAGGTGGTTAAGACCGCACTTGCTGCCGAGTCGTGGATGATGGCCTGTAGTCTTTGCATGTGGTGGTTTCCTTTTGGGGGATAGGCAGGAACCGCGATGACGTTTGCGTAGAGACAGCCGAAATAGGCTTCAATAAAATCCAATCCGGCGTGATACAGGAGGAGGACGCGCTTGCCCTCCAGCCCTTTTTGGCGCAGATACCCCCCGATGGAGCGCGCCCGCAGATCCAGCTCCCGGTAGGTGAAGCTGGGCCCTTCCTCCTCGCCGTGGAGCAGATACTGAAACGCCAAACGGTCAGGCATCTGCTCCGCTCTGTACTGCAGCATCTGGACCAGGGTAGAAAATTGATCCTCTACCCTGGGTGAGACCAGTCCTGTTTGTCCCATGTTCATCTCTCCCCTTTCAGATTGAGCTGACCTTCTGACCCGTCTCTGTCACAGAACGGATTCGCTCGGCCAATACACGGACATTCGGTTCTGTGATCATCGTCACGTGATCGCCCGGAATCGCATGCATTTCTACGGGACGCGACAAGTAATGACGCCACCCGGCAGTAGCATCCTGCTCCTCTACCATCTGCTTCAGGACATCATCCTCATTCGGAAGAGTCGAGTGGAAGAGGACCGCTTGACCCGAGAACTTGCCAGCCGGGTTATACCTTTGCAGCGTAAACAGATTGGTCTGGTAGACTTCCAAGAGCCTGTCGATATCGGCAAGCTCGGAACCTGGCGGAATCAAACCCGCCCGGATCATCTGCTCCAGCAAATAAGGCAGCTGTTCATCCGGCGACAGTCCGCTGATCTCCTCCTCCGTGAACGCGACCGATTCCCCGAAAAAGCGCTCCAGTTCCCTAAACAGTGAGAGCAAGAAAGCGGTCTGGTTCATCTCCGGGAGGCGTTGTGTGTAGTTCGGCGCCGGACTGTCGATCAAGAGCAGCTTGGCTACGTCCAGACCCCTCCTCTCCATTTGCAGAGCGATTTCATAGGCCACAGCGGCACCGTATGACCAGCCGCCGATCAGGTAGGGACCGGCCGGCCGAACCGACAAAATCGCGTCAATATAGTGAGCGGCCATCGCCTCAATCGATTGAGCGTGCTCCCAATCGCCGTACAGACCCGGTGATTGCAATGCGTACAAGGGCTGGTCTCTCTCGATGTGCCGCGCCAAATGGAGATAGCAGAGCACATTTCCTCCTGTCGGATGCACCAGAAACAGCGGCGGCTTCGCACCATGGGGTTTGATCGCGACGAGCGGAGAGCTGGATCGCTCCTGCCCGGCTTCCTGCTGACGGAGGACGCGGGCCAAATATTCGATGCTCGTCCCCTCAAACAAGACGGACAACGGCAGCTCTTGCTGAAACTGTTCCTTGATCTGCATGATCAAGCGGACGGCGAGCAGAGAGTGTCCGCCCAGTTCAAAAAAATTGTCCGTGACGCCGATCGGCCGGGTACCCAGCAATTCCTCCCAGATCTGGGCCAGCTGCATCTCCACGAGATCGCGCGGAGCGAGGTACTGCCGTTCCCCTTCTCTCGTCAATTCCGGCAGTGGCAGCGCTCGCCTGTCCACTTTTCCGTTGGACGTGACCGGCAAGCCGTCCAGGAACAAATAGGCCGACGGTATCATGTACTCGGGCAGCTTTTCTTTGACTCTCTCGCGGATTTGCGGCAGCATCTGCTGGAACAGCTTTTCCTGCAGCGGACTATTGGCATAATAGCTCCACTGTTTTGATTCACGGCTATCCCTGCCAGAGCCGCCCAGTATGGCTTCGTACGAAAGCGGCGCGGAGAGTGCGTGCTCTCGGGCGAAGACCACATCCATCCGATCGCTGCTCCCGCTTGACGCCCAGGTGATGAAGACGTCATACGACAGGTCTTCTCCCAGCTGCCAGAACTCTTCCGGGTCCATCCCTTCCTCCCTGGCGGGGATGAGCCTTTTTCGCAGCTCCCCTACGTTTTCAGGGTGAGAGGGGCTCCTCAGCAGATCCACGGCTGCCTGCTCCTCGCGTACGCGCCGGTTTGGAATGTCGCGGAAGACCAGAATCTCCGGTTCCTCCGAGAGCACCTCCCGGACTTTGGCGAGATTCCATGTTTCTTCCTCCCATTGGACTTCTTTGGGCGCAGCCGGCGCCTGATGTGCTTTGCCAACATGGAGAAACACATCGTACCGGAACTTGCTCAACTCATTTTGATGACGTGCCTTTTTTAGCTGAACCTGCACCTCGGAGATCTGACTGTGGCGCTTGCGCAATGCGGCAAAGAAGGCCGGGTCGATCAGCAATTCCTTCTCCTGGTTCAGCCGCTTCGTGACGCGCTGCTGGAATTGTGCGGCAGAGAGGGTATCCGGCGCCTGGAATAGTTCGAGTGACGTATAGAAGGTACGCAGCAGCGTATAGTTGCGCACATCCCCCAGGAAGATGACGCCCCCCGGCTTCAGCGCCTGGATCGCTCCATCGAGCACGTCCATCAGATAGGAGAGGGAGGGGAAATACTGGATCACCGAGTTGAGCACGACCATATCAAAGGAGCCTGATTCAATCCCTGCGAAATTGGTCGCCTCTCTGCACGCCAGATGAACCTGCGGCAGATTCATCGCAGCGATCTGTTGACCCAGTCGGGCTATCGTCTCTTCGGAGAGATCGGTCGCCCAATATTCCTCGCAATGTGGCGCCACTTGGAACAAGAGCATGCCCGAACCGCAACCGATTTCCAGGACGCGCCCCGGCTTTTGCGAGAGGATTCTCTCCACCGTGCGGTCTGCCCACTCCTTCATTTCTTCCTGCGGGATCGGTAAGTCCGTATAGCTGCTTGTCCAGCCAATCGTGTTGTACGCCAGCTCCTCCGTCGGAGAAGGCTGCCGGTAAATTTCATTAAAGACGGTTTGCCATTGCGACACCTGTTCGGCGCCCCACGCGGACGACACGGCTTCTTCTTTGGATTTGGGCACGACATAGGCCACCAGCCGCTTGTCTCCCGAGGGGACTTCCTGAATCGTCGCCAGCGCGGTTTGCACATTGGGATGCTGGGCGATCGCCGCTTCTACTTCCCCAAGCTCGACCCGGAATCCGCGGATTTTGACCTGGTTGTCCACCCGGCCGAGAAATTCCATGTTGCCGTCCGGCCAGTACCGCGCCATGTCTCCTGTGCGATACATGCGATCCCCCGGTGCCCCGAACGGGTCAGGCAAAAAGCGCTGGCTTGTCAACTCTGGTGCGTTGGCATATCCTTCGGCCAGACAGGCGCCGCCGATGTACAATTCGCCGGGAACGCCGATCGGACAGGGATTCAGATGGGCATCCAAGACGTAGTACCTGGCATTTTGTATCGGCTTACCGTAGGGGATGCTCACCCAGTCCTCCTCTACTTCGCCGATCCGGTAGAAGTTCGACCAGATGGTCGCTTCTGTTCCGCCCCCCAGGCTGATTACTTCGACGCCCGGAAAATGCTTTTTCAGCTCGTCCGGCATGCTCAGCGGAATCCAATCGCCGCTGAGGAACACCCGTTTCAGTCGGCTTTCGCCTGCCTCGCTAGATGTCTCGCCCAAAAAGGGGAGGACTTGCTGCAAAGCGGCAGGAGCTGAATCCCAGAACGTAATCTCTCCGCTTCTCAAGTGCTGCAGCAGGCGCTTGGGGTCACGTACATCTGCATCCTTCACGATGCGGATCGAGCCGCCAGCTCCCAGGATGCCGAAAATATCATAGACAGAAAGGTCAAAGCCGAGGGACGTCACCCAGAGAAGACGGTCGGACTCATTCACGGCAAAGGTGTTGTTGACCCATTCGATTAGATTGATCACAGGCTGATGGCGAACCATTACCCCTTTGGGCGTTCCGGTAGAGCCGGATGTGTAGATGATATAAGCCAGATTTTGTGCCGACGTCTCCGCTCCCGGGCGCTCCCTGCTCTCCTGCCTGATTGACTCTTTTTCCGCCTCCCAAAGAATCACGACAGGATGTCCATCTGGCAGGTTCTCCACACAGCTGCTATGAGCCAGCAGGACGGCCACTTCGGCATTTTCCAGGACATAGGCCAGCCGTTCGCCCGGATGGGAAGGGTCTAACGGAACGTAGGCACCGCCAGCCTTCAAAATACCCAGCACGGCGGCTATCATTTCCATGGAGCGCTCCATCATCACGCCCACCCTGACGTTCGGACCTACTCCTTCCCTCAGAAGACGGCGGGCAATCTGATTGGAGAGCTCATCCAATTCCCGATAGGTCATCTGCTCGTCTTCCAGCAGCAGGGCAACCGCGTCGGGCCTTTGTGCCGCCTGGGTCTCAAATAATTGCTGGATGCAGATGTCCGTCGGATATGGCGCGTCTGTCGCGTTCCATTCCATCAGCTGGCGGCGCTCCTGCTCGGTCAAGACGGGCAATTCCGATAGTTTGGCCGCCGGGTTTTCGGTCATCCCGGTCAAGATGGTTTCCAGATGGCTCATGACCCGCTGAATCGTCTCTCCGTCAAAACGGCTGGAATCGTACAGCACTTTGGCTCTCAACTCTGCTTCCGGAACCACCATGATGCTGAGTGGGTAGTTCGTCCAGGTATGGGAGACGACATCCTGAACAGACAGCTCTCCGCCCCACTCTCCGAGCGTACGGTCCACCGGGTAGTTTTCGTAGACCAGGACCGTCTCAAAAAGCGGGTGGCCGTGCGAGACTTCGCTCCATCTGTGGACGTCAACCAACGGGCTGAATTCATACTGACGCAGGTCGACCTGCTGCTCCTGGATTTTTTTCAGCCAGGGGATGAGGGTATCCTCCGCGCTTAGCCGGACTCTCATCGGCAGGGTATTGATAAACAGCCCTACCATCGAATCGATCCCCGCCAAATCTCCCGAGCGGCCGGATACGACCGCCCCAAACACCACGTCTTCCTCCCCGCTGTACCGGCTCAGCAAGACCGCCCAACCGCCCTGAATCAGCGTATTGAGCGTCAACCCGTGCTGACGCGCGAGGTTTTGCAACGCTGTAGTTGTTTTTTGCGGGAGCTTCCACTCGATTTCCGTGAACTCTTCCGTCTGTTTGTTTCGTTTGCCGATCGGCTTGTCCACATGCATGGGAGTCGGCGCCAGGAATCCTTGTAAAAACTTGCGCCAGAAATCTTCTACCTTGGACATGTCCTGCCGCTGCAGCCAGGCGATGTAGTCCTTGTACGGCCGAGGCTGATCGAGGTGGATCTCCTGCCCGCTGCAGTGCGACCAGTACAGCGTGAACATTTCTTTGAGTACGATGGACAAAGACCAGCCGTCCAGCAGCATGTGATGAAAGCTCCAAATAAAGCGGTAAGCCTCGTCTTTCATCTGGATCAACGCCGTTCGCATAAGCGGGGGACGGGAGAGATCAAAGCCGCGTCGCCTTTCCTCATCCAGGTATTGCTCCCATCTCGCGGCCTGTTCGGGCTCTGACATCCCGCGCCAGTCCAGATACTCCCATGGCTGCTCCACATCGTTGGCCACCACTTGAAACAGCTTCTCCCGCCGTTCCCAAATCAGCGTTCGCAAGATGGAGTGGCGCTCCAGCACCTTTTGCATGGCCTCTCTGAAAGCCTCCGGCTGTAAGGACCCGGTCAGGGTACAGGTAAACTGGCAGCCGTATACCCCTGCTTCCGGTGCGTACATGCTGTGAAAAAGCATCCCTTCTTGTACAGCTGAAAGCGGATAAATCGCTTCGATGTTTTTCGGCACGTTACTTCCCCTCCTTGAGCGCGCTCATCTCCTTCATCAGAGCATCCAGATCGCTTTGATCCAATTCTGCTTCCGGAAAGTCAGAAGGGGTGTATCCTCCTGCTTCAGGAGAAAGGCAGTGTGAGATCAACTCCCTGAGGGCCGCGATAAATTGCTCGGCAAGCTTTTCTATCGTCGATGGAAGATGGATGTGTTCACTGTAGTTCCACGTGATTTCCAAGCGGCCGCCCAAAATCTTGCCGTTAACCTCGAGCAGGTATCGTCGCTGCTGCCGTGGGCTTCGCTCCGGTCCCAAGCCATTCTGCGCAATCGTGAATGTATCCATCCTGGCGAGCACTTCGTCGAACTGTCCCAGGTAGTTGAAGCTGATCTCCGCACGCGGACCGGCCAAACCCATATGTTCCTTCCCTTCGTCCGCGAGATAACGGATAAGACCATAGCCGATGCCGCCGTTTGGAACCCGGCGCACTTGTTCCTTGACCGCCTTGAGAACCTCTCCCGGACGGTCCGTCTCTCCCGGTGTAAGGGCCAGCGGATACAGGCAGGTGAACCATCCGACCGTGCGTGAGCAGTCCAAATCTTCGGCGATCGTCTCTCTGCCATGCCCTTCGAGATCAATCAAGATAGAACGCTCCCCCGTCCAGACAGCCAAGGTCTGCGCCAAAGCTGCGAGCAGAACCTCATGAATCTGTGTCTGGTATGCCTTGGGCACCTCCTGCAGCAGCTCTTTTGTCTCTTTCGCGCTCAGACTTACCGCCACGGATCGCTGTGACGCCACCGTATTGAGGTCCGCTACGGTACCCGGCGCAAGCTCGTGGTCAGTAGGCAGCTTGCAGGCAGCACGGTTTTCTCTCCAATAAGCCGCCTCCCGTTTGATGTGCGTGGACTCGGCGTGCTCGGCCAAGCGTTCGGCCCACTGTTTGAAAGAGGTGGTCTTTTGCGGCAGCCGGACCTCTTCCCCGTTTTTCAGTTGCTGATACACCGTCTGCAAATCGTCGAGCAAGATCCGCCAGGAGACGCCATCTACAGCCAAATGATGGACGACGATCAGGATCTGTGCTGCCTTTTCCCCGCCAAGCGCAAAGCGGGCTGCCCGGATGATCGGCCCTTCTGTAAGGCTGATCGAGGACTGAATCTCTGTCGCCTTCGACATCATCGCTGCCTGCTGCTCTTCTGCTGACAGGCCGGTAAGTTCGATCCGCTCAACGAATACCTGCTCCACCCAGTCCGCGATGCGTTGCCGCCATCCTTCTGCCCCCTGTTCATATCGCAGCCGCAGGGTGTCATGATGTCTGACCAGATGTTCCACCGCCCTCTCAAACAGCTCCGGGTCGACGGGCTCGTTTTCGATCAGCAGCACAGCGTGGTTAAAATGGTGGGGGTCGGTCATCTCTTGTTCAAAAAACCAATGCTGAATCGGGGTGAGCGGCACCTCTCCTACGACCAATCCCTGCTCACTTTGGACCCTGGCGCCGGTTTTGACTACCCGAGCCAGCTGTGCGATCGTGCGGTTTTCAAACAAATCTTTTGGAGAAAAGGAAAGCTCTCTTTCTTTTGCCAGGGCAATCACCCGGATCGTGAGGATCGAGTCTCCGCCCAGTTCAAAGAAGTTATCGTGAATCCCTATCTGCGGATGCCCAAGCACCTCCTGCCATATCTCTGCCAATGCCCTTTCCACTTGGGTGCGGGGAGCGGCAAAATCATGGCTGCTTTCCCTGTCGGTTTCGTCCGGCTCGGGAAGTGCGCTTTTGTCCACTTTTCCGTTTGTGTTTAGAGGCAGCCGTTCCATGTGGACATAGCGGGACGGAATCATATACGCGGGCAATCTCTCGGCCAGAAAATCGCGCAGCTGATCAGGGGCCACGGCGGATTCGGCGGCGTAGTAGGCGCAAAGCTCTTTTGTCCCCTGTGCGTTCATACGCACCACCACAACGGTTTCTTTGACAGCCGGGTGATCGGCCAAGTGGTTCATGATCTCCCCCAGCTCCACGCGAAACCCGCGAATTTTCACTTGATCATCCGTCCGTCCCAGGTATTCGATCTCTCCGTTCGGGAGGAAACGGGCCAGATCTCCCGTGCGGTACAAGCGCTCCCCTTTTCGGAAGGGACTGTCCACGAATTTTTCCGCTGTCAATTCGGGGCGGTTGAGATAACCCAGCGCGACGCCGTCACCCCCCAGTACCAGCTCTCCGATCAGGCCTATCGGCAATAGGCGCAGCTCCTCGTCCACGATATAGGCGGTCGAGTTATGAATCGGCCGTCCGATCGGGATGGTCGAGGAAGGCTCTGTGCCCACCGGACAAAACGTGGAGAAGGTCGTATTTTCCGTGGGACCGTATGCATTGCCCACGACGAGATCAGGGGCGGCCCGCGCAACCCGCTTGGCATGCGGCGCGGACACGACATCACCGCCGACCAGCAAGGTTTTCATCCCGGCAAACATCGTGCTGTCCTGTTGGGACAACTGGTTGAACAGCGGGCTGCTGAGGAACATGTCGGTAATTCCGCATCCCTGGATCACGTCTCTCATCCGGCCGGCATCGAGGAGGACCTCTTTGTTCACCAGATAAAGGCGGCCTCCATTCAACAGAGCGCCCCAGATCTCATAGGTGCAGGCGTCAAAACCGGGGGCGCCTGCCTGCAGGATGCGAGTGTTTTCGTCAAACTGGGCGTAGTTCGTATTTTTCACCAGCCGGACGACATTCCGGTGGCTGACCATGACTCCTTTTGGCCTTCCGGTCGAGCCAGAGGTGTACATGACGTAGCAGATATCTGTGCTGGATGGGAAGGCTTGCCGTCCCTCATCACCCGCAGGGGCTTCACGAGCCGCCTTGGCTTCATTCCAATCGATCTGACTCAGGTTGAGGATGGTTCCGGAAAAAGAGACGTCCATCTGCTCGATGACAGCGGAAGCAAGCATGACGCGGGCGTTGCAATCCTGCAGCATCCACTCGATTCGTTCTCTCGGATAGTCGGGGTCGATGGGTACATAGGCACCTCCCGCTTTGAGGATGGCGAGCACACTGATCACCATCTCCGGCGATCGTTCGGCAAATACCGCCACCAACTCGTTTGGCTGCACGCCCATCGCTTTCAATTGATAAGCCAATCCACTCGCCCGCTCGTCTAACTCCCGGTACGTGAAGGACTGGTCCTGGTAAAACAGAACCGGCCGATCCGGCGCATAGGCAGCCATCTCCTCGAAAAGCTCTGTCACGGTAAGATGGCTCGGGTAATCGACAGCGGTATCGTTAAATTCCTCTACAATCTGCCGCCTCTCCGCTTCGGTCATCATCTCCAGCGCTTCGACCGCGCCTTCCGGATTTTCTGCCATCTGCTCCAGCAAGGTGAGCAAATGCCCTACCATCCGCTCCACCAAACTCTCGCCAAACCGAATGGAGTCGTAGATGACTTTTACCATCAATTCATGGTCCGGTGCGACGAGCACGCTGAGCGGATAGTTGGTCCGCTCGATAAACCGGGCCGCTTCAATCGACAACCCGCCCATGCCTGCTTTGATCTGTTCATCCACAGGGTAATTTTCAAAGACCAGGACACTGTCAAACAGCGATTGCCCTCTCTTGATTTCGCTCCACCCTTGGACTTGGAGCAGGGAGCTGTACTCGTACTGGCGCAATTCCACTTGCTGCTCTTGCAGTGTTTTCAGCCATGACAGCACCGTTTCATTCTTGGGAATCTTTACTCGGACGGGCAAGGTATTGATGAACATCCCGACCATCGATTCGATTCCGGCCAGATCGCCGGAGCGGCCGGAGAGGACGTTCCCAAACACGACGTCTTTTTCGCCGCTGTACCTGCTGAGCAAAAGGGACCATGCTCCTTGCACCATGGTATTGAGCGTCACTCCGCTCTGGCGGGCCAGGGCTTGCAGAGCTGCCGTGGCGGCCGGAGAGAGGCGTGCTTCCCGCTCGGAAAAAACTGCTGCCTGTCCGGCGCTGTTCCCTTCCGCGCGATCAATCTGCAGAACGGTTGGCGTTTGAAAACCAGCCAAGGTTTTTCTCCAGTACTGCTCTGCCCGGGATGTATCCTGTTCATTCAGCCATAGGATGTAGTCTTTAAAGGAGCGGGAGCTTTCCAGCACGATGCTGCGCTCCTGCTCGTAGGCCCGATACAGGGCGAAAACTTCGCCGAGAAGGAGAGGAAGTGACCAGCCATCCAGCAGCAAGTGATGAAAGCTCAGGACAATCTGGCTGACGTCCGCATCCATCTGGATCAGGCTTACTTTGAGCAAGGGCGGCATGGTCAGCTCAAAGCCCTGTTCCCGTTCCTCCTGCAGATACTCCTCCAATCTGCTCTCTTGTTCCGCGCCGGAGAGCTGACTCCAATCCTGATAAGTAAAAGGCAAGGCCACATCACGAAAGACGACCTGAAGCGGCTTTTCAGTCTCCTCCCAGTAAAAAGCCGTCCTGAGAATCGAGTGGCGGTTTAGGACTTCCTGCCATGCCTTCTGGAAATGGGCAACATGAAGTTCTCCTTGAACGCGATAGACCATTTGTTCAAAATATATTCCGCCTTGCGGAGAAAACAGGGAATGAAAGAGCAGACCTTCTTGCATCGGCGACAGCGGATAGATGTCCTGGATGTTGTCTTCCACTGTCTGTCTGTCGTCAACGGTTATCGACATGATTTCGTCCCCCCATTTCTTTCTGTACCCGTAGGAGCAGCTTGCTCAGCTCGCCCGAGGAGATTTTAGCCGCCGGGAAGTCTGATGGTGTGAAACCGCCTGCCTGCGGAGACGTACAGTGGGCGATGATTTCCCGCAGCGATGCCATATAATCATGGGCCAGCCTGGTGATCGTGGAGCGGTCATGGACATTGCGGCTGTAGTTCCACTCCAGATGCAGCCGGCCCCTCATAATTTTTCCGCTGATCTCGATTAGATAAGGCCGTGTGGCACGGGGACTCCGATCCGGCCCGCTGCACTCCTCCGCCAGCGTAAACGTCTTCAGCCGGGTCAGCGTCTCATCGTACTGTCCCAAGTAGTTGAAGCTGATTTCAGCCCGCGGCAGTTTGCGCAATGCTTGCCCTGCATCATCGCCGGACAAGTAGCGCAACAGTCCGTAACGCATTCCGTTGTTGGGCACGCCGCGCATCTGCTCTTTTACGGCTTTCAGCAAAAGTCCGGGGCCATGTGCGGCACTCGCCTTCACATGCAACGGGTACAGACTGGTAAACCAGCCCACGGTCCGCGACAGATCGAGGTCTTCCGCAAATGGGTCGCGGCCATGCCCTTCGAGGTCGATCAGCAGCTCATCTGATCCGGTCCATCTGGCAAATGATCGGACCAGGGCAGCCAACAGCACCTCGTTGATCTGTGTGCGATATGCCTTTGGCACCTCTGTCAGCAGTTGCGTGGTTTCATCAGCCTCCAGCCCCACCGTTACCGTTTCTGCGGAGTCCACTGCATTCTCTCCCGTCTCGCAGTCAACAGGAATTTTCGTTGCTTGCTCAGGCAATGCCGTTAACCAATAATCGATTTCCTGCTGAACACGTCCGGTACGAGCAAAGTCGACAAGCCGATGAGCCCAGTGCTGAAAAGACGTCGTCTTCTGCGAAAGGCGGATACTCTCACCGTTTTTCAGCTGCTGGTAGGCCGTGTCCAAATCCTCCAGAAGAATTCTCCAGGAAACTCCATCGACGGCGAGGTGATGGATCGCGAGAAAGATTCGACCCGTTTTTTCCTCCCCAAAAGAAAAGTGTCCCATGCGGATGATCGGCCCCTCCGACAGATTCATGGAAGCCTGCCACTCCGCCAGCTTGTCGGCCATGGCCGCTGCCTGCTCCTCTGCGGATCGCGAGGAGAGATCGACACGTTCGAGTGACACCTCATCTCCCCCGCCTGCATTGTGCTGCTCCCATCTCGCTTCGCCACGGGTAAACCGAAGTCGCAGGGCATCATGATGTCTGAGCAAATGCTGCATGGCTTGTTCCAACAAGCCGAGGTCGAGAGGCTCTTTTTCCTCCAGCAGCACCGCGTGGTTGAAGTGATGGAGCTCCGTCATCTCCTGCTCAAAGAACCAATGCTGGATCGGCGTCAGCGGCACCGGTCCTTCCACGATTCCCTGCTCATGCTGCAGCCGCTCGGCTGTCCTCACCACTTTGACCAGCTCGGCAATGGTCCGATGCTGAAACAAATCCTTTGGGGTAAATCGGAGCCCTTTTTCCTTGGCCAGAGAAATCACCCGGATCGCGAGGATGGAGTCTCCGCCCATCTCAAAGAAATTGTCGTGAATGCCAGGGGTTTGGCCGAGCACCGCTTCCCATACCGCGGCCAATGTCTCCTCGACCGGTGTGCGGGGCGGAACGTAATCGAGCCCCAAATCAGAGCGGGAAAAAACGGGCTTGGGCAATGCTTTGCGGTCGACCTTTCCATTCGTCGTGACGGGTATGGCTGGGACGAATACAAAGGAGGCGGGAACCATGTACTCGGGCAGTCTTTCGCGCAAAAAGCTGCGCAGTTCAGGGACGGCAACCGTTTCCTCGCGATGCGTGACCACGTAGGCAACCAGCCGTTTGTCCCCGGGTTCTTCTTCGAAGACGATGACGACCGCATTCCTCACCTGTGGATGCTGCGAGACGACGGTCTCAATCTCGCCCAGTTCGACGCGGTACCCGCGGATTTTGACCTGATTGTCGACGCGGCCGAGAAATTCCATGTTTCCATCCGGCCAGAAGCGAGCCAGATCTCCTGTGCGATACATCCGCTCTCCCGGTTTGCCGAACGGATCAGGGATAAATCTTTCTGCCGTTCGCTCGGGGTCGTTCGCGTACCCCTCGGCGAGACATTGCCCGCCGATGTACAGTTCGCCCGGGACGCCGATCGGACAGGGATTGCCGTGGGGATCCAGGATATAGTACTTTGCATTCTGAATCGGTTTGCCATACGGGATGCTAATCCACTCCGGCGGCACTTCCCCGATCCGGTAGTAATTGGACCAGACTGTCGCCTCCGTCCCGCCGCCGAGCCCGACGACCTCCACGAGGGGGAAATTTTTCTTCAGCAGATCCGGCATCCCTACCGGTATCCAGTCGCCGCTTAAAAAGACTAGCCTCAGCCTGCTTTCGCCCGGCTTTCGAGAGCCGCTTTCCAGAAACGGGACGACCTGCTGCAGCGCAGCCGGTGCGGAATCCCAGAAGGTAATCTCTCCGCTGTCGAGCAGCTCCAGCAGACGCTCGGGTTCACGAACATCGCCATCGGGGACGATCCGGATAGAACCGCCCGCGGCCAGGATGCCAAAGATGTCGTAGACGGATAAATCAAAGCCTAGGGATGTGATCCAAAGCATGCGGTCGGACGGGTTCACCTGAAAAGTGTTGTTCACCCAGTCGATCAAGTTGATCACCGGCTTGTGCCGGACGACGACGCCCTTTGGCCTGCCTGTAGAACCAGAGGTATAAATGATGTAAGCCAAATCGTCCGGAGTGGCGGCGGGCTCGGAGTTCTCCCGGCTCTCTCGGCGAATATGCTCGCCGCAGCGCTCCCACTCCAGCACCAGACAGCCCCGATCCTCACCGCTGTCCACCTCTTTTTCTGATTCGCTCCAGCCCCTGCCCTCCGCTGCACTGCCCTGCGTCAAGAGAACCTTGACCTCGGCATTTTCCAAGATGTACTGCTGTCTCTCCGCCGGGTACGACGGATCGAGCGGCACATAGGCACCGCCTGCTTTCAGGACACCCAGCACACCGGCGATCATTTCTACAGAACGCTGCATCATAATGCCGACCCGGGTGTTGGGGCCCACCCCTGCCTTGCGCAGATAATGAGCGAATTGATTCGCTTTTTCATTCAGCTCCCGGTACGTGACATGCCGGTCTTCAAAGAGAAGCGCCGTGGAGTCAGGCCTATGCTCCGCTTGCCGCTCAAACAGCTGATGGATGCAGACATCCTGCGGATAGCTCGTCTCCGTATCATTCCAGTCGTAGACCACACGACGGTATTCCTCATCGGGCAAGATAGAGAGCTCCGTCACCTTTTGATCAGGTCGCTCTGTCACAGAGGCGAGCAACCTTTCAAATTGCGCCGCCATCCGCTCAATCGTCTCCGGATCGAACAGGTCGCGATTATACTCCCATGTCCCTGCCAACCCTTCGTCTGTCTCTGTGAACCATACGCTCAGGTCAAACTTGGCGGTCCCGGTCTCCAATTCTTGCAGCTCCAGCTCCACGCCCGGCAATCGGAGCGCGGGTACAGGCGCATTTTGCAGGACGAACAGAATCTGGAATAATGGATTGCGACTCAGGTCGTGATCTTGCCCCAGAGCCTCCACCACTTTTTCAAAAGGGAGGTCCTGGTGTTCATAGGCTCCCAGCGTAACTTCCTTCACTCTGTGCAGCAGTTGCCGAAAGGTGGGCTGACCGCTCAAATCCGTCCGCAAGACCAGCATGTTCAAAAACAGGCCGATCAGTGCCTCGGTTTCGATCCGATTGCGATTGGCGATCGGCGTCCCCAGCACGAGATCCGTCTGCCCTGTATAGCGATACAGCAAGGTGTTGAACGCAGCCAGCAGGGTCATGAACAGGGTGGCCCCTTCCTGTTGGCCCAGCTCCTCCACCTTCTTTTTCAAAGCGGCCGGGATCGTAAAGGTACTGGTGGAACCGTTAAATGTTTGAACTGGCGGACGTTTGCGGTCCGCAGGCAATTCCAGAGACGCCGGCGCTCCCTGAAGTCTCTCGCGCCAGTAGGTGAGCAGCTTATCCAGCTTCTCTCCTTCCAACTGCTCTCGCTGCCAGAGGGAAAAATCTCCGAACTGGATCGGCAGCGGCGCGAGCGCAGGCTCTTTTTCTTGCGCGTACGATTCGTACAGACTGGCGAGTTCCCTCACAAAGACACCGATCGACCAGCCGTCAAAAATAATGTGATGGATCGTGAGCAGCAGTACATACTCCTGCTCCTCCACCTGCACCAGCCTCGCGCGCATGAGCGGTCCCTCATCCAGCGGAAACGACTGACGTGCATGTTCCCGCTTCAGACGCTGCAGCTCCTCCTCACGCTTTTCTGCCGGAAGCATGTGGAGCTTGTCCACGCTGAGCTGCAATTGCAGGTCGGGCAGTATCACCTGGACTGCCTGTCCGTCGATGACCCGGAAAACGGTTCGCAGCGCTTCGTGACGGCGAATAATTTCGTGAATGCTGCGCTCAAGCGCCGCGAGATGAAGCTGCCCTTTGAACTTCAGAGCGGCGGGCATATTGTATACGGGGTTATCGGGCTCCAGCTGATGGACAAACCAGAGCCGCTCTTGGGTATAAGAAAGGGGGATACCGTTTCTGTTCTCGCGTGAAGGGATCGGACCGGCGGCCATGTTTGCCTTTTCAATGCCTTCTTCCTGGAGAAGACGTTCCAGCAACATCCGTTTCTTTTCCGAAAGTTTCATCATACTGCCGGAAGAAGTCATGCGTCTCTCCCTCCTTTCGTGGTACTGGACTCCAGCAACAGCGCATCTACTTCTTCTTCTGAGAGGCGGGACAGATTCACGAGCAGCTGGGCCGTCTTTTCGATGCGCGTCCTTTGAAGCGGGTCTTGCAGGATGAGCTCGGCCGCTCCTGCGACCGTGGGATGATGAAAGAATGGGATAAGTGGCAGTTCACTGTGCAAGACCTGCGCGACGCGCGTCGCAATTTGGGTGGCGAGCAAAGAGTGGCCGCCCAGTTCAAAGAAATCATCGTGGACACCGACCCGCTCCGTCCCCAGAACATCGCGCCAGATTTCAGCCAAAACCTCCTCGACGGCATTCCGCGGAGCGACATATGCTTCCTGTGGCAGCACCGGCTCACCGGCCATTTTCAGCAAAGCGCCTCGATCCAGCTTTCCGTTTGCGGTCAAGGGCATCTCCTCTACTGCGATAAATCTGCCTGGCACCATGTACTCCGGCAGCCTCTTTTTGAGATAATCCCGCCATTCCTTCGCTTCCCATGCCGCCGCATTTTTTTCCAACAGCAGGTAAGCCTCCAAGCGTTTATCCTCCGGGCTTGCATCCCGAACGAGCACGACCGCTTGCCGGACGTCTTTGTGCTGCTCCAGTGTGGCCGCGATCTCATCGAGCTCGATGCGGAGCCCTCTCAGCTTCACCTGATTGTCCATCCGCCCCATGTACTCGATTGATCCATCCCAACGGAAACGGGCCAGATCGCCTGTTTTGTACAATCGAGCGCCAGGTTCGCTGCTGAACGGATCGGGGATAAAGCGCTCCGCCGTCAATTCCGGACGATTGTGATACCCTTTGGCCACTTGTACACCGCCGATGTGCAGTTCGCCAACCACACCGATGGGGACCGGCTGCAGCCGGGCATCCAGTACGAGGATGCGTGTATTGGAGATGGGGTAGCCGATCGGAACGACGGTGTTCGGGTCATGCTTTTGGCATTTCCACTCCGTCACGTCGACGGCCGCTTCCGTCGGTCCGTACAGGTTGTAAAGTCCTGCATCCAAACGCTCGTAGAATGCTTTTTGCAGCTGGGCAGTCAAGGCTTCGCCACTGCAAATGACGCGCTGCAGGGAGGTGCATCGGCTCGATTCGGGATGTTCCAGGAAAATCTGCAGCATGGACGGAACGAAATGCAGGGTCGTGATTTGTTGTTCTTGAATCAGCCTGACCAGATACGAGGAGTCCCGATGACCGCCTGGCTCCGCGATCACCAGCTGCGCTCCAGCCAGCAAGGGCCAGAAGAATTCCCAGACCGACACGTCAAAGCTGAACGGCGTTTTCTGCAGCACGCGATCCCCCTCGGTAAGCCGGTATTCCTGCTGCATCCAGAGCAGCCGATTGACCACCCCGCGGTGGTTGTTGATAACCCCTTTCGGCTTACCAGTCGAACCGGAGGTGTAGATCATGTACATCTCCTGATCAGGAGAGGAGGTCCCCTCCGGCTTTCTCGGACTCATGCCCGTCCACAGCCGTCTATCGCGGTCCAGACAAATCGCATCGATCCCGGCTGGCAAGCTCTCTCGCAGGCGGCTTTGCGTCAGAATCAAGGAAACCCGGGAATCCTCCAGCATGTAGCGGATTCGTTCTTCGGGATACTCAGGATCAATCGGCACGTAAGCCCGGTTTGCTTTCAACACAGCGAGGAGAGCGATCACCATCTCCAGTGAACGTTCCAAATACACACCGATAAAAGGATCGGTTCCCGCGGAGCGCTCCAGGATGTAATGGGCCAGCCGGTTTGCCTCGGCATCCAGATCGGCGTACGTCATCTGCCGTTCCCGAAACACCAGGGCAATGCGATCAGGCGTCTCAGCAGACCGGGCTTCGATCAATTCGTGGATCGTCGTCTCTGGCATCTCGACTTGCGGCCCGGTTGCCCATTCCTGCAGCACCTGAAGGTCCCTGTCCGTGAGAATGGGCAGCTCCGCTAGCTTTTGGTCGGCGTCGTCTGCCACGGTGCGGAGGATGTTCTCAAAATGTCCGGCCATCTGCACGATCGTCTGCTCATCAAACAGATCGGTGTTGTACTCCCACGTCCCTGTTAACCCTTCCGCTGTCTCTGTCATCCATACATTCAGGTCGAATTTGGCGGTACCCGTCTCCAGCTCCTGGATCTCGATGCGCAATTCCTCCCATTCCAAAGAAGGGACAGGCGCATTTTGCAAGACAAACATCGCCTGGAACAGCGGATGACGGCTCAGGTCGCGCTCCGGTTTCAGCTCTTCCACGAGCTTTTCAAAGGGGATATCCTGATTCGCATAAGCCTCCAGCGTCACCTGTTTGACTCGCCTGAGCAGGTCCCGGAAGCTGAGCTCACCCGACACGTCTGTCCGCAGCGCAAGCAGATTCAGGAACAGGCCGATCAAGGACTCCGTTTCCCGATGCTTGCGGCCTGCAATCGGTGTCCCGATCACGAGATCGCTCTGCCCGGAATAGCGGTACACCAGCGTCTTGAAAGCGGCCAGCAGGGTCATGAAGAGGGTGGCGCCCTCCTGCCTGCCCAAAGCTTCCAGTCGACGCTTCAAATCTGCAGGCAGGGCAAACGTCTTGGCCGCCCCGCGAAAGGTTTGGACAGGCGGCCGCACCCGGTCGGTGGGCAAGTCCAGCGCTGCAGGCATACCCTTCAGCTTTTCCCGCCAATACGATAGCTGCTTGTCCATCTCCGTCTGTTCGAGCCAGACATTCCGCTGCCATTCCGCATAGTCCCCATACTGGATCACGAGTTCCGGGAGTGACGCCTCTTCTCCTTTGCTGTAGGCGCGATACAGGCTGGCGAGCTCCCGGACAAAAATCCCGATCGACCAGCCGTCAAAGATGATGTGATGCACCGTCAGCAATAAGATGTGTTCATCGTCCGCTACCCGCAAGAGACGCATCCCGATGAGCGGTCCCTGGTCGAGGGCAAAGGAAAGGCATGCCATCTCGGCTTCGGCCCGGATTCTCTCCTCTTCCCGCTTTTCCTGGGGAAAATGGCGAAGATCATCCACGCGCCAATCAAACTGCATCTCTTTTTCAATGATTTGGACAAGTCGTCCGTCGACCGCGCGAAAAGTCGTTCGGAGCACATCATGCCTGCGGATGATTTCGTCGATGCTTTTTTTCAGCGCTGCCACATCCACCTCTCCCGTAAGCCGCAGCGCACCCGGGACGTTATAGGCGGCGCTCTCCGGTTGCAACTGGTTCACAAACCACATTCGCTCCTGCGGGTAAGAAACCGCGGCCAGCTCCCTGTTTTCACGCCTTTTGATGGCCGGAGCCGGGGATGAGGTCTTCCCCTTCCCTTTCAGCCGCTTTTCCAACAATAACTGCTTCGCTGCCGATAAGTTTTTTTGCGGGGACAGCATTTCCTCGCTCATCCGTAACTCCCCTCCTCTCTGCAACTCAATCCATCACTTTTAAGAGCTCCCACACTTCTTCTTCCGCAAGTCCTTCGATCGCCTCTGCCACTTTCTGCTCGATCACTTTGGCCAGTGTCTCTACCGTCTGATGCTCAAACATCTCTTTTACGCTGAGCTCCACTTCAAATTGCTCCTGCACGCGCGTCACCACCTGAGTCGCGAGCAGCGAATGACCGCCCAATTCGAAAAAGTTGTCATGGACGCCCACCTGCTTATGCCCCAAAATGTCGCTCCAGATCTCTGCCAGGACTGCTTCAGCCGAAGTGCGCGGCTCGACGTATTCCTGTCCCAGATCCGAACGGGAGAAAACCGGTTTGGGCAATGCACTCCGATCCACCTTGCCATTGGTGGTCACCGGAATCCCGTCGACAAAGATATAAGCCGCGGGCACCATGTAAGGCGGCAGACTGGCCTTGATAAATTGGCGGATATCTCCCGGTGTGAGATTGGCGTTTGGTTTGGCGACCACGTACGCCACCAAGCGTTTGTCTCCCGGCGTCTCTTCATAGGCGAGCGCGACGGCACTTTGCACCTCGGGATGCGAGGTGATCGCTTTTTCAATCTCGCCAAGCTCGATGCGGTAGCCGCGAATCTTTACCTGGTTATCCACACGGCCGAGAAACTCGAGATTTCCATCCGGCCAATAGCGAGCGAGATCTCCGGTTCGGTACATGCGGCCCCCCGGCTTTCCATACGGATCGGGGATGAATCGGGCTTCCGTCAGTGCCGGATCGTTCGCGTAGCCTTCGGCAAGACACTCGCCCCCGATGTACAGCTCGCCGGGGATTCCCACGGGGCACTGGTTGAGATGTGAATCCAGGACGTAGTACCTGGCGTTTTGGATCGGTTTTCCGTACGGGATGCTTATCCACTCCTTGGCAACCTTTCTGATGCGATAGAAGTTGGACCAGACTGTGGCTTCGGTCCCTCCCCCGAGGGCGACCACTTCCACCTGTGGAAAATGTTCTTTTAGCAAATCCGGCATGCCGATCGGTATCCAGTCGCCACTCAAAAACACCAGTCTCAAATTGCTTTTGCCGAATTCCCGCGACGGTCGGTCGAGAAAGGGAACCAACTGCTGCAGCGCGGCAGGAGCAGAATCCCAGAAGGTAATTTCTCCGCTGTCCAGATACGCCAAGAGACGCTCCGGTTCGCGCACCTCCTCCTCATCTGCGATACGGATCGATCCTCCTGCCGCCAACATACCAAACAGGTCGTAGACCGATAAATCAAAGCCAAGCGACGTAATCCAGAGCATGCGATCCGCCTCGCCGACGGCAAAGGTTTTATTCACCCAGTCAAACAGATTGATGACGGGCTGATGGCGAACCACGACACCCTTTGGCGTCCCGGTCGAGCCTGATGTGTAGATGATGTAGGCCAGCTGTTCCTTCGTGAAGACTATGTCCGGATTTGCTTTGCTCGCCTGCAAAGCGGCCTGGTGGAGCGTCTCCCACTGCAGTTCGCGGCAGCCGCTCGGCGCCATGTCCAGCTCCGCTTCCACGTTTGTCAGAAGCAGCTTCACGTCTGCATTTTTTAAAATATAGGCGTGACGCTCTGTGGGATAGGCGGGGTCGAGCGGCACATAGGCTCCGCCTGCCTTCAAGACCGCCAGTGCGGAGATGACCATCTTCATCGACCGCTCCATCTTGATTCCGACCCGATCACCAGGCTTGATTCCGGCTTCGATCAGACTGTGAGCGATTTGGTTAGCCCACTCGTTCAACTCCCGGTACGTCAGCTGTTCATCCCGGTACAGCAGGGCGACTGCTTCCGGCCTTTTTGCTGCCTGGCTTTCAAATAACTGGTGAATGCTCACATCTTCTGGATACGGCGTCGCCGTGTCATTCCACTGTGCAAATTGCTGACGCTCCTCTTCCGTCAAAATCGGCAGCTCCGAGATCCGCGCATCCGGATTGCAGACGATGGCTCCGAGCAGGACCTGCAAATGCTTGGCCATCTGCGCGATGGTCGACCGGTCAAATATGCTGGGTCTGTATTGAAGAGCCCCCGTCAGCGTCTGGGCGTCCATATGCAAATTCAAGTCGAACTGCCCCTCCTGCTGCGGGAGGTCGATCGGCTCGATGACCAGTTTGCCCAATTGCAGTCTGGCGTCCGGATTGCCCATCATAAAGGCTGACATTCCCTGCTCCTCCAGCCGCGGCGCTTTCTGCAGGGCGAATACCGCCCGAATCGGCGTGGAGCGGCTTGCCTCCCGGTTTGGCGACAGCCTTTCCACCAGCAGGGGAAACGGAAAGTCCTGATGATCGATCGCTTCGATGACGGTCTTACGCATCCGGGCCAGCAAATCCGCAAAGGTGGGATTATCGCGAAAATCTGCGCGGAGCAGCACCAGATTGACGAAGTAGCCGACCACACTCTCAAATTGGGTTTGGCTGCGGCCTGAGGTTGGCGAACCGACGATCACCTCGTTTTGACCGCTGTATCTGCCGAGCAGAATCTGGAATGCCGTCAACAGGATCGTATACAGCGTCACTCCGGTCGATTTGCTCAGGGCCTTCAGTCCTGCCACCAGCTCAGCATCCAGTTGGAACAGATAGGTAGCGCCATCATGCTTCTGGTTGGGCGTTTTTGATGTCACCGGAAGCTCCACTGTTTTGATTCCGCCAGGCAGCGCTTCCTGCCAAAAAGTCCATAAGCGCTCTCCTTCTGGACCGGAGATTTTGGCTTTTTGCCAGCGGACGTACTCTTTGTAGGGAACCGCAGGGACAGCGGTTTTCGCTTCTTCCTGCTCTGCCGCCGGCAGCAGTGTGCTAAGCTCGTCCAGGATGACGACGAGTGACCAGTAGTCGACCGCAATATGGTGGATGGTCAGCAGCATGATATATTCCTCAGCCGCCCTACGGTATAGCTTCAGGCGAAGGACGGGTCCTCGCTCCAGATCAAACGGACGGCGGTATTCCTCCAGCAAACACTCCCTGAGGGCCTCCCATTCCTGATCGGTCGCATCGATCACCTCAAACGGCAATTCCACGTTTTCATGAATGGTTTGCAGCGGAACTCCGTCCACCAGGGCATACGTCGAACGCAGGACAGCATGACGGTCTACGATCGTTTGAAAAGCACGTCGCAATTCTTCTGGATCCGCTCCCGCAGTGATCCGCCCGGCGAAATGGATGTTATAGGCGGGGTTCTCCGGCTCCAGCTGATAGAGGAACCAGAGCGCCTGCTGTCCGTAGCTGAGCGGCAAATTTTCTTCGGCTTCGCGGGCTGATTCCCACAAGAGCTTCGCGAGCAATTGACGCTTCTCTTCGACGGTCATCGGATCCATATGCAACTTCTTCGCCTCCTCAGGATTTTTGATACAGCTTCAGCAGGGCGTTTATTTTTTCTTCCGGCAAGTCGTGGATGGAGGCCAGCAGGTCTTCCAGATTTTCTGCCTGCTTCGCCATCTTCTCCAAATCATGCGCTTCCATCACCGTGAGAGCCGGCGCCTTCTGCTGCAGCTGCTCCGTGATTTTGGCAGCGAGGGCCGCCACGCTTACGCCTTGCAGCAGGTCGGCCATTGGCAGGACGATTCCCAGCTTGGTTTCGATGCGCTGCTTGAGATCGAGCGCCATAATCGAATCCAGTCCGAGCTCATGCAGGGATTGGTGGGGGTCCAGCGTGGCCTCGCCCATTTCCAGAACCAGTTCTGCTTCCCTGCAAAGGTATGCTACGAGGTCAAACGCTTCCTCTTCTACATGGTTTGCTTCTGCGGCAGCTCCGGCAGTTTCCTGAGCCTTGGCGCGAACAGAGGGGCCAGAGACTTTCCCGGAGGTGCCAGCGGTAACCGGTGCAGCTGCGGCAGCTCCCCTCTCTCCTGTCGAGGATAGGCCCAGCTGGGAGTAAGGCATCGGTTCATTCAGGATGCGAAGATTCTGTTTGCGCAGCGTCTCTGCGGACAAGTACGGCGTTTTTTGCACCGTCAGCAAGGAGTACAGAACGACATTTCTGCGGAGCAATTCTCCGAGGAGATGCGGCCCTTCCATATGCTGCTTGACCAGATCCCCACGACGCTGGCAAACCTCTTCCAAATGCTGCTGAAAGTTCTGGTCGTATAAGAAGTTTCCAATTTCTGCGCTGCTGTCAATAAAAGAAACGATTTGCAAACAATTTTTGGCCAGAACATCTGCCCATTCTTCTTTGGTCACAAAATAAGCAGAGGATTCCGGATGCTTAATCGGTTGCGTCGAATTGGAGATAATCTCCGCCAATACAAGGATCCCGCCATTTTTCAGATGAGCGGAGAGATTGGCAAAGGCCGCTTCCTTGTCCAAAATGTGGTGCATCACCTGCACGCCAAAGGCCATCTCGTAGCGGTCCGGCAGCTTCTCGGCAGCCACATCGCGCCGGTAAAAACGAATTTGATCCTGCAATCCTAAAGTCTTCACCCGATCCGCGGCGATCTCGATCTGTTCTGTAGAGATGTTGCAGCCGTGCAATTGCAGATGTGGATGCTTTTCCGCCAGGCGAATCAGGTCTGTCCCATACCCGCTGCCGATCTCCACCACATGGCGCACAGAGGAATAATCAACATGTTGGAAGAGAACTTGTCTCATCTCATCCCAGGCTTGCAGCATTTTTTTCCGGTTTTCCGGGTGGCGTTCGGGATCGGCCATCGTCAATATCCAGGAAAAATCAGGATCTACCTGCGCAAACGGCGCAAAACTGAGGAAATCCTCGTACGGCTTTCTCTCATATGCGAGGGAGCGGTAATACTCCTTAACCGTTTCAGACATGCCCGGAGGCGAATCCTCTGTTTTTTCTTCCAAGGCGGCCGATACAGCCACAAACCCGCTCTTCAGCTCGTTTTCCAGCTCGTAATTCCCCTCTTCCGCTGCCTCCGCATCCAGCCAGAACCGCCGCCGCTCCCATGGGTACAGGGGCAGCTGGACAAAGGTCCCGTGTGGATAGAGCCGCTTGGCATCAAGATCATAGCCGAGGGTGAACAGATCGCCAAATATTCTTGCCAGGCCGCTGAGAAGCCCCTCTGCATCCTTTTCCAGGGAAAGGAGGTGGACTTCGTTCTCCTGGGTCCCGCGGGGAAATGCTGCCGATAACGCGGTTTCCGCCTGACTTTCCGGGCCAAAGAACAGCGCCACGCAGGAATCATCGGTTCCCAGGCGTTGGGCCATGTCATCTGTTCGTTCGCTGGAGAGGTTCGACTCATGCGCTGCTGCAATCCCGACTGCTTCCCCCAGGCTGATTCTGCCTTCCGCATAGGCGGCTGCGACTTCGCCTATCCCCACGCCTGAAGCGGCATCACTTTGTATCCCCCATGATTGCACCAGGCTAAAGAGGGCGGCTTGGAGAGCAAAATGGGCGAGGGGCGATATGGCATCTCCTGTCTTCTGATCCAAGAGCGATTGCCAGACGGATTGATTTGTTTTTTTCTGAATCAGGTCATCGCAGCGATCCAAAACATCCCGAAATGCCGAATCCCGCTGGTAAAGCTGGCGAATGGCGGACACAGAGAATGACCACTCGCTCGGAAACAGAAAGGCCAGTTTGGGCATGCGGACATCTTTTTTCCCGAAGCTCACTCCTGGCAGCGCTCCCCCCTCTGCCCACGCCTGAATTTTTGCGGTGATGGCTTCTTTCGTCTCTCCCCGGACACTGAGGCGATGTTTATGCTTTCCTCTGCGGACGTTGGCAGAATAGCAGAGATCCTTCAAAGAAATCTCGTCGCCTGCCGCGGACAGGAAGCTCGCGTAAGAGCCGGCGAGCCGTTGCAGCGATTTCTCACTGTCAGCGGAGAGCAGGAGCAGATGATCGGCAGCCAGCACATGATCGGTTTGCGTCTTTTCCTCGCGAACACCTGCATACTCTCGTAAAATCACATGCGCATTGGTGCCGCCAAATCCGAAGGAGCTCACACCGGCGATCAAGGGCGCAGCGGACTCAGGGATGGGTTCCAGAGCGCGCGGCACTCGCACCGGCAGTTTGTCAAAAGCGATATGGGGATTTAACTCCTTCACATGGAGGCTTGGCGGAATCTTGCGGTTTTTCAAGATCAGAGCCACTTTGATAAAGCTGGCGATGCCGACAGCCGCTTCCAGATGTCCGATATTGGTCTTGACGGAACCGATGGTACATAAGCTGCCCTCCTCTCTCCCTTCGGCCAGCACGCTTCCCAGTGTATTCACCTCGATCGGATCACCCAATAGCGTGCCTGTCCCATGTGCTTCCACGTAGGTAATCTCACCTGGGGAGATCGCAGAACGCCGGCATGCTTCCCGCAGCAATGCCTCCTGTGCCTCGCCGCTCGGAGCCATCAGCCCATTGGTCCGACCGTCGTTGTTGATGGCGCCCCCTCTCACGGTCGCATAGATCACATCACCGTCTGCGAGAGCCTGTGACAGCGGCTTTAGAATGACGATGCCAGCTCCTTCTCCCCGCACATAGCCATTGGCCTGGGAGTCAAACGTCTTGCATCGTCCATCGGGAGCGATGAAGCCGGTTTTCGCAAAGTTAACAGAGAGGGATGGGGTCAGAATCAAATTGACGCCACCGGCTAACGCCATCGTGCAATCCTGATTCCAAATGCTCTGACAGGCTGTATAGACAGAGACCAGAGAGGATGAACAGGCGGTGTCGATGGCCATGCTCGGACCGCGGAAGCCGTACAGGTAGGAGAGCCGATTCGCCGCGATGCTGAGGGCGCTTCCCGTCCCGGCATACGCATGGCTCCGGTCCGGATCACTCAACTGCATCTGGCCGTAGTCACTGTGGGAGATGCCGATAAATACGCCTACCCTCTCCCCTTCCAGATCGGCGGGCACCAGACCGGCATCCTCCAGCGCTTCCCAGCTGATTTCCAGCAATAACCGCTGCTGCGGGTCCATTCTGGCCGCCTCTCGCGGCGCAATCCCAAAGAACTGGTTGTCAAACAGATCGACGCGATCCAAAAATCCGCCCCAGCGAGAGTTCATTTTTCCCGGAGTCTGCGGATTCGGATCGTAGTATGCATCGATATCCCATCTGTCAGCGGGGACCTCACGGATGGCGTCGCGTCCCTCGCTAAGCATTTCCCAGAATTCCGCCTTATTCTGCGCTCCTGGAAACCGGCAACCGATTCCCACCACCGCGATTGGTTCCCGCGAGCTCGTTTCCCTTCGTTTCTCAGCAGGATCGTCACTCCCTCTGGTGGCATCGGCTGCGAGATATCTCGCTACAGCCGCAACAGACGGATGATCGTACAACAAAGTCGGAGAAAGATCAAAGCCGACCAAGTCTTCCAGCTCTCCTGACAATTCCACTGTAAAGACGGAGTCTACCCCCAAATTCACGAAGGGCGTGTCAGGATCCAATTCGGCTTCATTCAGTTTGAGATGACCTGCAATTCTGGATAACAAAAAGGACTGGATCTCTCTGGCCGATCTCCCGTTCTCGCGGCGAAGTTTGCCTTCGTCATGTTTCCCTACTTTCATAGCCCCATCTCCTCACCATTGATTTTTCGCTCCCTTATATGGGCATTAATGTATGAAGTGTAATAATATGGCATTTGGGATCGCAAGAAGAAAACAAGCCAATCGTGGTTGAACCATTGTTTGAAGATTCGGAATATAGTCTTCGCTTTTAAGGACATGCTGAACCCACTGCGGAAACAACTGTGCTCCAAAGGCAAGAGCCAGCGTAAAGACACCGCAACTGTTTCGTCGGCAGTACGGAGGTTGTGGCGATCGGAATCATGGGAAGTTGAGGTGACCAGAACGATTGGAAGTTATAGAGGATGTATCTGGGTACGAGCATTTTAAAAATAGAGGTCGAAAGGTTGGACAACGGTACGTTTTCATTCAAGCACAGTCGTGTTTGGGCAGACATCAACTCCTGTACTGGAATTCACTTTGCGAAGTACCAAGCTTTTTTAGAAGTGGCGCGAAGAGATTACTTTTCACAGGGTGTACGCTTCCATGAGGTAGGTAAGAGGATTCACGAGGATGTGTTCGATTCTGAAGTCATAGTATTACAGCAAAAGAAAATTGTAAACATATACTACAATTTCAATTTTCTGTTAAATTTGTTAAATCCACACTTTACAATAGTAATTACTCATTCGAGGCAGGGTTGTTCAAAAAAGGCGTTGACATGCATTGGCATAATATACATAATTTGGTTAGATTACAGTCCTGCTTTACCTTTTCAATACTTATCAGGAGGGGATTTAAAAAAACTATTCGCGCACCCTAGCTCTAGAATCCTTTGCCGAAATGGAAATTAGTTCCTTCGTCTTAGATTTCGCCCAACACCCCACTACTCTCCCCCAGAACCCACGCGCCCAGGAAAAACGATGCTCCTACACCAGACAACTGAGGATAGCAGAAAGCAACCATGTTTGGCAACTGATGCAAGTTTCTACGAAAATCCTGAACTGAGGTGATTCTGTGTCAGAGATTGCGTACGAAATCAGAGACTTGGTCAAATCCTACCCCTCTGCGAAAACGCCGGCAAACGACGGCATCTCGCTCACCATTCGCCGCGGTGAGGTCTTTGGACTGTTAGGGCCCAATGGAGCAGGAAAAAGTACCTTGGTCCGCCAATTAGCCGGCATGCTCAAACCGACTAGCGGCACGATCCACCTGTTTGGGCATGATTTGCTGAAAGATCCGCAGACCGCAAGCAACTGGGTCGCTCTCCAACCGCAAAATATTTGGCTGCCCGCCCAGACAAAGCCCCGAGAAGTCATCGAAACCACAGGGCGGCTGCGCGGTCTGCCCCCGGCCGATGCCAAGCGTGAAGCCGAACGGTTTATTGAAGAATTCGGCTTAAAGGACCATTTGGAGAAAAAGATGCAGATTCTCTCCGGTGGCTTGCGCCGTTTGGTCGCCACAGCCGTTACGCTGATTGGCAATCGTCCCATCGTGATCCTGGACGAACCCACGAACGATCTCGACCCCGAGATCCGCCGCGTAGTATGGAACCGAATCAGGGAAACCGCCCGTACAGGCAGCACGGTGATCCTGGTTACGCACAACGTAGTGGAAGCGGAGCAGACACTGGATCGGGTGACGATTATGAGGTCTGGACGGATTTTGGCCGAGGGGACGCCGGCAGAATTGAAAGCCAGGATCTCCCGACAAATTCGGCTGGAAATGGTGACGCGCCCAGATACAGACAACCTCTCCTTCCTCCAAGCGTTTCCGAATGTACAGCATCTGGGACAGCAACGCTTCCTCCTGCTGCTCGAACAAGACCAGGTCGAGAGTGCCATCGCAGATTTGCTCCCCCACCTGCAAAATCTGGAGGATTTCCGCATCGTGACGTCCAATCTCGAGGATATTTATTTTGAATTGAGTGGAGGTGACCGCATTGCAGGTTAATCCAGTCGCCACGAACTATGCACCGGTATCGCAGACCCAAAGCCAACTGCCTTGGTTTCAGCAGTTTCGCCTGCTGCTCAGTCTGCTCATCACCGATTACCGTTCTGCCGCTCCTTTTCTCGTCTTGATCGGCCTGGCCTTGCCAACCGGCTTTCTCTGGATTCTCAGAAGCTATGTAGGCACGGGTGAAGAAGCGTTATGGCTGCTCGCCGGCAACATCGTCATGTCGGTCTGTTTCGGGAGCGTCAGCTTTGCCATTCAGCGGACGGCGCTCATGAAAGTGGAAGGAGAACTGGACTATTACGCCAGTCTGTCCGTGAAAAAGACCGCGTTTATCGCTGCTACTTTTGTAGAATCCATCATTTTTGCCATCCCTGCACTCACCAGCTCTCTCGTCCTCGGTTACTTCCTGCTCGATATTCCGGCGCAAAAATTGGTCATGTGCATCCCGCTGGCCCTGCTGGCCGCCAGCAGCCTGACCATCGTCGGCTCGACCATCGGCAGCTACGCAAAGACCATGGCCCATTTCGCCGTACTTTCTTACCTGCCCTACCTGCTGGTCATTTTCTTCAGCCCTGTACTGCTCCCTTATGAGATGCTGCCCTTTTTCATGAAGGTGACCTCGTTTCTGTTCCCCACCGGTCAAGCCGCATTGGTGCTGAGCGGAGTGCTTCACCAGCAGTACGACACCACCTTCTGGATTCTCATCGGCGCGCTCTGTCTCTGGCTGATCATCGCGATCAGCATCGCCCTGCGCAAGCTGGACTGGCGAGAAAACTAACCGCTTTCCAATCGGCGCTCCCTCGTCTATGATAGGCTGAGGGGGCGCAGACTTCGTTTTCGGTCGGACCCGATCGGAGCATGGACGGGAGGGATGGCCTTGAACAAAGCCGATCAAATCAAGAAATTCAGCCAGCAGGCCGCCATGTACGAACGCAATCGGCGAGCCTACACGCTGGGGCATTGGCGCCGCCGCCTGCTCCGGGAGGCACGGAGAAACGTATTGGAGGCCGCAGTGGGAGCCGGAGCCAATTTCCCGTTTTACGACAGGGAGTTGGTGGATAACGTAACGACTGTCGATTTTAGCCCGGAAATGCTGCGCAAAGCAAAACAAGCGGCGCGAGAGTTTGGCATTCCTGCCACCTTTCTGGAATCCGACATGGATCGCCTGTCACTTGCTCCCGACTCATTTGACACGATCGTCTCTACCCTGTCGCTCTGCAGCTATGAGGATCCGCTTGCGGTATTGAACCAGTTCAACCGCTGGTGCCGCAAAGACGGAAACATCCTGCTCATGGAGCATGGATTGAGCTCCAACTTTTTACTAGCTTGCGCGCAAAAAGCGTTGGATCCGCTCATCTACCGGATAGAAGGCTGCCACCACAATCGCGATATGATGAAGATCGTGGATCGCTCTGACCTCGTCCTGGTGAAGTCTGAGCACTACTGGGCTGGTTGCATTCATCTGATCTGGGCCAAACCAAGCAAGACGCAGTAAGCCTCCACCGAAAAGAACAAGCAAAATCCGAACATTTTTCATGGGATTTTCCAGAATATAAGAAACCAATTGCTTAACGTTCGTGTTTTGATCTTTTCAACCCGCTATACCTCGATCAAACATAGTCATTTCACGAACAATAAATAGTTTTTGAAAGTGTTTGTTCATTTTTTCTCTTTTTTTGTGCTTGACGCTCCTTCACTAGCATGTTATCGTAGATACAAATCAAAGCGAGCATGAATAGTTGAACAACGTTGACGAAGAGATGCCTTGCATGGGAAACCCTCAGAGAGCCGATGGTTGCTGCGAATCGGTGGTTCCCTGCCTGGATAAGCACTTCCGAGTTGTTGCGCTGAACCGAGGCCACTGGCCTTCCCAGTAGGCGCGAACGGTAGATCCGTTATCTCTGCAGGTCTTGTACCTGGAAAGGTTCTTCTTTGCGAAAAGAAGAACGAATGAGGGTGGCACCGCGAAGCAAAGCCTCTCGTCCCTCACCTGTCTCCGAAATTGGAGTCAGTGTGAGAACGGGAGGCTTTTATTATTTTCCTTTGACCATAAGGAAAAGGGTTGAATCAAAGGAGGAGAGATAACCATGTTTACAGACAAAATGATTTTGCGCATCCCCGGCCCTACCCCGATTCCGCCGCGCGTCCAGCAAGCGATGAACCAACCGATGATCGGGCATCGAAGCGGCCAATTTTCCGAATTGTTTGCACGGACCGCTGAGCGTCTGCGCCCCTATTTTGGCACATCGGGCGACGTGATGATCCTCGCGGGCAGCGGAACGAGCGCACTGGAGATGAGTGTCGTCAACACGCTTCAGCCCGGCGAGGAAGCCGCTGTCCTGGTCAGCGGCGCATTCGGCGAGCGCTTCGCCAAAATCTGCGAAAGATACGGCATCGTCGTCCACCGCCTGGATGTGCCTTGGGGCGAAGCCGTCACCCCCGACAAGCTGGATGCGTTTCTCGCGGATAAGCCGCAGGTGCAAGCCGTGTTCGCAACCTATTGCGAAACGTCCACGGGTGTGGAGAATCCGATCCGCGAACTGGCCCAAGTAGTCCGGCAGAAGTCGAATGCCCTCTTTATCGTCGATGCCGTCAGCTGCCTCGGCGCGGTCTCCTGCGAGATGGACGCATGGGGTGTGGACATCGTTGTGACGGGATCGCAAAAAGCGTTTATGCTCCCGACGGGACTCGCCTTTCTGGCAGCCAGCAAACGGGCATGGGATGTGATCGACAGCAAAAAGCCGCTCGCTTTTTATCTCGATCTCAAGGCGTACCGGAAAAGCCTGGCAGAGAAAACGACGCCGTATACGCCCGCAGTCTCCCTCATCTTCGGCCTGGATGAAGTGTGCAAGATGCTGGAGGAGGAAGGCCTGGCGGCGATCATCAAGCGGCACGAGATCATGCGCGATATGACCAGGGCCGCGATGAGAGCGCTCCAGATTCCGCTGATGGCTTCCGATGAGTTCGCCGCAAGCACGGTGACTTCTTGCCACCCGGAGACGTTTGACGCAGAGCAGCTGCGCAAAGTTCTGCGTACCCAGCACAATATCGTGATCGCCGGCGGCCAGCAGCATCTGAAAGGGAAAATTTTCCGCATTGGCCACATGGGCTATTGCGAACCGCTCGACGTCTTGCAGGTGATCGCGGCGATTGAAATGTCGCTTCAACAAATCGGCGCTCCCGTAGAATTGGGAGCCGGTGTAAAAGCTGCCCAGGAGGTGCTACTCGCTCATGTATAAAGTACTGATTACAGACCAAGTTAGCGAATACGGAATCAAACAACTGCTTGAGGCGCCCGACGTGGAAGTCGTCAAAAATACGAACCTCTCCCCCTCGGACCTGCTGGCCGTCATCGGGGACTATGACGCCCTGATGGTGCGCAGCCAAACACAGGTAACCGCTGAGGTGCTGGCTGCGGGCAAACGGTTGAAAGCCGTCGGCCGCGCAGGTGTCGGGGTCGACAATATCGATGTGAATGCAGCGACGGAAGCGGGAATCGTCGTCATCAATGCACCGGACGGAAATACCATCTCGACTGCTGAGCATTCCTTTGCCATGCTGATGTCCGTCGCCCGCAATATTCCGCAGGCCTACCGGAAGCTGGCCGACGGGACCTGGGACAGAAAGAGCTTTCAGGGCGTGGAGTTGAACAATAAAGTGCTCGGGGTCATCGGCATGGGCCGCATCGGAACCGAAGTGGCCAAGCGTGCGAAGGTATTCGGCATGACGGTGCTGGCCTACGATCCGTTCCTCACCGAAGAGCGCGCCCAAAAGCTGGGCGTGACCAACGCCACCGTGGATGAGATTTGCCGCCAGGCGGACTTCATCACCGTGCATACGCCGCTGACAAAAGAAACACGCTATCTGATTAGCAGCAGAGAATTTGCCAAGATGAAGACTGGCGTGCGCGTGATCAACTGTGCCCGCGGCGGCATCATCGACGAAAAAGCGCTCTATGAAGCGATCCTGACGGGCAAAGTAGCGGGTGCGGCCCTCGACGTATTTGAAGTGGAGCCGCCGGTGGACAATCCGCTGATCGGCCTGCCGCAGGTCGTCGTCACGCCCCACCTGGGCGCCTCTACGGTAGAAGCACAGGAGAACGTCGCCGTCGATGTATCGGGCGAAATCCTCAAGGTGCTGCGCGGCGAACCGTTCCGCAATGCGGTCAATCTGCCATCCATTCCGCCTCATGTGATGGAGCGCATCGAGCCTTACTTTACGCTCGGAGAGAGACTGGGCCATTTCCTGGCGCAAGTCACAGTGGGATCCGTACAGGAAATCTCGATCACCTACAGCGGTGAACTGACTGATGTCGAAACGGCTCCGCTGACAAGAACCGTGGTCAAAGGCGTCTTGTCCTTCCATTTGGGAGAAGAAGTGAACTTCGTGAACGCTCCCCTCTTGGCCAAGTCTCGCGATATCACCGTCACGGAGAAAAAATCCGCGCAAAACCGCGGCTTTACCAACCTGCTGACAGTCACGCTGAAGACGACCCAGCAGACCCGGACGGTAGCGGGAACGCGGCTGAACGGCTACGGCGCGCGCATCGTCAAGATCGACGAGTTTGCCATCGACGTCGCTCCGGAAGGCTATCTCCTCTACATTCACCATAATGACCGGCCGGGCGTCATCGGCCGAGTCGGATCGATTTTGGGTGAAAACGGGGTCAATATCGCGACGATGCAGGTAGGACGCCGCGATGTCGGCGGAGAGGCGATCATGATGCTCTCGGTCGACAAGCCGATTACAGCAGAGCTCCTCGATACCATGGGCGAATTGCCGGAAGTAAAAAGTGTGACCCAAATCGAACTGTAACATACCAAGGCCTGGTCTTATCCAAAGACCAGGCCTTTACGTGTTCAAAAATATGGTTATAATAATACCAGATAATTTTCCTACTTTATTAACTTTTGTTTAGTGAGAGGAGATTTTTATGGCATCACAGGCAATCGTCGCAATTGGCATCTTCCTCGTAACCTATGCTTTTATCATCAGCGAAAAACTGCATCGGACAATCGTAGCCATGTTTGGCGGAATCCTGATGATTTTGCTCGGCGTGATCAATCAGGAGCAAGCGATCCACCACATCGATTTCAACACCCTAGGCTTGTTAATCGGCATGATGATTCTGGTCGCCATTACTGCGCAGACCGGCGTCTTCAAGTACATGGCCATCCGTGCAGCCAAAGCCGCCCATGGCGATCCGCTTCGGATTCTGATTTATCTGAGTATCATCACCGCCTCGGCCTCCGCTTTTCTCGACAATGTGACGACGGTTCTTTTGATTGTTCCGGTCACCTTCAGCATCGCCAGACAGCTGCAAGTCAACCCCGTTCCCTATCTCATATCGGAAATTATCGCTTCCAATGTAGGCGGCACGGCAACCCTGATCGGAGATCCGCCCAACATCATGATTGGCAGCGCCGTGCCGGAACTGGACTTCATGTCTTTTCTGACCAATCTGGCTCCCGCCGTTGTCATTATCATGATTGCCACCATCTTCTGTTTTACGCTGATCTACCGGAAAGAGCTGAAAACCACCCCCGAATTGCAGCAAAAAATCATGAGTCTTCGCGAGCAGGATGAGATCACCGACGCCAAACTGTTGAAAAAATCGCTGACCGTGCTGGCGCTCACGATTATCGGCTTTATGCTGCATGGCGCGCTCCATCTGGAATCGGCCACGATCGCCCTGACAGGCGCTTTTCTGCTGCTCTTGATCACCGGCGAACACTATCTGGAAGAAGCGATCAGCAAGGTAGAATGGACCACGATCTTTTTCTTCGTCGGTCTGTTTGTGCTCGTGTCCGGACTGGTGGAGACAGGCGTCATCGCCAAACTGGCCAAAGGAGCCATCGATCTGACGGGCGGCGATGCGATGAAGACCTCCTTTTTGATCCTCTGGATGAGCGCGATTGCCTCCGCCTTTGTGGACAATATTCCCTTCGTCGCGACGATGATCCCGATGATCAAGGAGATGGGCGCGCTCGGCATCACCAATCTGGAGCCGCTCTGGTGGAGCCTGGCTCTGGGAGCGTGTCTGGGCGGAAACGGGACACTGATCGGTGCCAGCGCCAACGTTATCGTCGCCGGACTTGCGGCCAAAGAAGGCCATCCCATCAGCTTCGTGGGCTTTTTGAAAATCGCCTTTCCGCTGATGATCATGTCGATCGTGTTGTCTCATCTTTATATCTTTCTGCGCTACTTTTTCTGATGAGGAGGAACCCGCTTGGTCCACTACACCTATGATTCGCGCCTGATCGAGATTCGGGAAAATCAAAACGAAACGGATGTCACCTTCACCTTCGCACTGAAGACCGAGGAGATGCGCAACCGTCTGAAGCAAATACGCAGCTTGTTTGAAGAGAACAGGGATTACACCGATGCCTTGTTTTACAGCCACGAGGACGGCACCTATGAAGTGATCGTCCGGCACGATGCCCGGCTCTCTTTTCTCCTCCAGGCCTTTCGCTTCCGCTTTCTGGAGACTTTGAGCTGGAAGGAACAGACGTAGCAAAAGACAGCCTTGCCATAACCGGTTCAGATAGAGCCGGTTTTTTCTTGCTCTTCTCTTACAGAAATCCCCATTTTCATGTATACTGTGGGAAAATGATGAGAAATCGGAGGTTTCTGATGCTGTTCCACTATCACTTCTGGACTCCCGATGTCGAGGAGATGGAGCGATTTTATCAAGAGGCTGGCTTTCAAACCTATCAACGAATCGGAAAAAGCGAGGGAAGTTTTCAAGACTTTTCGCCGCCGTTGACATGGGAGGACTTTCGGGGGCAGGCGATCTTATTTCGGATTATCGAAATGCGCAAAGGCATGATCAACGTTACATTTGGTCACGGTAAAAAAATTCAATTTGATCATATCGGTTTTCTCGTCTCCCCGTCGGAGCACGAAGAGATATGCGACCGGGCCAAGCGGCTGGGCTGGTCCGTCGAGCATAACCCGAAGCGGACCTTTCTCGCGACGCCTTACCAGTTTGAGATCGAACTGCAAACGGATCGAAGCTACCTGGCAAGCGATTCCGCGGCGGCAATCCGCCAAATGACCCTACAGCTCCCCCAGGAAGGATTGCTGGAGGACCTGCGCATATTGTTCGGCGAGGAGATTCCCGGCATTCGCCTCCAGAAAGGGCCGGCAGCGATGCTCACAGAGGTGGATATGAGCGGCTTTCCCTCTCCCGTCGAGGCTACGACTCTGCTCGATCCATGCGGGGTGCGGCTTTCTTTCTCCTGATCGCGCGACGTTCATCGCCTTCACGGATGATGATTGTCCGCTCCGCAGCGGCAAGCCTCCGCGAGTCGCGCCGCAGGAAAACACGCTTTTTCTCGCCATGCCCCGGTTTTAACATCCACAAAAAATGGGGAAGCCTCTGGTTCCCCAAAACTTATCAACCCTTCTATGTAAAACAAAGCCGGCCATTCTCTCCGATGGCCGGCTCTTCTTTTCCTTTATTCCAGGATCGAGAGAATGCCGCGCACATCATCCAAAATGTAATCGGCTTTCTCCTCTTCAAACTTGCTCCGCGCTTCTTGACCGGATAATCCAGTGAGCGTGGCGGCAAAGCGGCAACCCATCGATCTGGCCGCCAAGAGGTCCGCCAGCGAATCCCCTACGACCAATACCTCATCCCCATTGGAGATAGGCAGCTCCAAACGAAGCACATCGCTGTTCGGCGTATCCAAACCGAGCAGGCCTTTTACATAGGAAAAGGGATGCGGCTTGGACAGCGGCGCGTGGGCAGGCGACTGCTCTTCGGCCTCCAATACATGGCTCGCCGTCACGACGCGGTTAGGGTCGAACCATTCCAAGATCCCCAATGCCTCCAGCGGCACATGCGTCTCGATCGTGGGACGTCCGGTGCCGATCCCGAGCGTATAGCCCTTTTCCTTCAGGGTACGGAACACCTGGATCATCTCAGCCGGGCTGACGATCGGGATCTCATCGTTCAAAAAGCCTTTCTTGCCAGGCTGCAAGGTCTCGCGGCCGATCGAGGCAGAGACGCGCTCATCCCCCAGATACCATTCCTGGAAGGTCTCCTGGCAAATTTTCCACAGGTCGCTGTTGCGGGAGAAGATATTGGTCACGATGCCGCAGCGCTCTTGAGCGATCTGGTTCAGGTAGAGCAGCATCTCCGCCTTTTGCGCATTCCCCCGGGAGAAATCGGCGGTAAACTTGGCGTACTCGATCGTGAAGTCAGGCGCGTGTTCCTTGGCCCATTCCGACAGGCGGGCCAAGGCCGCGCGGTTGATCTGTCCCGTCAGCAGATCGGTAACCTGCTGCCCCAAGACCGATTTTAAATGGCCGCACAGGCGGATGATCTGATACGACACCGCCAGATAGACCATATCCCAGTTGGAGTTGATCCCGCGTGATTTGATGAAGTTCAGCACCTCATCGTCTGCAAAAACCAGTTGGCGAATGCGGCGGATATCCTCTTCCTTTGGCGCAGGTGCAAATGTTTCGGAAGAAAGGCCCAGGTATTGCGGGCTGTGAAGCATCTCCCAGACAGTCAGCGCGGACGCGTCAAAATAACGCTCCTCGCTCAGCATCACTCCATCGACATCAAACAGTATGGTTTTGATCATTTCTCTCGCCCCTCTATGTTTTCTGTTTATGTTTATCAGGCAAGGCAATGGTAAAGGTAGTCCCCTCGCCTAGCTTGCTCTGTACACCAATGGTTCCTCCATGGGCCTCTACGATGTTTTTGGCGATGGCCAGGCCAAGTCCTGTCCCTCCCGCTTTTCCGCGGGTACGGGCCTTATCCGCTTTGTAAAAGCGTTCAAAGACAAACGGCAGATCTTCCTGTGGAATTCCTGTTCCCGTATCGCTCACTTCCAGGAGGAGCGTCTGTTCGCCGCGCGCCCGCAATACAACCGTACCGCCCTCGTTCGTATGGCGAATGGCATTGTCGATCAGATTCGTCAGAACCTGCTCCATCCGGTCTGGATCGATCCAGGCCTTTTCTACCGTCGTATTGAATTCCAGCAGGAAATGAATATCCTGTTCCCTGGCCAGATTCACGAACTTGCGCTGAATCCGCTCCAGATACGGGCGCACCTCGACGGTTTCCAGCGATACCTCCACATGGCCTGCCTCCATCCGGGCAAGGCTGAGCAGCTCATTGACCAGCTTGGTCATGCGCACCGATTCATCGTAGATGATTTGGGCCAGCTCCTTATGCTCCTCGGGAGTGGCGGCAATATCGTCGACGATGGCTTCGCTGTAGCCCTGCAGCATGGACAGCGGCGTGCGCAGCTCGTGGGAAACGTTGGCCACAAAGTCATTCCGCATCTTATCCAGTTTGCGCTCCCTGGTAATCTCGCGAAGGACGGCGACGGCGCCGCGGATCTGTTCCCGGTCAGTTAGCGGGATCATCACCAGCGACCAGATGCGTCCCTGGGCCGGAATCTCGTCTGTGACTTCCATCCCGGTTCGCACCACCTGCTGATAGAACGAAAACAAGGGGATGGGCTCGTCCGGATGTTCGTACGTCCAATCGCGCAGGAAGTGTTCAGCCGGCGGGTTGGTCACAGCTACCTTTCCCTGTTCGTCGATCATGATGACTCCGTCCACCATGCTTCGCAGCACGCTGGAGAGCTGTTCCTTCTCTTTGGAGAGGGCGACGACCAGTTGGTTGAGGTGGCTGGCCATGCTGTTGAAGGAGGCAGCCAATTCCCCGATCTCGTCTGTCGTGCGTATCGGGATTTCCGCATGAAAATCACCCTCTGCGATCCGATGGGCCGTCTCCTTCATCTGCCGCAGTGGATACGTAATCCGCGACGACAGGAAGAAGGCGAAGACGGTCGTGGAAATAAAGCCGACCACCCCGACGACAAAGATCAGCTTGCGTACTTCCTTCACGGTATCGTCGAAATCTTCAATCGCCTGGTACATGACGATCGCACCCTGTTTATCCGGCGACAGCTCGATCGGCACGGCGATTGCCAGCAATTGAATCGTGCCATTTTGATTGTTGGGCTGATGCGTGAAGAAAATCCGTGCCGGAGCGAGGTGCTTCCCGCGAAGCGCCTCGGACAGCTGCAGCTCGGGAGCTTTCAGCAATTGTTCCGTGGGGACGAAGGAGATTCCCGCCCCTTCACTCTGCCCAATCTGCTCACCGTTTTCATCAACCATGATCAGGCCGGTGCGGTGAACGGCACTAAAGCTGGACGCCATGGCCAAAGCCGCTGTTTTGTCCGGATACGCAGACAGCGTCTGCGAGAGACCTTCCGCGACGTTTTGCAAAGTCTTGGTCTGCCGCTGGAAGTAGAAGCTGTCAAATGACTCCACGATCATCAGGCTGAAGAGCGTTAAGACCAAAGCGAAGAGCGCAATGATCGTCATCCATAGTTTTCCTACTACGCTGCGAAGAATGTCCACGTTACTTGGGCACCTCTAGCTTGTACCCGACTCCCCATACCGTGGCGATCATCTGCGCCGCTGCAGGCGATACACGGTTCAGCTTTTCGCGCAGGCGCTTGATATGCGTGTCCACCGTCCGCAGATCGCCAAAGAATTCATAATGCCACACATCCTTCAGCAATTCCTCGCGGGTAAACACCTTGTCGGGCGAGAGCGCCAGATAGTGCAGAAGTTCGTATTCTTTTGGCGTCAGGCTCACTTCCTGGCCGCTGGCAATCACTTTGTGGGCATCGTGATCGATGGTCAGCTCCGGAAAGACCAGAACCGAATGGCTGTTAAAAGTCTCGGTTTTCAGGTAGGCGGTCGCCGAAGCGCGGCGCAGGATCGCCTTTACCCGATAGACGACTTCGCGGGGGCTGAACGGTTTGATCACATAATCATCCACTCCGGCTTCAAATCCGTGCACCCGGTTCGTCTCTTCCCCTTTTGCCGTAAGCATGATAATCGGCGTCGCTTTGCGCTCCCTGATTTTTTGACAGACCTCGATGCCGTCCATTCCAGGCAGCATCAGGTCCAGCAAAATGATGTCATAATCGGCCGTCATGGCCATTTCCAGTGCCTGCTCGCCGTTATCTGCCTCGTCAATCATGAAAGACTCCCGCTCCAGATACATGCGGAGCAGACGGCGGATGCGCTCCTCGTCATCAACTACCAGAATCCTCGCTGTTTTCTCCATAAGATCACCTCGTGGCTCACTTTGTTTTCACTGACTTCACTCGGACGATAGGCCAAACGACAGACTGGCATCCAGCTTTCCCGTCGCCAGGTATGGATGGCATGCTCCCTACCGACGAAAGTGAAACGAAGGCTTCGCCAAATTTCTTTGCGAAGCCATGTTTGCGAAAGCGACATTCTTGTTTCCTACACCCCTGCGTATGAATGCAGACCGGCAATGACCAGGTTGACGACGACCAGGGTGATCAAGATGATGACAAAGCCGATGACGGACATCCAAGCCGATTTGGCCCCGATCCATCCGCGGGAGAGACGAAGATGAAGATAAGCGCTGTAGAAAAGCCAGACGATGAGCGCCCATACTTCTTTCGGATCCCATCCCCAGAAGCGTCCCCACGCCTCTTCCGCCCAGATCATCGCGAAAATCAAGGCGCCCAGGGTAAAGACGGGGTAGCCGATGCTGATCGCGCGGTAGCTGATCTCATCGATCAATTCGGGATCGATATCCCTCAGCCCCGGCTGCATCGCCGCCGCCAGCCGCTTGCGCAGGATCAGCCGCAAGATGCCGTACAACACCAGACCGGAGATGACCGACCAGATCATGGTGTTCAGCTTGCGAGCCGCATCCTTCCCTTCCATCCACGCGGGGGCGGTAAACCAGGGGTTCATCGGGCCAGCCTGGATCAGCGTGGCGTCCTGCGGAGCGACGATCGCCGGCAGTGTATACTCTACCTTCATTTTCTCCATTTGTGCCTGATTATTCAATTGTTCTGTTGGCAATTGGAACACCGTTTTTTGATCCAGTCGGGAAAACGTAGATTCCATCGCGATAAAGCCGACCAGCATCAGAACGACGGCGAGTACAACCTCCAGCCAGCGCGTGCTTTTCGTCACGACATCCTGCGGCACGGTGCGGACCAGATACATCAAGCCTGCCGCAAAACCTACGGCCAGAATTCCTTCCCCGAGCGCTGCCGTGGTCACGTGGATATGCAGCCAATAGCTTTGCAGCGCGGGAATCAGCGGGGTGACTTCCTTGGGGAAGACATACGAGTAACCAAGCATGACGACCCCGAGCGGCAGAACGAATGCGCCGATCACCGTCAATCTGTAAATCCGGTAGATAATCAAGTAAGCCAGGATGATGCAGTAATCCAGGAACGCCATAAATTCAAACATGTTGCTCGTCGGGCTGTGTCCGCCGGCGATCCAGCGGAACACGACGTAGCCCGTCTGGGCCAGAAAGCCGACCAGCGCCAGCCAGTAGGCAATCCGTCCGTACTTTTCTTCATGTTGCTTGGGATCGCGTCCCGCCCAGTTCTTTCCGGTCAAGGCGACGACGAACACGATCGACGCCAGCACGTACAGCACAAAGGCAATATCGAGCATGACATCACTTAACGGAATAAGCTGCACGTCTAAAACCTCCTCAAAGCCGACTTAAGCTTTTGGTTTCTCTGCTAAGGTGATCGGCAGCTTGATCTCCTGGATCATCGCTTCCACTTCACGCCTTAATCCATACCAGTTCTTGTTGGTATGTCCCGCCAACAGCACTCTTGTGCCGTGCAATTGGAGCCAGATGCGGCGGTGCTGCCAGAAGAATCCCATCGCCACGCCGACCATGAAGACAAAGGAACCAAAATAGATCAGGGGAACCGCTTTATCTTTTCTCACCATCAGACCGCTGATATCAATCAGATCCGGCATGTTAAAATCGAGCGTGTAACGGGAATCCTCTCTTTCCGTAATCACGGTTCCGCTGACGTATACCAGTTTTTCCTTGATTTGATCCGCTTCAGACGTGATCTCCAGCACGATCATCGGATTTTTCGGCAGATTGGTCTGCGTGGACGGTTTCCCGTCGCTTCCCATGATGAAGTCCGGGAAGTAATCGATGACACGAACCTTGACGCCTTCGGCAATTTCCTGCTCAGGCGGAACATCGTAGAGGTCCAGCTTGAAAGGGGCGACCTCTTTTCTCCCATTTTGCTTGTCAATCAGGACAAAGTTCATCGCACCCAGCTGCATTTCCTGAAAGCCGGATTGATAGAGTGCAAGACCCTCATGCTCCATCGGATGGTTGACGACGATCGGGCCCCTCTTGATCTCGACCAGATCGGGTGTGGCGCCGGGCAGATCGGCGTTCTTGTTCAGGTACAGGATCGCGTCCGTCTGATAGTTTTTCGGAATGACGCCGCCATTCAAATTCAATTTTTGCGCCATTTCTTCTTCTGACCAGTACTCGGTCTTGTACTCCACATTTTTGACGTAATAGGGAGTATCCGGGATCGCGATGGTCTGCCCCTCCCTTACCCAGACGAATTCATCCAGATAAAAGCCGGGGATGTTGCGCATTAAGACGCCGAGCAGAAAAATGATCAGCCCGATATGGTTGATGTACGGCCCCCAGCGGCTGAAACGGCCTTTCTCCGCCAGGATGGCGTGTCCGCTTTGAAAGATGCGATAGCCTTTCTTTTTGAGTGCGGCCGCCGTGGCAGCCGTCAGCGCCTCCGCATCCTGCCCCTCTGTCAGTTCGGTCTCGCCGTAGACTCTTTGCCCTTTGAGAAAGGAGCTGTGCTGATTGACCCGCGGCTTGCTCAGGGCCCGGTAAAGGGGAACCACCCTGTCCAAGCTGCAGATGACCAGCGATGTCCCGAGAGCGACGAGCAGCGAGACAAACCACCAGGATGAGTACATGTTGTGAAAGCCCAGTGTGTAGAAAATCGTACCCAGCTTGCCGTAGGTGTCGGTGTAGAATCTGGCCACGTCCGCTTCGGTGGGGACGGGAACCGGAATGTACTGCTGCTGGGGAAAGATCGTGCCTACTGCCGAAGCGATCAAGATGACGACAATGATGCCAATGGCGACTTTAACGGATGAAAAGTAATTCCACACTCTGTCGACAATGGTGCGCGTATACGTTTGAGAACGGCGGGCCATTCCCTCGTAGCGCATATCCGGGAAAGAAGCCTCGCCTTTGATCTCCACTTCCAGCGGTCTGCCGCATGATTCACAGAGCAGAGTGCCGACTGGATTGGCATGACCGCATTCACATTTTATCTGGTCCATATTGCTCCTCACTTAGGCAAGATATTTGCCACTTTTTCTGAAATCGAATTTTCGTTAAGCGGCCCGATAAAAATCTCCTTTACCTTCCCGTCCGCATCGATGAAATACGTGCTGGGGATGGGCCCAATTCGATAGAGCTTGGTGATTTGGGACTGTCTGTCCAAGAGAATTGGAAATGTCAGTCCGAATTGCTTGACAAACGGCTCCACCGCTACCGGGGATTCGCCAATATTGATCCCGATGACCACCAGACCTTTATCCTTGTAGGCTTCATACTGCTGCTGCAGATCGGGCATCTCTTTTTTACACGGCTCGCACCAGCTGCCCCAGAAATTGAGCACCACGCCTTTGCCCCGCAAGTCCGACAACGCGATCGGCGGGCCGTTCAACTGCTCCAGACTGAAGTTGGGGGCTTCCTTACCGACTTTTACCGCATGAGGATCCTTCACAAAACTGGAATAGACGGCAAAGACAAGCGCCGCCAGCAAAACACCCAGGATCGCCACCCTGATGTATGTACGGTTGTTTTTGTTCATAGTGCCCTGGCTCCCATCTACATCTTTTGGGAAAACGGATACAATCCCGTCCTTCCTGCTATCCCCTCTATTATAGCCTTGCTTTTTATTTGCGACAGCCCATAAGTTTTGAACAGATTTTGAATCATTTTTTGCGGCCTTTGGTCAATCCGCGCCGCAGCCGCTCGATCTCCGCGGTCGTCAAGGGCCTGTACTGGCCGGGCTCCAGCCCCTCCAATGTCAAAAAGCCCACCTGCGTACGCTCCAGCTTGATTACCGGATGTCCGATCGCTTCGCACATGCGGCGAACCTGGCGATTTCGTCCCTCGTGAATCACCAGCTCCAGCAAAGCGCGGTCATTGGCCGGAGCTGCCTTGAGCAGTCTGGCCTGTCCGGGAGCGGTCATCCCGTCCTCCAGCTTGACTCCGCTGGCGAGTTGGCTGATCTTTTCCCGCGACGGAACGCCTTTTACCCAAGCCCGGTAGACCTTGTCCATCTCATAGGACGGATGGGCCAGCATATGCGCCAATTCTCCGTCATTGGTCAAAAGCAGCAGCCCGGACGTATCGTAATCGAGCCGGCCGACAGGGTATACTCTCTCTTTGATCCCTCGCAGGAGATCGACGACGACAGGTCTGCCCCGCGGATCGGAGACGCTGGTGATGTAGCCCGTCGGCTTGTGCAGCAAGACGTATATTTTTCTCTCCATATGAATCAACTTGCCGTTTACCTTGATTTTGTCCGTGTCTGGATCGACTTTCGTCCCCAGTTCTTTTACCACTTGACCATTTACCTGCACCTTGCCCTGAAGGATCAGTTCCTCGCAATGCCGTCTGGAGGCAACTCCTGCGTTAGCCAGTACCTTCTGCAACCGTTCCATGTCGAATCACCTCTCCAACATCATACCCGTTCTTACCAGTGTGGACAAGAACAGCGGAAAAACTTACACGAGACGGAAGTTTATCTTTTGCCGGATGAAAGCCTCTACTTTCCCCCCAAAAAATAAAAGCCCTCCGAAGTGGGAGCGGCTCTTAGTCTTATCGAGATGTTATTTTTGCCCGGCAAGAATTTGACGGATGAACGACACGGTGTCCTCTTCGGAAAAGGTGTCGCTCATGTGAAACGTAATGAAATAAGGTTCATGAGAGGGCCTTTGCGGTCTGTATAGACGATCACGGCGGCGCGCCGATTGCCGACCGCTTTTCCCTGGGCGACGGGAGAATATTCGATCGCAGCGAACTTGACTTGATAGCCCTCCCATGCGGGAATGACGAACTTCGCTCCCAACTCCTGCTCCAGCGTCCGGTGGATCTCCGGCGGCAAGCCATGAGAATGGGGACGCAGATCAAATCGGCCGATTTCCTCCTCCCCGATGTAGAGAATCAATGCGGCATCAAACCTCTTTTCACGCAGCTCATCCAGTTGCGCTTCGGTCAAGAGGCGCAGGTGTTGATGGTTTTCCAATTTTTCAAGAGTTCCGAGTTCGGAAAAAATCATGTAGCGAGATGTACCGCCCGGCAGTATTTCCGCATCGCCCTGATAACCGCCGTTCATCTTGTCGCGATCGAGCACGTTATCGCCGACAGTCTTCTTCAGGGCTTCCAGGAGCTCTTCGCCCGGTTGAATTTTGAACCTCACCGGGTTCTTTTCGTCGCCGATCTTTCGATTGCTGCTGTTTTTGACTTTGATATCGTAGGCGATGACCGTCGGGGTTACATGTCTGACGACGACGTTGTTCACCACGATCCCCGTCTGTCCGCTGATCGACTTGTCGGTGACGATCTCGGCAGACACCTCCGCCAGCTCTAGGGCGGGGCTATTTGCACCTGCGGCGTTGATGACACCCATGACCGCGATCAGACAGCAGAGAAACAGTCGTTTCATCCCGTCTCCCTCCGCTCTTTCCTTTTCCATATGTTACCACAGAAACTCTCATCGCACTGCCATCAAATCAAGCGCTGCAAAAGAAAAAAGCTGCCTGCATTACGCACAGGCAGCCCGATTCTTCCAATATCTTTTTTACGAAAACACATAGGATACGATCAGCAAAGAAAAAATGACTCCGGCCAGATCGGACCACAGCCCTACGCGGAGCGCGTACGAGGAATTGCGAATTCCCACCGCTCCGAAGTAGACCGTCAACACATACAGCGTCGTATCCGTGCTGCCCTGCATGGTAGCAGCCAGTCTCCCCAAAAAGGAATCCGGCCCGTACTGGGCAATCATATCGGTTGCGACGGCCAGCGATCCCGTGCCGGTAATCGGCCGCAGGAGCGCGAGCGGGACGATTTCCTCCGGGATATGAAACACCGCGAGAAGCGGCGCCAACAGAGAGAGCAGCCAGCCCAGCGCTCCTGACTCGCGAAACATCGTCACGGCCACCATCATCGCAACCAGATGGGGCAATATCCGGATCGTCGTCACAAGTCCGCCTTTTGCTCCTTCGACAAAGGTCTCATAAACGGGTACACGGCGGCTCCAGCCGTAAACCAAGATGAAGGCGATCATCACCGGAATGGCCCATAGGGAGAGCAGGGAAACCCATTGATACATGCGGACGCCCCCTATCTAGTTTTGCGATCATGACGGGCACGGTACAGACGGTCGAGTATCAGTGCGACGAGTGTGGCGCCAAAGGAGGCGAGCAGGGTCGTCCCGACGATGTCCACCGGATTGGCGGAGCCGTACTGCATCCGAATCGCGATCATCGTCGTCGGAATTAAGGTAATGCCGGCCGTATTGATCGCAAGCAGGGTACACATCGCCGGTGTCGCTTTTTGCTTGTCAGGATTCAGCTTTTGCAGCTCCTCCATCGCCTTCAGCCCCATCGGCGTGGCCGCATTGCCCAGCCCGAGGAGGTTGGCGCTCATGTTAGAGAGAATGTAGCCCAACGCCGGATGGCCTTTGGGGACGTCGGGAAACAGCCGTCCGATGATCGGCGAAAGCAAGCGGGCCAGTCCTTCCATGAGCCCGGCCTTTTCCGCGATCTTCATCATACCCATCCAAAAGGCAAGCACACTGAGCAAGCCAAAGCATACGGTCACCCCTGTCTTGGCTCCTTCAAAAGCTGCCTGATTTACCGCTTCGATCCGTCCTGTGAAGGCGGCGACCACGATGCTGATCACGATCAGCGCGAGCCAGATGACATTAAGCACTCCACATCCCCCCTGCCATGATCTCCCAAATCCGCTGCCAGAAGGAACGAGGCTCTCCTTTGCTTGCCATCGTGGGCGTATCGTCTTGAACGGTGATCGGCACCTTTCCGATCACCCGCTCTCCCAAGGTGATGCGCAAGAATCCGACATGGCTTCCCGCCAGCTCCTGCGTGATTCGCTTCTCCTGCAGGATCACTTCTTTCCTGATCTGTCCGTCCTCCCCTTTGCGGAGCGGATAGACCCAATCGTTCATCGCCGCCAGTTTGAGTACATCGCCTCTGGGCGACTGCACGGTTTCGATCGCCTCCCCCTTTTTCACGAGGGTGACCGGGGAAAATTGTTGAAAGCCCCAGTCCATCAGCGCCATCGAATCATTCCAGTCGTCCGGCGCATTCAGCGTAATCGTGGCCAGCTGCCGTCCGTCCCGGGTCGCGGAAGAAGCCAGACATCTCTTGGCCAGCTTGGTGTACCCGGTTTTTACGCCGTCCGCGCCTTGATACAGGTGGAGCAGCTTGTTTTTGTTTTGCAGTCTTCGATCGTACGCTTCTCCCTCCCAGGAGATGTTTTTTACTTTGGTGGAAACAATCTGCCGGAACAGCGGATTTTTTAAGGCATACGCAGACAACTTGGCCATGTCTTCTGCGGTAGAATAGTGCATATTGCTGTCATCCAGCCCATGCGGATTGGTGAAGTGGGTATGGGCCATCCCCAGCATCGCCGCTTTTTCGTTCATCAGGTAGACAAAGCCGGGAACCGATCCCCCCACATGATGGGCGACGGCCACCGCTGCATCATTTCCGGAGCGGAGCATCAGTCCGTAGAGCAGTTCTTCCAGCGTCAGCTTTTCCCCCTCTTTCAAATAAATCGAGGATCCCTCTACGCCGACAGCTTCCTTCGGGACGCGGACGACCTCCTCCATCCGGCCGTTTTCGATGGCCACGATGGCGGTCATCGTCTTGGTCAAACTGGCGATTCGCATTTTCTTTGAACCATTTTTGGAATACAGGATACGTCCGCTGGCTACGTCGATCAGCGCTGCAGCTTCCGCAGAGATTCCGGGGGCTGCGGCTGCGGCAGAGACGGTTCCCGCTGGTGGAATCAGCAGCGGAAAAAAAAGAAAAACGACGAGCACGACGGACAGAACTTTCCGTACGTTCATAACGTCCTCCCCATTTTGCGTTACCGGCAGTTTGTACCAGTATATGGGGACGAGACATTCGTTAGTACCGAATCTGTCCGGTCCGCGCTAGTCGTTTTCAGGTGGCTCTGTGCTGCCAAAGAGAGCCGCCGCTTCTGCCCGTGCTTCCTCAATGTTGAGATTGACGGGAGGCTCCGGCAAGTCGCTCAGTTCTCGCAAGCCGAAATGCTCCAAAAATTCTTTTGTGGTCGCATACAGGATCGGCCGCCCCACGCCCTCCGCTCTGCCCGCCTCTCGAATCAACAATTTGGAGAGCAGCGTGTTCAACGCCTTTTCGCACTTGACCCCGCGTATCTCCTCAATCTCCGAGCGCGTGATGGGCTGACGGTAGGCGATAATCGCTAGCGTCTCCAAGGCGGCCTGGGACAGCGTCGATTGGCTGGGCGAGGTCGCGAGCCGCTCAAAATAAGGGACGTGCTCCGGGAGCGTGGTCAGCTGATAGGCTTTTGCCACCTCTACGATCTGCACTCCCCTGCCGGCACGGCGAAAATCCGCTTTCATATCCTCGATCAAATCGACGACCTCGTCTTCGGGGATCTCCAGAATCTCACTGATTTGCTTGGCGTCGATGCCCTCATCGCCGGAGATAAACAGCAAGCCTTCGATGACGCCTTTCAGCTTGTCGTAATCCATCAACCAAGGGCCCCTTTCTCTGAACTTTCACAGATCATGATGTCATGAAACAGCTTGTTTTGCACACAGGTAACCTGCTTGGACTTCATCAGTTCCAAGAGTGCCAGGAAGGTCGTGACGATCTCCGTCCGCGTCGGGTTTTCCGAAAACAGTTGAAAGAATCGGACCATTCCCCCGCCGGCTTTCACCAGCTGGCGAATCTCCCCCATGCGCTCCTTGATCGAGATTTCATCTCTCGATACCTTTGCCACCGGATCTGTCTGCGAGACCCGTTTGACCAGCTTTTCCAGCGCATGGAGCAGGTCGTACAAGGAGACGTCTTTCACGGTATTTTCTTCCTCGCGCACATAAGGAGCGAGATTTTCCGCCGGGCGCGTGAATACCTGGTTGCGTCCGATTTCCATCTCCCGCAAGGTTTCCGCCAGCATCTTGTAGCGCTTGTACTCCAGCAGTCGCTGAATCAGCTCTTCCCGCGGATCCACTTCTTCGACGTCCATATCCAAATGCGTTTGAAAGACCTGCTCTTCTTTTCGCGGCAACAGCAGCTTGCTCTTGATCGACAAGAGCGTCGCCGCCATTACGACGAATTCGCTGGCGACGTCGAGCTGCAGCTCTTGCATCGTGTCGATGGTGGCCAGGTACTGCTCGGTGATCTCCGCGATGGGGATGTCGTATATATCCACTTCCGCCTTGTCGATCAGATGCAGGAGGAGGTCAAGCGGCCCTTCAAAGGAATCCAGTTTGATGCTGTACGACACGACTTCTCCCTCGTTTCTTGACTAGAACAGCGCTAATATTGAAAAAGCAATCTCTTCCACGCTCGTGATGGCTAATTCCAGCGGAACTCCCAGGATGAGCCCCCTGATTGCAGGCAAGAAGATTAACAGCAGCAACAGCCATGGGCCGTAAATCTCCCATTTGTAAAAGAAGCTGTCCCACCGGCGCGGCGATAAAAACCGGACGATTTTGGACCCGTCGAGCGGGTGGATCGGCAGCAGGTTAAACACGAACAGCGCACAGTTGATGACCACACAGTTGGCGAGCGTCAAACGGATGGCAAGGCTCATTTTGTCGCTCATGTCCAGCAGAACACCGGATTTCATCACCACGACGTAAATGACCATGAAAACGACGGCCAAAATAAAGTTCACGAGCGGTCCCGCCGCTGCTACGTAGACGATCCCCAACCGCTTGTTGCCGCGAAAGTTGACTGGATTGAACGGTACGGGCTTGGCCCAGCCAAACGGACCGAACAAGATCAGTATCAATCCGAAGGGATCGATGTGCGGAACAGGGTTTAGCGTAAGCCGCCCCATTTGTCTCGCGGTGTCGTCCCCGAGTTTCCAGGCGACAAAGGCATGTGCCCATTCATGCAAGGTAAAGGCGATCACAAATGCGATCAGGCGAAAGGGCACGGTCTCCCATTCAAAGTGAAACAAATTCCCAAAGTCCATTCCGTTCTCCTCCGTAAAAAGGCTATCTTCTAGCATACCAGCAGAGCGCCGGGCTTACAAGCCTGTCTGACCGCGGAGGAGAGGGAATCAAGCCCCGTGTGGGATCAGGGCTTTGAGCTCCCTGCGCCTAGAACTTGTGAAGCGGGGAAAATCGGTGTACCCGTGTCGGTTCCGGTTTGGACCAATCGCATGTTTCCATAAAGAAAAACCCGCAAAACGGATTCGCGGGTTTTCGTTACAATCGGCGCGTTCTTATTCGGAGATTTTTACTTCTTTCATTTTGTCGCCTTGTTTGATTTTGTCCACATGCTCCATGCCCTCGACGACTTGTCCAAAAACGGTATGCACGCCGTCCAGATGTGGGAACGCATCGTAGCAGATGAAGAATTGGCTGCCGCCTGTATCTTTTCCGGCATGGGCCATGGAAAGAGCGCCGCGAACGTGCTTATGCGGGTTGCCCGCGGTTTCGCATTTAATGGTGTAGCCAGGACCGCCGGTTCCCGTGCCGTATGGGCAGCCGCCTTGCGCGACGAAGCCAGGGATCACGCGGTGGAACGTCAAACCGTTGTAATAGCCTTCTTTGATCAGTTTTTCAAAGTTGCCTACCGTGCCCGGCGCTTCGTTTTCAAACAGCTCCAGCTTGACGGTACCGCCATTTTCCAGTTCAATCGTAGCGTATTTGCTCATTATGTAGGGACCCCTTTCGAACAAGTGATTATGTACGCCTTCGATTATACGCGAAACGGACGAAAAAGGAAAACAGTTGATCCGCATGCAAAGCGCAGAGAAGCTACATGCCGGGGGCCATTCCTTCCGCCAGCTCCGTCTGCTCCTCGATCCTGTCCGATACGAAGACGGTCCCCGGCATATTTTTGGCCACCCCCTTGAGGCATGCCGCCTGCTGCGCAAGGTCTTCCACGCCGGAAAAACGGCCGTTGACCAGCATGACGCCAGCCATGGACATCGATAACGCTGCCCCGTCTGAGATGTTCCGTTTTTGATAAATATCGATGAAATAAGATGAAAACACATGAATGATGAACGTCGTCATCGCATTTGCGCACTCCGGGGTGGTGATGACGATAAAATCATCGCCGCCGATGTGGCCGAGAAAGTCAGACGGGTTGCCGTAGCGCTGTACAGCTTCATGCAACAGCTTTGCCGTACGGACGATGATCTGGTCCCCTACTTCGAAGCCGTACTGGTCATTGAACCACTTGAACCTGTCGAGATCGCAATAGATGACGACCTGCTGCTCACGCCTTTTGATGCGGGCGTGCAGCTCCCGTTCGATCTGGATATTGCCGGGAAGGCCGGTGAGCGGATTGGCCAGCGTCGCCATCTCCAACTTAATCGAGGCCATCTTGTCCAGCAGACTCTGTACGGTGATAATGCCGAGATACTCCCCCTCATCCCCCGTAATAATCACGACATCGTAGAGATGGTAGGAGTCTCGGGCCATGGCTCGCTTCGCTACTTCATCGATTAGATCGTCCTTCTTGGCCGTCAGCGGATTGGTGTTCATGATCTGCCAGACCGGACGCTCGTAATAGAGTGCGATCCCGTACTGTCCGCCCAGCACCTGATAGAGCTGAAAGCGCATGACAAGTCCGATCGGTTTGCCAGCCTCCAGCACAATCACGCTTTCGATTCGTTTGTTCTGTTCGAAAATCTGGTGAACCTCCCGAACCTTTGCCTGCTTTTCCACACAGATCGTCTTGGTCAGGACATCGGTGATGCCGGGAGCAAACAGAAAGGGGTCTCTGTTTGTCTTCATGATCTTCTCCTGGATGCCGCGGAGGAAATTCATCGCCTTGCCGGGGATTTGGGTCAGGCCCTTTGCCGGCCGGCCCAAATAATAGCCCTGGCCAAAGGAGACGCCCAGCTCCATCAAGGTTTCGAGTTCTCTCTCCGTCTCGATTCCTTCGGCAATGATCTTGCATTTCACTTTCTCGGCAAATTGGACAAACGTCTCCAACAAGGCCTGTTTGATCGGATCTACGTCGATGTTGCGAATCAGCGACATGTCCAGCTTGATAAAGTCAGGATAGATCTCCGTAATCGATTCCAAACTGGAATACCCTGCCCCGGCATCATCGACCGCGACCAGATACCCCTTTTTCCGGTATTCTTCGATGATCTTGCGAAAAACTGTGTAGTTCGTAATCGCGTGTCGCTCGGTAATTTCCAGCACCACATTATGGGGATTAAGCCCGGTTTGCTCCAGAACTTTCAGCAATTCGCCGCGCAAGAGATACGGATCGTCGATCGCGCGGGGATCGAGGTTAATAAACAGCTTCTGTTCCGGCCTGAGATAGCGCAAATACTCCAGGGCCCGCTTCCGGCAGATATGCTCCAGACGAAAGACGGTATCCGTCTCTTCCGCGTACTCGAATAGCATGGATGGCGAGAAAAACGGCGTGTTTTCCGGTCCCCGGGCGAGCGCCTCCCAGCCGAGCGGATTGCCATCCCGCAAATCGACGATCGGCATAAAATGCATGTGAATCTCTTCTTGCTGCAAAAGACGATGATATTGTGTCACATAGGTATATTTTTCAGAAGTGATGCCGTATTTGGCCATATGCACGGCATGCTTGACAGACGTATACATTTCCTTGACCACGTCCTGACCGGGAAAAATCGAATAGCCGATATGGACGTGCAAATCCTCTCGGTTGACAAAGCTGACTTGGCGATTTAACTGCATTTCCGTCTGTTCCTGAAAACTGATGGAAAGCAAACGGCATTCTTCCTCGTATGTGCCGCGAGGAAATGATACATAAATTGCAAAATCATCGCCCCACATTCTCTGAATCGCCAGAACCCGCCCTTTTATCTCCAGAACATCTCGACAGACACCAGGCAGAATCCTCTCAAAGATGTGGAGCACTCTTTTCGCTATCATATCTCCGTAACGATTTTCGATCTCGGTCATCCGCACGATGTCCGCATAAAACAGGACGACCGTCGCGCCTCCGCGAACCTCCTGCCCAATCAGTGACGTGACGGTACTGCGGCCGTCCAGCGAAAAGATAGAGAAACGTCGTCGGAGCCCCTTTGCCCAATTCGACCACATGATGGATCTAGCCTCCTCACTTCCCCATTATGACAAGAGACTCTTAAGCTCTTGTAAAGAGATGGTGAACAAATGATAAAGGTCAGAACGATCAGAACCCGTGGAACCGAAGGCATGGGTCGCATCGGAAAAGGCAGGCCTCCCCGCAAAGGAGAAGGCCTGCCTCATCAGAATAGCGATTCTGTTTTTCAATTACCGCATCACTTTGGAGCCCTTGGGCAGCAGGTCATGGCTGACCATGTCCGCAAAGGATTCCCGTTTGACGACCAGCTCCGCTGTGCCTTCATGCACAAAGACGACGGCCGGACGAGGGATGCGGTTGTAATTGTTGGACATGGCGTATCCGTACGCGCCGGTGCTGCTGACGGCCAAGATGTCGCCAGGCTTCGCTTCCGGCAGGGCAATGTCGTGGATGAGCATATCTCCCGACTCGCAGCATTTGCCCGCGACCGAGACGGTTTCCGTATCCTTGTCGTTCATGCGGTTGGCGATCGCCGCCTCGTATCTCGCTTGATAGAGGGCCGGCCGCAAATTGTCCGTCATCCCGCCATTGACCGCGATGTACTTGCGAATTTGCGGGATCTCTTTTTGCGAACCAATATGGTAAAGGGTGGTGCCGGCATCGCCCACGATGCTGCGGCCCGGCTCGATCCACAGCTCCGGCAGCGGCAGCTCGCGCGTCTGGAATTCCTCGCGCACGGCCTTTGTGATCGCTTGGACGTAATGCTCCGGCGGCATGGGAGTATCACCCTCCACATAGCGGATACCGAAGCCGCCCCCTACATTCAGCACCTTGGATACAAAGCCGACTTCTTTCCTGGCCTCGTCCAACAGCTCGGCCAAACGACCGATCGCGATCAGGAAGCCCTCTGCTTCAAAAATTTGTGAGCCGATATGACTGTGCACACCCAGCAGCTCCAGCCATTCGCTCGTCTCTGCCTGGCGAATGGCCTGCAAAGCCTGCCCGCTGATGACGTCAAAGCCAAACTTGGAGTCCTGCTGTCCGGTGGAAATATACTCATGCGTATGTGCCTCCACCCCGGGTGTTACCCGCAGCAGCACCGCGATCTTTTCCTGTCTTTCCCGGCCCAGCTCGGCGAGGAGCGACAGCTCATAGAAATTGTCTACGACAAAACAGCCGATTTTTGCATCCAGTGCCATCAAGATTTCTTCCAGCGATTTATTGTTGCCGTGGAAGTGGATCCGCTCAACGGGGAAGCCTGCTTGCAGGGCTGTGTACAATTCCCCCCCGGAGACCACATCGAGGGAAAGCCCCTCTTCTTCGACCAGCTTGCACATCGCCATCGTACAAAATGCCTTGCTCGCATAAGCAACCTGAAACGAAAAGCCCGATGCCCGAAATGCGTCGACAAAAGCGCGGCACTTGCTGCGGATCAACGCTTCATCATAGACGTACAGAGGCGTTCCAAATTCCGCCGCCAGTTTCGTAACATCACAGCCACCAATCTCCAAATGTCCCTGTTCGTTGACGCGACTCGTTCCGTGTAAATACATCCCCATATCCTCTCCAATCGGCTGCTGAGTAAATGAATGTTCTCTCTATCCTACTATAGGAAAGGCAACTGCAGGAAAACAGTTGCCACGTCTACCAAAAAAAATCTCAAGAATCAATTTACTACAATAAAGCGCATTTGACAATGGGTGCAGTCTCCGTTGTCAGAATATTTTATTGCTTTGACGAATTGGTGGAGCGGACAATGCTCGGCCGATTGTTCTTCATCGGAACCGCCATCCGAATCAAAATATCCTTGAATCCCTTGAAGTTAAACGGAATAAACGGCCAGAGATAGGGGGTATCGAGAGAGCGAGTGGCCGCCAAGCCGACCAGGACGACGAGCAAGCCGATCATCAATCCCGTCGTGGAGAAGAAGCCGACCATCAGGATGAGAAAAAGTCGCACCAGCCGATTGGCGAGACTGAGCTCGTAGCTTGGAGTGGCGTACATCCCGACGGCAGCCACGGCCAGGTACAGGATGACTTCCGGCGCAAACAGGCCCACATTGATCGCCACCTCCCCCACCAAGATCGCCGCCAAAAGGCCCATGGCAATTGACAAGGGCGAAGGCGTATGAATCGCAGCCATCCGCATCAAATCCAGACCGACTTCCGCCATCAAAAACTGGGCCAAGAGCGGAATGCTGCCCGTTTTCTTGATCCCGATAAAATCGAGCGCCTCCGGGATCATCCATTTGTTCATCGCCAGAAGCAGCCATACCGGCAAGAGGAAGACGGATGCGAAGATCCCGAAGAAACGGACCCAGCGCAGGTAGGCACCGACGACAGGAGTCTGCCGGTATTCTTCCGCATGCTGTACGTGGTGAAAGTAGGTAGCCGGTGTAATCATGACGCTGGGAGAGGTATCCACGTAGATCAGCACATGACCCTCCAAGAGATGGACGGCCGCCACGTCAGGACGCTCCGTATAGCGGACGAGCGGAAAGGGGTTGAAGGTCTTGCCGATAATAAACTCTTCGACCGTCTTTTCGGCCATCGGGATGCCGTCGATATCGATTCTTTGCAGGCGATCCCGCAGCTTTTCGATCAGCTCTTTATTTGCCACATCCTTTATGTAGGCGATGGCGACGTCGGTCTTTGTCCTTTTGCCGACTTGGATAATTTCAAATCGCAAGCGCTCGTCACGGATCCGTCTCCGGGTAAGAACCGTGTTGATGACCAGGGTTTCTGTAAAGCCGTCATGAGCTCCGCGAACGATCCTCTCCGTGTCCGGCTCCTCCGGCGTGCGGGTCGGCAGGATTTTGGCATCCATGAGAATGGCGCTTTTGGCACCTTCGATGATCAGCCCCACCTGACCGACGAGCAGCTTGTCGATAAACTCGTTGGCGGTCTCGATCTTGGTCATTTGATAATAAGGAATATATTTGTGATACAAGTGCTCGAATACATCTGCGGGCATATCTCTCTCCCGCAGGTCGTTCAGATCACGCCGAACCTGGGTCACGATATTGTCATTCGCAAATCCGTTGATGTAATACAGGAGAAGCCGCGTCCGTCCCACCGAAAATTCGTGAAGCCCGATGTCAAAATTGACCCCAATCCCGAGCATGTCGTTCAGGTACGTTTTGTTTTCATCCAGGTTTTCGACGATCAGTCTTTTTTCCTCCGCTTGCTTTACGGCCATCGAACCCGCTCCTTTCCAGTATCCATTTCACTGCAGCCAAGGTGATGGGGCAACCTTTCCGCAGGCTGTCCCTTCCCTGCATTTTGCCGATATCGCCGATCCCGATCACATGTGGGACCTGAAGCCGATTCAGAATATCCACCGTGTCGCCATAGATGCGATTTTCCAGATCCGTCTCCGCAAAACCGTCTTTGTCCACGGCTTCTTCGACAATGCGGCCCTGGTTGTCCACGGAAACCTTGACGGTGGCCCCGTTTACCCATTTCGTATTTGACGCGACTGCAATGGCGCCCAGCACTTCGATATCGGGATGTTTCACCACATATTCCATCGCCTGCTCCCCGCGGCCATGACCGCGGTCGCCGTTGTCGTCAAACATCAGCAGGACGGGATCCTCCGGCGTCATCTTGATCAGCTCCACCATCTGAGGGCCGGAGAGCGGCGTCGGGTTGCCTGCCGATAACGAAATGGAGCGCCCTCCGATTTGTCTGGCGACGGTTTCAACGACCCTCTGCGCGACATGATCCCCGTCCGTGATCAAAATCACCTTTCGCCGCTGATCAGGCATGCTGCTTTCACCTTCCCCCATCGAATCAGGGTCAACCCTTTGGCTTGAATACGAGTGCCGCCAAAAAGCCAAAGGCGATCGCCGCGGAGATTCCCGCACTCGTCACTTCAAAGATCCCCGTGACGATTCCGATCAAGCCGTGCTGTTCCGCTTCCTGCATCGCTCCGTGATAGAGGGAGTGGCCGAAGCTGGTAATCGGCACCGTCGCACCGGCACCGGCAAAGTCAATGAACTTGTCGTAAACGCCGAGAAAATCGAGAGCGACCCCGGCTACGACGAGGGTGCTCATCACATGGGCCGGCGTCATCTTGCCTATGTCCAGCAGCAGTTGGCCAATGACGCAGATGAGTCCGCCAACCACAAAGGCGATCAGATATTCCATCATGCCACACCTCCTTCCAGTGAGACAGCGTGGGCGATACAGGGGATTGAATTGCCCTGCTGGTAACTGACTGGGCTCAAGAGCGCTCCTGTTGCACACACCAAAGCTTTTTTCAGCACACCTTTGTTCAACTGGTCCACGATCTGGCTATACGTCACTACGGCGCTGCTGGCACAGCCGCTCCCGCCCGCAAAGACGTCCTGATCCGGCGAATAGACCATCAGCCCGCAATCGTTGTACACCCCGTCCAGATCGTACCCGTCCCGCTTCATCAAATCTTTGAGGATCGGGAATCCGACGGCCGCCAAATCTCCCGTGACGATCAAGTCATAGTCATCCGGCCGCCGTTTCGTGTCGGCGAAATGCGTTTGCAGCGTGGCAGCCGCAGCCGGCGCCATGGCCGATCCCATATCAAACGGATCCTTAATCCCCATGTCGACGACTTTTCCCATCGTGGCATACGTGATGCGCGGCCCCTTCCCTCCGGTCCCGACGACCGCTGCGCCTGCTCCTGTGACTGTCCATTGCGCAGAGGGCGGCTTCTGTCCACCGTACTCCGTCGGGTAGCGAAATTGACGTTCGGCCGTGGCATTGTGACTGCTGCATGCTGCAATTGCTTTTTTCGCATAGCCCGCGTTCACCAAGGCAGCCGCATTGGCCAATGTGAGCATGGAGGTGGAGCAGGCGCCGTACATGCCCATCAGCGGGATGGCCAGCTTTTCAGCGGCAAAGCTGGTCGTGATGTTCTGGCTCAACAGGTCTCCGGCAAAGAAAACATCAATCTCCGCTCCTGTCAGTTGCGCCTTCTGCAGGGCGATCGACACGGCGTCCTGCATCAATTGCCGTTCGGCATTCTCCCAGGAATCCTGACCGCAGTAAAGATCGTCGTACACCTGATCAAACATGCTGCCAAGCGGACCTTGTCCCTCTTTTGGCCCGACTGCTGTCGCCGTGGCCAGAATGCGGACATCGTTCGGAAAAAGCCAGGTCTGTCTCCCTACCCGAAAAGCACCCGATTGATTGCTCATGTATGTTCCCCTCACATCATCATGTTCCATAGCGTTTTGATGAGGCCGGCGATGAAGGCGGCGACCACACCAAATACGATGACGGAGCCGGCCAGCTTGAACATGTTGCCGCCTACGCCCAGCACGAAACCTTCGCTCCGATGCTCGATCGCGGCAGAGGCGATCGAATTGGCAAAGCCCGTGACCGGAACGGCGGAGCCGGCGCCGGCGTATTGGCCAATATTGTCATACACGCCGAGGCCCGTCAGCAGGATGGCGATAAAAATGAGCGTCGCAACGGTAGGATTGCTGGCCGTTTTCTCCGTAAAACCAAAGAAGTGAATATACATGTTTTGCAGGGCCTGACCGAGCAGGCAGATCGTCCCGCCCACCCAAAACGCGCGGACTGAGTTGAGCAGCACATTGCGCTTGGGCTGGTACTTGGCCGCATGCTGTTTATAGAGCTGCTGTGTCATCTGTTTGGAACCATTCGACTTCGTTTTTGTTGCCATCTGGTAAGCCCCCTCCGCTTTCATCTCGCCAGTCTGTGCACATATCCCTATCTTGTCTGCCTCTTCCTTTTTCTATGAATGGATCAATTTTCCAGAGCATCTAGCTAAAGGCCGAGCCACCACTGCAGCAAAGAACCGACGATCTTGCCCAGCACCATCGCCATCAAAAGCAGAATCAACCGGGAATCCATGCCGAGGCGTTTGGCCAGAATCGGAAAGACGTTGAGCGCCTCGGTCAAGCCAGCCGCCAGCGTTCCCACGAATATACCGGCGAACAGGCCAAAGACGGAAGCCGCAAAACGGGGCATGCCGGCGCTCCACTGAAAAAAGTCGGCGAGCGTAAAAAGCAGCGCGCCGCTCACTAGCGCCCATTCAAATGAGCGAATAAATCGATGGGCATTCGTGAGCTGCGTCAAGCGGGGAATAATATCCAAGACGGTGATAAACGCGACAAACCCGCTGCCTACAGCGAGCCCTCCCCCCAGTCCAATGACGATCAGCAGAATGGGCTGCCAAACGCTCATGGCTTGGTTCGTTCGTTCTCCTGGTTTTCATGCTGAATGTAGTATTGATCGAGGTTTTGTTGATACAAAAACAGCTCAACTTCGAGTGGACTGGGTTCCTCGTTGATTCGCTTCTGAAAGATGTGGTTAAAAAACAGGATCATTCCCAAACCGATCCCGAAGGAATAGGGAATTTGGAGCCAGAGGGGCTGCTTGCTCTTCTGACCGGTAATCAAGGAATAAATCCGCTGATGTACCTGCGGCATGCTCACATCCGTATGGAAATTCATGATCGCCAGGCCCGCGCCGACAAAGAGCAGGACCCATACCATCGCTACCAGCAGAAGACTAGCTTTTTTGCGAGGATTCATCACTTCCACGATGATGTGCGCGGACCCCTGCACCTCCAAAGCCGCTTCCGGGTACACGCGGCGAATCTGTTTGATGACCTGCATAATATCGATAATGATGAGATTGCCGTCTGACGGTTTTACCTGATAGACAGGCATGCGCGCCAGCGCCTCCTCGCGCCTGCCGTCCCAGAAAAGCTGACAGATGTCCCCCAGCGTGATGATCGACTCCGGTTTGACCGCCAGGCGTTTGCGCAGCTTGATAAACAACGGCTCGCTCATCCGATCCTCCTCCTTTCTGATAACCGCAGTGTACCCGCTAGTATGCTCTTCTATGAACAAGCCATGCACCCGATATACCGTATCACGCGGCCGTAGTGAGAGGAAGCACGTTACCATGCGAGGCTCCGCAAAGTCGCTACGCATAGGAACGCGCTTCCTTCGGTACAGGCCCGTTCCACGAAAAAAGACCAGAGAGCTATTGCTCAATCTGGTCTTTGATCGTTTGCAGAATCCTTTTTTCCAGCCTTGACACCTGCACCTGAGAGATTCCCAATCGCTCCGCCACTTCAGACTGCGTCTGATCTTTGTAGTAGCGGAGATATACGATGAGCTGCTCCCTCTCGGTCAGTCGGCTGATGGCATCCTTCAGCGCAATTTTATCAAACCACTTGCTGACGCTTTCGTCTGCGATCTGATCGATCAGGGTGATCGGATCGCCGTCATTTTCAAACACGGTCTCATGAATGGACGATGGCGTGCGGCTCGCCTCTTGGGCAAACACAACTTCCTCGGGAGATATGCCTACGGCTTCGGCTACTTCTGAAATCGTAGGAGCCCGTCCGAACTGCTTGTACAGCTCGTCCTTTGTCCGTCTCACCCGGTTGGCCGTTTCCTTCAGGGAGCGACTTACCTTAACTGTACCATCATCGCGCAAAAATCGCTGGATCTCCCCGATGATCATCGGCACAGCATAGGTGGAGAACTTTACATCATAATTCAGGTCAAATTTGTCCACGGCTTTCAAAAGCCCGATGCACCCGATCTGAAACAGGTCGTCGGCTTCGTAGCCCCGGTTAATAAAACGCTGAACCACTGACCACACCAGCCGAATATTGCTGTTCACGAGCGTCTCGCGCGCTTGCGCGTCCCCGCTCTGGCTCAGGGAGATCAGTTCTTTCACTTGCTCATTGGTAAGAAACGGCTGACTGGCGTTTTTGATATCGGCACCCATAGGCACTGCTCCTAATTTTGTAATGCTTTGGCAAAAGAAAGGCTTTTTGTCAGGCGGACGGTCGTCCCTTTCCCGACAGCAGTTGCCACTTCAAGCGAGTCCATGAAATTTTCCATGATGGTAAAGCCCATGCCCGATCGCTCCAACTCCGGCTTACTCGTATAGAGCGGCTGCATTGCCTGATCGACGTCTTCGATCCCTTTGCCCTCGTCTTCCACGATCAGTTCCACGACATTGTCCTCAATCTTGACGGTGATGCGGACGATCCCCTCCGGATTTTCATCGTAGCCATGAATGATCGAATTGGTGACGGCCTCCGATACGACCGTCTTGATCTCCTCCATCTCCTCCACGGAGACATCCAGCTGAGAGATGAACGAAGCTACTGCCACACGGGCAAATGCTTCATTTTGACTGAGCGCAGCAAACGATACACTCATGTAATTGCGCTGTGCCATCACTACGCCACCCCCAGAATATGAAGTGCTTCCGCTTCGTTCTCACGAAACTTGATCACTTTGAACAAGCCTGACATTTCGAAGATCCGGTAGATGGTCGGATTGATCGAACAAACGACCATTTCACCGGAACGCGCCGAAATCTGCTTGTAGCGTCCGAGGATGACACCGATCCCAGAACTGTCCATAAAAGCCAGATCGGCCAGGCTGAGCACGATGTGTCGTATGGATGATTGGCGCAGCAATTGATCGACTTTTGCGCGCAATTCCTCTGCTGTATGATGGTCAAGTTCGCCTTGCAAACGGACGACCAGGACATCTTGCTTGGTCTCCATGCTGATGCGTAAACTCATGGCTGATACACTCCTTCATCCCGTAGTACCCTCTCTCTTCTTTCTCCTTCTATCCATTTCCTGCCAGGCGACAAAAGAACAAAAAAATCGAGCGGCCACATGATACAATTCGAGGCGACTCGATTCTTTTCGCGTTCTCGCTGTCTGTCAATAAGGGATCAAAACACTTCTCGTTGTTCGCTTGAGAATCTGCCACATGCCTGCCTTTTCCACCGTTTGTTCCGGATAGAGATCGACGCGGTTCACTTCCTTGCCGTCTTTCGTCCGGATAAAGATATGTCCGATGACCTCGTTTTTGTCCAAAGGCGCGTCCACGCTCGGCTTCAACACGACTTCGCGCTCATACTGCTCCGCCGACTCGCCCCGCTTCATCAAGAGGCTGACCGAATGCGGCGTAATGGCGTTTACCTGCGGCTGCATTCCTTTGTCGACTGTCAATGCCTGTACGGTTTCCCCTTTTTTGTACAGGGGGGCTACTTGATAATGAGCAAAGGCGTAATTAAACAGAGTGGAGATTTCTGCATTTCTCGTCTTGGTATCCGGTTCACCCATCACCACGGCGATGACCCGCATGTTGTTTCGTTTGGCTGTCGCGGTCAGACAGTATTTGGCTTCACCGGTATAGCCGGTCTTCAATCCGTCGACGCCCTCGTAAAAGCGGACCAGCCGATTGGTGTTGACCAGCCAAAAGGGATTGGCGGTTTCCTTGCGCAAATAATCCTGATAAATTCCTGTATACTTGGTGATCTGTTCATGCTTCAAAAGTTCTCGCGACATGATGGCGATATCCATAGCAGAGGTGACATGTCCAGGTGCGGGCAATCCATTTGAGTTGACGAAATGCGTCTGCTTCATCCCGAGCTGTTTGGCGCGCTCATTCATTTTGGCGACAAACGCTTCTTCAGTGCCTGCGAGATGCTCGGCCATCGCGACGGAGGCATCATTGCCTGAGGCGATCGCGATCCCCTTCACCATGTCCTCGACGGTCATCTCTTCACCGGGCTGGAGAAAAATCTGAGAGCCGCCCATCGAGGCAGCCCGTTCGCTGGTGCGAACTTTGTCCGTCAGCTTGATCTCTCCGCGATCCAGCGCCTCCATGATGAGCAAAAGCGTCATGACTTTGGTAATACTAGCAGGAGGCAGCTTCTCGTACGCGTTTTTTTCAAACAAGACTGTCCCCGTATCCGCTTCCATCAGGATGGCGGAAGTGGCGTGCGGCGCGAAGTTCATCAGCCCATCCTTGGCTGGCGCTTTCTCCTTCGCCGCGACTCCGATCGGAGAAAAGAACGCAACACATAAGATGAAGCATAGGCTCAGATGCAGACTCCTTTTCATAGCAAACTCTTCCCTCCATTCATGTCTCTATTCTGACCATCTGCAAAGGAAAATATTCACAACGAAAAAACTCCCCTCTTTTCAGAAGGGAGTCATGCGTGCATAGCTTAAATGACAAATTTCCTGACATTTTCAGCCAGCTCGTCGGCCAGCTGCTTCAGCTCTTCTACGTTGTCGCTGATGCGGGCGATGGCGTGAAGCTGCTCATCCACCGTCGTGACGACCCCGCCCAGCGATTGGTTGATCTCATCCGATACTGCCGACAGGCGTTGCATCGAGGAAGTGACGACCTGGTTGCCCGCGGCCATCTCCTCTGACGCGGCGGACATGGACTCGCTCTGCTCCGCGGCTGACTGAATATCGGCGACGATGTGCTGGAACGCGGTCCCGACGGTTTCCACGGACTGGAGTCCCGAACTGACCATCGCGACGATATCGTCCATATGCTTGCTCATGTCCATCGCCTCGTCATTAATCGAGTGGGCAATCGAGGCGATCCGCTCAGAGAAGGAGCTGCTCTCCTCTGCCAACTTTCGCACCTCGCTGGCGACGACGGAAAATCCGCGTCCGGCATCTCCCGCTCTGGCTGCTTCGATGGCGGCATTCAGAGCCAGCAGATTCGTCTGGGAGGCAATGCTGCTGATCATCTCCACGATGCTTGTGATCTGTCTGGCCCGCTCCCGCAGACCGTGCATCTGTTCGGCTGTCCGCTCCACTTCTCCTGTCGCCTGCCGAACCGTGGTAATCACATTTTTCACCAGTTTCATGCCGTCCTGCGCCCGCTCAAAGGTGCTGGAAGTTGCGCGAGTCGTCGCTTCGGCGGCGACTGCTACCTGCTCGACCCCCTGCGATATTTCGGAGACCGTCGTCGCAGCAGCGAGGACCTCGCGCGTTTGTTGCGACACCCGCTCGGAAATCATCGAGATATTCTCGGTGATCGAGTGGATCGCCCCGGTGTTTTGCTGGGCGGACAGATTCAGTTCCTCCGCCGCCGTATGGAGCCGGTTCGCCTGTCCCTGGACGTGAGCGACCAGCTTGCGCAGCTCCGTCGCCATTTCGTTCATCTTTTGGCCGACCAGGGCCAGCTCGTCCCTTCCTTTCACCTCAACACGGACATCAAAGTGGCCGGAACCGATTTTCTCCATGTCCCGTGCAATCGCGAGCAGGGATTTGCGAATCCGCATGGCAAACCACCAGATCGACCAGGCGGCGAGCACGATGATCGGTATGCTGATCAGTGCAAACGTATATCCCATGCCACTCAGTGCGCCGTAAACCTCCGACGAAGCGGTCGTCAGCACGAGGCTCCAGCCGAGGGAGGGGATGGGGGCAAGCGCCGCAAACGAGTTGACCCCGTCGGCTTCATACTCTAGGCTCTGACTTTGGTGCGTGTTGACCAGTTCCAACAGATCGGCGTAATCCCGATTTTCTGCCAGAGACAGCTGGTTATTCTGCGCCGGATCTTTATGGGCGACGACCAATCCATCCGGGCGCACGATAAAGGCATGTCCATTTTGCATAAAGGGAATTTCAGCCGTCTTGTTCAGGAGCGGGTCGATTTGAAAACCGACGATCAAGATGCGGGAGGTATCCTCATTCTTCTCCCCGATCGGGGTCGCCAGATAGATAAAGCTCCGCTCCGTGCCCAGCTCTACCTCTTCGTCCGAGAAAACAGGCCCCTTGGCAGAGAGCGCTTGCTGCATGTATTGTTTTTGTTTAAAATCAATTTCATTTTTCCCCGTCAGGGAGAAGATCGAATTCCCTGTATTTGAATCAACCAGATAAACCTTGGACACTTCCTTATGGGATTGCCGCAGGAGCCTGAATTGTTCCATGATCAACGGCTCCAGTTCCGTGGTCATCACTCTTTTCGAGGCGGTTTCCAGCGAACTGGCCTTCACATCTTCAATCCAGTCTTCCATGCTGCCTGCATATTGTTCGGCCAGCATTTTTGCCTGACTGGAGGTAATCCCGATGAGGGTATTCTTCGAAAACGAGAGTGCTATGTATTGCAGGGCACCAATAATGATAATGACGAGAATAATACCAAAGGCAATCATCTTTTTTGCCAGGGACCCCTGCAGATTCCGGGTAATGAAATCTGCTGCCCGTGAGAGCGTACGCGGTGCTGATTGATCCTTTTGGCCAAACCGAGGCAATCGGATTCTCCGCATGAAAATACCCCCTATGTCTGATATCTTCCTCATGAAAAAGCCTCCGTAAATATACAGGGAACAATGAATGAACCCCATCCATTCGCGGAGGCCAATAAATCTCACGTCTGGAAAGAACAGGGTTCCCCTTAATCCAGGGAATCCCGTCTGAACATCTAGTTGTATAAATGGCAGGCAGCGAAATGGCCAGGCTCCACTTCTTTCCAAACTGGTTCGGCAGCAGCGCACTCCGGCATCGCTTTCGGGCAGCGCGTCCGGAAATGGCAACCGCTCGGTGGATTCATCGGGCTTGGGACGTCCCCTTGTAAAACGATACGCTCACGCTTGCGCTCCACTTCCGGGTCCGGAATCGGAATCGCCGAGAGAAGAGCCTGTGTATAGGGATGAAGCGGTTTTTCGTACAGCTTGTCACTGTCTGCGAGTTCTACCATTTTTCCGAGATACATCACGGCGACACGGTCCGAGATGTATTTCACCATGGACAGGTCATGGGCGATGAACATGTAAGTCAGACCCATTTTCTCCTGGAGCTGCTCCAGCAGGTTTACGACCTGCGCCTGTACGGATACGTCCAGAGCGGAAATCGGCTCGTCACACACGATGAATTTCGGTTCGACGGCCAATGCGCGGGCAATCCCGATCCGCTGGCGCTGTCCGCCGGAAAACTCGTGCGGGAAGCGGTTCATATGCTCCGGATTCAGGCTGACAAGAGAGAGCAGCTCTTGGATCCGCTCTTTTCGCTTCTGACCTGTCGCGAGGCCGTGAATATCCAGCGCTTCGCCGATGATATCGCCGACGGTCATCCGCGGGTTCAGGGACGCATACGGGTCCTGGAAGATCATCTGCATGTTGCGGCGCATGGCTTTCATTTCCTGATTGTTCAGCTTCATGATGCTTTTGCCTTCAAACAGGACGTCTCCCGCTGTCGGTTCGTAAAGACGGAGCAGGGTACGGCCGGCTGTGGATTTGCCACAACCGGACTCACCTACGACACCCAGTGTTTCGCCGCGTTTGATTTCAAAGGAAATATCGTTGACAGCCTTCAAGGTATTGTCGCCAATCTTGAAGAACTTTTTCAGGTTGCGAACTTCTAACAAAGTATCACGATTATCCACTAGTTTCCCTCCTCCTTACGATCTTGCCCGATTCTGAGCCAGGGGATGTTGCAGCCAGCAAGCCGCACGTTGGGTAGAGCTGATCTCGCTCAATTCCGGATCGTACTCCTGGCATACACGCATCGCGGATTCACAGCGAGCCGTAAAGCCGCAGCCGGCCGGCGGACGCAGCAAGTCCGGAGGTGTGCCAAAGATCGGTGTAAGCGGTTCGTCACGGTTCAAGTCGAGACGAGGAACAGAACGCAGCAAGCCTTTGGTGTATGGATGCTGTGGATTGTAGAAGATGTCGTCAACCGTACCGGTCTCGATCACTTTCCCTGCGTACATGACGATGACGCGGTCGCACATCTCGGCGACGACACCCAGGTCATGCGTAATCAGGATGATCGACGTGCCGGTTTTTTTCTGCAGTTCTTTCATCAGGTCCAGGATTTGCGCCTGAATTGTCACGTCCAAAGCCGTCGTCGGTTCGTCCGCGATCAAAAGCTGCGGATTGCAAGCCAGCGCGATCGCAATCATGGCCCGCTGGCGCATCCCGCCGGAGAACTCGTGCGGATACTGATCCACGCGTTTTTCCGGCTGCGGAATGCCGACCATGGTCAACAGTTCGATGGCGCGATTGCGTGCCTGGGCACGGGTCATTTTTTGGTGCTTGACCAAACCTTCGATAATCTGGTTCCCGATCGTCAGGGTCGGGTTGAGAGAGGTCATCGGGTCCTGGAAGATCATGCCGATCTCTTTCCCCCGAATCGCTTCCATTTCCTTATTGCTTTTATTGACAAGATTCTCGCCGTTAAAGAGAATCTCCCCTTGTTTGATTTCGCCCGGAGGCATCGGGATCAGCTTCATCAGCGACTGCGCGGTCACAGATTTGCCGCACCCGGACTCTCCCACAATCGCGACGGCCTCTCCCCGTTTTACGTAAAAGTTGACGCCTCGCACGGCTTTGACTTCTCCCGCGTACGTGTGGAAGGAGACGTGCAGGTCATTGACTTCGAGAATGCGTTCATCCATGTCTGTGATCCCTCCTATTTCCGCAGGCGCGGGTCTACGGCGTCACGCAGACCGTCACCGAGCAAGTTAAATGCCAACATCGTAATCGAGATGAACAGAGCCGGGAACATCAATCGCCACGGATAATACTTCATGGCCGACAAGCCTTCGTTGGACATCGTCCCCCACGATGCTACCGGAGCGGATACCCCAAGACCGATAAAGGAGAGGAAGGACTCGGCAAAAATCGCAGTCGGAACGGTCAAGCTCAATGTAACGATAATCGGACCCAGCGAGTTCGGAATCAGGTGCTTGAAGATCAGGCGGTTGTTGTCGGCGCCGAGCGAGCGAGCCGCCAGGACGAATTCCTGCGCTTTCAGCTGAAGAATCTGTCCCCGGACAATCCGCGCCATCCCGATCCAGCCGGTAATCGTCAGCGCGATAATGATCGTCCCGACACCGGGCTCTAAGACAACCATGAGCAAAATTACCACGAGCAAGTACGGAATCGCGTACAAAATGTCAGCGATACGCATCATGATCTCATCGATTCTGCCACCGTAGAATCCTGCCAGACCGCCCCAAATCACGCCAATGATCAGGTCGATAAAGGCTGCGGCAAATCCGACTTCCAAAGAAATGCGGGCACCGTACCATACGCGGACGAATACGTCGCGCCCCAAATCATCGGTCCCAAACCAATGTTCGGCGGACGGTTTCTTGTTCTTCCCAGCCAGGTCCGTCGTATAATAGTCATTGGAACTGAAGATCGGAATAAAAATCGCACAAGCGACCAAGATCAAAATAAACACCAGGGAAGCCATCGCTACTTTATTCATCTTCAAGCGGCGCCATACATCTGCCCAGAAGGAGAGGCTTGGACGCTTGATGCTTTCGGCTTGTTTGAGGTCTACCGCAATGGGCTCAAAATGCTCTTTCGTCAGTTGCATCTCACATTACTCCTTTCCTGTATCACTTAACTTGATCCGCGGGTCAACCAGTGTATAGGCGATGTCTACAAGCAGAACGCTCACGACCAGGATAATCGAGTAGAATACCGTGGTTCCCATGATAACGGTGTAGTCGCGGTTCGTAATGGAGATGACGAATTCGCGTCCAAGACCAGGGATACCGAAGATTCTTTCGATTACGAAAGCCCCCGTCAGAATGTTCGCCAGAAGCGGCCCCAGATAAGTAATGACAGGCAGAAGCGCGTTGCGGATGGCGTGTTTCACAGTAATCGTAAATGTATTTAATCCCTTGGCTTTCGCCGTCTTGATGTAATCCTGCCCCATGACCTCCAGCATATTGGAGCGCGTCAGCCGGGCAATGAAGGCGATAGGCATTGCGGCTAGTGCTAAGGAAGGCAATACGGTATATTCAAAACCTTCCCACTTTGCAATGGGAAAGAGCCCCCATTTGATCGCAAAGAAATATTGATAAAATGATGCCAAAATAAATCCGGGGACAGACAGGCCAAGAACCGCAATCAACATGGCCAAGTAGTCCTGCCATTTATTATGCCTCAATGCGGCAATGACCCCCAGAATAATTCCGCCGAAGACCGCCAGCAGCAGGGCTTGCAATCCCAAGTGGGCAGATACAGGGAAACCGCGATTGATCATGTCGTTAACAGTTGAAGATTTTTCCGCGAACGAAGGTCCCAAATCCCATTTGATCACGCCGATCAAATAGTCGAGGTACTGTTCATGCAGCGGCAGATTCAATTTGTATTTGGCTTCCAGTGCAGCTCGGATTTCATCTGGAACGTTCTTTTCCGAAGTAAAAGGACCGCCCGGCACCGCTTTCATAATGAAGAAGGTGGCCGTTACGATCAAGAAAAGCGAGAGAATCATAAAAATGATACGCTTACCTAGATAACGGATCAACAAACTTACCCCCCTGTGTTTTTTTGCTTCACGTCCCATTTTTACACTGCTTCTGCGGCTGGAACAGTGCAAAAATCGACAGTGTAAATTCCCCAATATTCGAATCTCTTGCAGTTTCTTTTCTCTATCTGTGTTTGTGTTCGGCATGATATGATGCCGTATATCGGAACGGTCGGCATAAGATAAGGTATATGGTTCGTCCATATACCTTATCTCTGCAAACCGATTTCCTTTACGCCTCTTTGGAACAGCAGATTACTCTACCGAAGCCCACTTCCAGTCCACATCGCCCAAGCCGCCGATTACGACGCCTTTGACATTTTCCTTCTGTACCCAAGAGTTGGTGTAGAAGTAGATGGGAGCGACAGGCATTTCGTCCATGAGGATGGTTTCTGCTTCCAGCAGGATTTGCTTCCGTTTCGCCGGATCCGGCTCGGTGGCGGATTGGTTCAACAGTTCCTTGAACTTCGGATGCTCCCAACGCGTATCGTTGTTTCCGCCATCCTTGTCCTTGTACATTTCAAGGAAGTTGATCGGGTCGTTAAAGTCACCCAGCCAACCCAAACGTCCTATCTGGTAGTTCCCCTGGTGCATGTCTTCGAGGTAGACTTTCCATTCCTTGTTTTCCAGCTTTACTTCAACGCCAAGGTTTTTCTTCCACTGGTCCTGGATCGCAGCCGCGATCTTTTGGTGGGCCTCAGAAGTATTGTAGGACAGGGTGATCGGAGGCAGCTTGGTAATGCCCAGCTCCTTCATTCCCTCGTCAAGCAGTTTCTTTGCTGTCTCTACGTCATTGTCCTTGAAGAAGCCGTCAGGTTTCAGCGCCATGGATGGCGGTACGGCACCCATAGCAGGAAGTTGGCCAGTTTGCAGGATATTGTCAATCAGGGACTGTCTGTCGATAGAGTACGCGAACGCTTTGCGGATCTTCACGTTGTTAAACGGCGGCTTTTCGGTGTTGAACTTGTACCAGTAGGTACCCGCGATGGCTTGGGTCGTGATCTTCTTCTGCTCTTTCAGAGCCGGAATGGCGTCCGTAGGCAGAGAGCTTGTCGGCGATCCTGCCCAGTCAATCTCGCCGTTTTCAAACATGGACAGCTCGGTGTTCTCGTCTTCTACCATAGCAAACTCGATGCGATCCAATTTAACCGTATCTTTGTCCCAGTAATTTTCGTTTTTAACGAGCACGAGCTTGCTCTTATGTTCCCACGTTTCCATCTTGAACGGACCGTTACCCATGTGGGTGCTAGCTTCTGCCGCCCATTTCGGATTGGACTCAACCAGCTTTTTGTTGACCGGGAAATAGGTCGGGAAGGCGGTCAGCTCCAGGAAGAAGGGCGTCGGGTTTTCCAGCTTTACTTCCAGTGTCTTGTCGTCGAGTGCCTTAACACCGACGTCATCGCGGCTGGCGGTGCCTTTGTTGAAGGCTTCCCCATTTTTTACATAGTACAGTTGGTACGCATAGTTGGAAGCTGTGTTTGGATCGAGTGCGCGCTTCCAGGCGTATTCAAAGTCGTGTGCCGTTACAGGCTCTCCATTTGCCCATTTGGTGTCCTTCAGTTTAAACGTATAGGTGAGCATATCTTCGGAAAGCTCATAGCTTTCAGCTACTGACATGACTGGCTGCTGGCTCGCATCTACGCGGGTGAGACCGTCGAAGGTAGCGCGGATAATCGCAGCCGATGTCGTATCCTCAGAGATTCCCGGGTCTGCAGTCGGTGGCTCGGAGTGAAGATTGAGCTTCAATACTTGCGGCTTTTTCTCCGCAGGCGCTGCAGGTTGTTGACCCGTGGTGCCTTCAGCAGGCTTCGGATCGGTGGTAGCCTGTTGGCCGCCTGCGCAACCAGCCAAGGCTGCACCTAAAACTGCTACAGAACTGACAAGAGCAAACACGTTCTTTTTCAACGCAATAACCCCCAATGTCATTGTCTTCTTTTCTGTCTCTCTTTTGTATGTTTTCTGAAAATTTAAAACGTGATGCAACGAAAAAACCGGGGCTCTTTTTCCTCGGATTACCAGCTCCTTTCATCATATGGCCACATCTTCATCACGAACGAATGAGAAGGAGTCTTTGTACTGCTTTAGCTCCAGCGACACATCGGCCGCCAGAATCCCTTCACATTGTGAGAGTCGTTCGTTGACGAAAGTGATCAATTCATCGTTATTATGGAAACACGCCTGAATGATCAAGTCGTGCTTACCGCTAAATGCACCCACAAATCGGACCTCAGGAAACTTGCTCAATTCCTCGGCCACGCTGTTTTGCAGCCCGAGCTTGGTCGTCAATCCGATGATCGCCTGTACGTGAAGGCCCAATTTCTCCGGGTCGGGGTGAATGACAAATTGAAACACTCCATCTTGTAACAGGCGGGTAATGCGCGATCGGATGGTCCCTTCGCTCAAGCCAAGTTGATGGGCAATTTCTGTGTAAGCCCTTCTTCCATCCTCTTGGAGGATTTGCAAGATCTGCATATCAACATGGTCCAGCTTTTTCATAAATACGATTTTTAAAGAACCTCCATCAGTTTTTTACGATATTCGCAAAAATCTTAAACATATTGCCTGTCACAATAAACATAATCTGAATTGGTAGCGGTGTCAACGAAATTTGACTTGTAGAATTATAAAATATTATAAAGTGAATCCGAACAATAAATTTAATTTTAACAATTACATTAGGGTTCTATCCTACTATTGAACCGTAAATCAGTTGATTAATCAATAAAAATTTATCGAGAAAGTCAAATTTTGTCCGATTTTCTGCCCTTTCTGCCCCGTCTGGCCTGCGTTTTGCAAACCTTCCCTCGTTTTGATTTTGCAAATCCTGTCCGTCTTTTTCGTTCACAATATTCAGTAACCGACTATTCTAAATTTTATACCCGGCTAACGCCGGACAGTACGCCCGACGTTGTCATTTTACAAAAAACCTATTCTACTCTACTATCGTTTTGTAAATTAATGGCTGGTCCATTGCAGCTTCGGCGCTGTATGTATACGCTCCTGCCAGCTCCCTTGCAGCCTGCTGCAGCAGATGATCGTCATTGGCGTAGATCGTAGCCAGAACCTCCCCGGCCCGCACCTTTTCCCCCCGCTTTTTCGCGAGAACGATGCCAACAGCCAAATCGATCGGCATCTCCTTGGTCAATCTGCCCGCTCCCAGCAGGACAGAGGCATGCCCCACCGTCTCTGCGTCAATGGCGGCAATATAGCCGTCCTGTGCTGCTTTGATCTCCAGCGACAAAGAAGCGGACGGCAGGCGAGACGGATCGTAGACGTCCTCCCTGCTGCCTCCCTGCGCTTCGACCATCTGCGCCAGTTTCTCCACCGCCTGCCCTGTCCGGATGATCTCCTCCAGACGCGCGCGGCCCTCCTCCACATCGGTGACCAGCTCGCCCAGTACGAGCATATGGGCTCCGATCGACAGCGCCAGCTCGGTCAGATCGCGAGGTCCCCTGCCTGCCAGGGTCTCGATCGCCTCTTGCACTTCCAGCGCATTGCCCACAGCGTACCCGAGCGGTTGGTCCATGTCGCTGATGACGGCAACCGTTTTCCTGCCTACCTGTTTGCCGATCTGGACCATGGCGGTCGCGAGCGTCTCCGCCTGTTCCAAGGTCTTCATGAAAGCGCCGCTGCCAACTTTTACGTCCAGCAGGATCGCATCCGCGCCGGCTGCAATTTTCTTGGACATGATCGAGCTGGCGATCAGCGGAACGGCTTCCACCGTAGCGGTTACGTCCCGGAGGGCGTACAGTTTTTTATCCGCCGGCGTCAGGTTGCCCGACTGGCCGATGACCGATACGCCGATCTCCTGTACTTGCCTTAGAAACTGCTCCCGGCTGCGTTCTACCTGAAAGCCGGAAAAAGACTCCAGCTTGTCAATCGTTCCTCCCGAATAGCCCAATCCTCTGCCGGACATTTTGGCCACAGGGATTCCGGCGGCAGCCACCAGCGGCGCCACTACCAGCGTGGTTTTGTCGCCCACTCCCCCCGTGCTGTGCTTATCTACCTTGATCCCCGGCAGGGAAGACAGGTCCAGCTGCTCCCCCGAGGCGGCCATCGCCAGCGTCAAATCCCCTGTCTCGCGCGGAGTCATGCCGCGCAGCAGAACCGCCATCGCCCAGGCCGACATCTGATAATCCGGGATGCTCCCGTCCGTATATCCCGTGACGAGAAATTGAATCTCTTCTGTGGTCAGGTCATGACCGTCTCTTTTTTTTGCGATGATATCCACCATGCGCATGATCGTTCACCTCATCGGCTATCTTTATCTCGCGGAACCGCATTTCATCGCGTGAGACTGAAGTCTCATCGTATCTGGCCGCACGTCTCACCGCGTCAAAACGCTTTCGTGTGGAAACAAGAAGGGCATGCGCATCAAACAACATACCCTTCCCAACCAGCTTTAGAGCTTTGCGACGATTCCGTTTACCAAAGCCAGGAACTGCGTCTTTACCTTTTCCGTCGTCTCCATGACTTCTTCATGCGACAACGGCTGCTCCAGAATCCCTGCGGCCATGTTGCTGATGCAGGAGATGCCGAGTACATTCATCCGCATATGTTTGGCTGCGATCACTTCCGGCACGGTAGACATCCCGACGGCATCTCCGCCCAGCATGCGGAGCATGCGGATTTCCGCAGGCGTCTCATAAGACGGACCCAGGAGGCCGACGTAGATCCCTTCGCGCAGACGAATGCCCTGCTCCGCCGCTACCTCTTTTGCCACCGCGCGCAGCGCCTTGGAATAGGCTTCCGACATGTCAGGGAAACGCGCTCCCAGCTCGTCGTCATTCGGCCCGATGAGCGGATTGCGGAATGTCATATTGAGATGATCGGCGATGAGCATCAGATCGCCAGGCTCATAGCTCTCATTGATGCCTCCAGCCGCATTGGTGACGATGATCGTCTCTACGCCCAGCTGCTTCATGACGCGGATCGGAAAGACAACCGCATCGAGGCCATGGCCTTCGTAGTAATGGAAGCGCCCCTGCATCGCGACGACTTGTTTGCCCTGCAGCCCTCCGATGACCAGCTGCCCTTTATGCCCAACGACGGTGGATACGGTGAAGCCCGGTATTTCGTGGTAAGGAATGATCACCGGATTTTCAATCTCGTCCGCGAGCACCCCCAGACCCGAGCCCAAGACCAGGCCGATCGTTGGTTTTTCCGTTAATTTTGGCTCAATATAACGTACTGCTTCTTGAAATGTAGACATGTTTTTTGCTCCTCTCAATATCGTACTCTTCTTTCCTTCCGTCTTTCTTACAGGCTGGACAAAAAGCTCTCGCCGATCTCCGGCAGCGGCACGCCAAAGTTGTCGGCAATCGTCGCGCCCAGATCGGCAAATGTGCCGCGAACGCCCAAATCCGCTCCGCTCCTGATCCGCTTGTGATACGCAAGCAGCGGCACGTACTCTCGCGTGTGATCGGTGCCGTGATGGACGGGGTCATTTCCGTGGTCTGCCGTAATGATCAGCAGGTCATCCTCACGCAGGGCTGCGAGCAGCTCCGGTATGCGGGCATCGAATTCCATCAAGGCCTGGCCGTACCCTTCCGGATCGCGGCGATGGCCAAATTTGGCATCGAAATCGACCAGATTGACAAAGCTGAGCCCCGTAAAGGATTCCTTCATCGTGCCCAACAGCTGGTCCACGCCGTCCATGTTGTCCTGCGTCCGGATCGCTCTGGTTACGCCTTCATCCGCATAGATATCGCTGATTTTCCCGATCGCGATCGAGGCCAGGCCTGCATCCTGCAGGCGGTTCATCACCGTCGGCGCAAAGGGCTTGACGGAGTAATCATGGCGATTGGCTGTGCGTACGAAATGGCCGGGCTCTCCGATAAACGGGCGTGCGATCACGCGGGTGACGGCGAACTCATCGCGGAGTGTCAGCTCCCGGGCGATCTCGCAGATGCGGTACAACTCCTCCAGCGGAACGACTTCCTCATGGGCGGCGACTTGAAAGACGCTGTCTGCCGATGTGTAGACGATGACATCGCCTGTCCGCATATGCTCTTCGCCCAGCTCATCCAGGATGCCGGTGCCGGATGCGACCTTGTTCCCCAGAACCTTGCGCCCGATCCGCTGTTCAAACTCCTGGATCAATGCAGCCGGAAACCCGTCCGGATAAGTGCGAAACGGCGTTGAGACGTGCAGACCCATGATCTCCCAGTGTCCGGTCGTGGTATCCTTGCCGATCGATATTTCTTTCATCTTGCCATAGTGAGCCTGCGGTTCGGCTGCAGGCGGTACATTTGCAAGCGGAGCGATATTCCCCAGTCCCAGCGCTTGCATATGGGGCAGTTGAAAGCCTTTCACCCGCTCCGCGATATGGCCGAGCGTATGTGCGCCTTCATCCTGAAAACGGGCTGCATCCGGCAATTCACCGATCCCGACACTGTCCATCACGATTAGAAAAACTCTTTGAAAACGTGGCAAAAAAACCGCCTCCTACAAAAAATAAAGGTATTGAGTGCTGCGTTTGCGGCCTTTCATGGTCAAGTCGTCAGACGTCTGACGAGGAAAAAAAGAGAGACTAGGCTCTCGGGTGTGTTTTTGCATAAATATCCTTAATGCGCGTCCGGGTGACATGCGTGTAAATCTGCGTCGTGGAGATGTCTGCATGGCCCAGCATTTCCTGGACGGAGCGAAGATCGGCCCCGTTTTCCAACAGGTGCGTGGCAAAAGAATGGCGCAGCGTATGCGGGGTAATCTCCGTCTTAACATTGGCTTTCAAGCCGTACCGCTTGATGATTTTCCAGAACCCCTGCCGCGTGATTCTCTTGCCCAGATGGTTCAGGAACAGCGCGGTCTCCCCCGGTTCTTTTACCAGGCGCGGGCGGCCGGCCTGCAGGTAGTGGCGCACCATCTGGATCGCGACTGACCCGAGCGGGATGATCCGCTCCTTGGACCCTTTGCCCATGCATTTGACGAATCCCATATCGAGATTGACATCCATGACATTCAGATTCACCAGTTCGGACACGCGGATACCCGTTGCATACAACAACTCCAGCATCGCCTTGTCGCGCAAACCTGCGGGATGATTCACGGGCGGACTGTCGAGCAGTCGCTCCACTTCTTCCACCGATAAAACCTTTGGCAGCCTTTTTTCGATTTTGGGCGTTTCCAGATGAATCGACGGATCTTTCTCTATGTATTTGTCACGCACGAGAAATTGATAAAAGGCCCGAATGGAGGCCATATTGCGGGAGAGAGTGGCGGTAGCCCTGCCCTTTTCCTGCAAGCTCATCAAATACCCGATAATTTGGGTGCGCGTCGAATCCTCGATCCGCGTCACGCCCTGCTCCTGAAGATAGGAGGTGTAGGCAATCATATCGCGCTGATAGGATTCCAGGGTATTGGGTGACAGCCCCTTCTCGACAGAAAGAAAATGGATAAACTGATCGATCAACATGTCCATGAAGTTGTCCCCTTCAGGTGAAAAGTATCACATATTGCTTTCCACACCAAGAGGAAAAGTCCTCTTTTTTGGGTGGGAGAAAACCATTATTCTCCTGTCAAATAAAAGAGCTGGAGCCGGGCCATGTACCCGTCCAAATCCTGCGGGGCAGGGCTGTTGATCAGCTTGACGACTTTGACGGCATTGCCGTTTGGCTCTTTGTACGGATTGCCCGACCACAGCTTGGCGGTCAGGAGAGTGATGATTCCATAAGAGATGAGGGTGCAGGTAACGAACAGAAGGAAAAAACGCAATATCTCCATCAGGCGACGTAACGGTATCCGCATCGCTCTACATCCTTCCCGCTAGCATTCCTTCTATATATATGCGCCTGTCCGCGGCAGCATTCAAACCCGTACTTGTCCAGAGAGATCATGGCTGCTGCTTATAGGATGCCTCCAAGCGGGGGATTCATGAGCGAAAAGACCGCGCCGCCGGGAATGTCTGTGCCGCCCATGGTAATAACGGGCAAACAAAAAAACTTCCCCTGATGAAAGAGAAGTTTTTTACTTGAAATCATCTACGTTTACCTTGTCGATACAGCGGCTGCAGATGCCGTAAAAGACGAGACGATGGTCGGTAATGTAAAAGTTGTAAACATTCTTTACCTTTTCTTCGGCTGTCACCAGGAGATCTTCAAAAATCTCATCCACTGTGCCGCAGTTGTTACAAATCAAGTGGTGATGGTGGTATTCCGAATTATCGTCACGAAGGTCGTAGCGGGCTACGCCGTCTCCAAAGTTCATTTTGTGTATGATCTTGAGCTCGCTGAGCAGCTCGAGTGTACGGTAAACGGTAGCGAGGCCAATCTCGGGCGCTTTGTCCTTCACCAACAGATAGACATCCTCCGCGCTGAGATGGTCTTCTTCATGCTCCAGCAAAACGCGAACAGTGGCTTCACGCTGTGGCGTCAGTTTGTAGTTTTGGGAATGAAGTTGCTGCTTGATTTTCTCTAACTTTTCATCCAACATGATTGCCCCTCCCGCTCACATGAAACCTGCTCCTATTATAGTAGAGGGGCATCGCATAAGTCAAATACATATGTTCTTATCTGAGAATTATTATCGATTAAGAACCATCTGCATCAGCTTTGGCGATACGAAGCTCTCAAACAGAGCAGCGATGGTCAGTACCGCCAGCATCGAGATCACCAGCACGGAATAGCCGACGAAATGAGGCAGGATGACGTCCCGTTTGCTGAGCAGCCTGGTTTTGATCAGCCGCAGGGAAAAGGAGATGCCGCTCACGCCTACGATGATCAGCGCGGGGACGACCAGCAAATTTTGCGGCAGCACGCCCATCATCGCAAAGGTCACGCCCTTCCACTGCAGCTGGGTCACCAGAAAGCCGACGGTGAAACCGACCACCACTCCTTTTAAAAAGAGCAAAAGCAGAATCATCGGCAGGCCGATAATCGACAAGCCCAATACCCACATGATGCCGACCGTTTTGGCATAATGGCCAAAGGACTGCTGGAAGTGAGAAGACGGCTCGGGTATGCCCTTTTCCCCCAGGCTGCTAAAGAAAAACTGGAGGAAGCCAAACAAATCTTCTCTTTGCGAGAGCGGCAGTGAATTGACGATCACTGCGCCGAAAATAATGCCCATGGTAAAGAGCACAATCGTAAACCAGTACAGGGACTGATGTTCTTTCGCATATACCTGGATTGTTTGTCCAATTCGCGTCCGCACGACAGCTCGCCTCCCGCAATCCCGATTACTCTACAGCCTATGCGGTCGGCAGGACGACTATGCCTTGTCCCGCGGCGAAGCGATAATCTTTCCGTACGTTCCGGCCCCTCCGGCCTTCATCGCGAGACGTCCCTCTCTGGCTTGGACGATCAGCTCCGCGACACGCTCCCCCGTGACATGGGCCAGCTCATCGAATGAGGTCCGATGCAGGATGGACATCTCCGTGCCGAAATGCTGATACAGTTTCTCCTTCAGCTTGGGTCCTACTCCCGGGATGAATTCAAGCGGGACCTGCTCGACATAGGGCGGCCGAAACGGTGGATGAATGCCCGGCGGCGCGTCGGCGAGCTGCTCGATCCGGCTGGACACGCCGCGCACGACTCTTTTAAATCCGCACTGCGGGCAGCGCCCCTCCGGATCCGCGGGCAGAAGCGACTGGCAGGACTGGCAAGCTGTCTGGTGGTACTTGCCCAATTGCGGGTGCAGGCCGTAGTTGATCCGCACCCCTCTGCCTTCCTTGCGCTCAAGCGCCAGCCGCCACTCCGCAAACGACCGGTCCTTCATCGCCATCCGCTGGTACTCTCTCCCGATATTGGCCAGCGAGTGGGCGTCCGAATTGGTCAAAAACGTTTTGTCATGCAACTCTTGCAGCCGATCCGCCATCTCGGTATTGGCGCTCAGCCCCAGCTCGACGGCGGGGATCAGGGCCGGGTCGGCCACCTCTGCCAGCGAATCAGTGCAGCTCCCGTACAAGCCTTTATGCGGGGTAAAAATATGGGCCGGGACGATGACGCCGTCCCACTCTGCCATGACATTCTGCAGCTCCCTGAGATGGGTGCGGATTCGCTGGGAGCTGAGCGTCACATTTTTGCAGCGCTGCGCCAGCCAGCCCGTCAGCATGCTCATTTTCTCCAAATCGGGCAGATAGCAGAGAAAATGGGCTTCCCCTCTGCCCTCCTCCTTAATCTCCACTTCGCATCCGAGAATCAGCATCGTCTGTTTGTACATCACGCCGCCCATCGGATGCTCCTCGGCTTCGCCCCGCTGAATCAATCCCCGCAGCTCCTCCTGCACCTCTGGCGAATGGGCATCGATAATCCCGATCATATCCATCCCTTTTCGCTCGGAAGCCTCCTCCAGAATGCGGGTCAGGGTCATGGAGCGGGAAGCGGTGATTTTTACGGGCTTCCCGCTCAGCGTGCCGCCCACGTGGATATGCATATCACAGAAGTATTCCGCCATGCTGCCGTTATTTTTGTCCATGCAGCTTCCGGCTTTCCCAGGCATACAGCGCCACGACTGTCTTGGCATCGCGAATCTCCCCGAGGCGGTGCAGCTCTTGTGCCTCTTCGAGCGTCAATTCCACCACGTCCACGAATTCATCCTCATCCAACTGCGCCTCCCCTTTTCTGAGTCCGGTCGCGAGATAGAGATGCAGCAACTCATCCGCAAATCCCGGCGACGTGTAAAAGGAGCTGAGGTGGGTAAAGCTCTCCGCCTCGTAACCCGTCTCTTCCTTCAGCTCGCGGATGGCGCAAGCAAGCGGCTCTTCCCCCGGCTCCAGCTTGCCTGCCGGCAGTTCGACGATCTCCCGCTCCAGCGGCTTGCGAAACTGGCGCACAGCGATGAGCTTGCCCTCGTCCGTCAAAGCCATGACAGCGACCGCTCCCTGGTGATTGACGATTTCCCGCTTGGCTGTTTTGCCGTTGGGCAAAAGGACTTCATCCACTTTCAGCTTGACGACTTTCCCTTCGTAGATCGTTTGGCTGGAGATGGTTTTTTCGTAGAGGTGCTCTGTATGTTTCATCATGATCACCCTTTTTCCTGTAGTGGCTGGTTCTAAAGAAGACCGCCCCGCCATATGCTGGGAGCAAATGACTTGTCCACCCATATTGTATCGGAGGAGATTGCGGATGAAAACCTATGTCGACGAAAAGCAGCTGCGCATGGTCGGAAAAGTATGGGAAATACGTGCTACTCTCCGTTCCTGGTCAAAAAAAGAGCTAACGCTGCAAGAGTATCTGGCTCGGCGAACCCGCTCCGGCCGCCGCTGACCGCCGCTCCCGCACTCTTCACTGCGAGCTCTGCAGCCAGAATCGCCGCTTGGAAGGGCGCAGGGTCTTCGCGCCAGCTCCTGCCCATCGTGGACAGCTGCAAATCGTACAAGCCTTCCAGCTTCTCCAGCTGTGCCTGCGAAGGGGCTGCTCGGCGCAAGAGAATATGGCCCGCCTGCTTGTGAATCTCTGTCAACTGCGAGGCGATGCGATCGTCGCGCTCATCTCCCCATATCGGTACGGGCATGAGCACAGGGCGAAGCGTAAATTTGCGCAGCAGCGTCAGGGTGTGGTGGCTAACCCCCCGATGGCGCTCTCGCGTGTCGGAAAAACTGACCCGGGGAATAAAAAAAGGGATGCCGCCAAGCAGGCTGACTGCATGGATAACTTCTGCCAATTGCATGCCCGAAAAGCCCAGAGGTGTGCCGGTACCCGCTACGCCGGGACCAAGCAGGCAGACGATGATATCCGCTTTTGCTGTCAGGCGCGCGGCTAAAAGTCCGTTGTATATATTGACGCTTTCCCAGTCTCCCCCCCATGCATGTCCGGTCGTAACCGTACTGCTGACGAGCCCCTGCGATTTGAGATGGGCCACCTGCTGGCTGAGCCCGATCGGCAGGGAAGCCCCATCCGGCATGACATAGACGATGCGCCACGACGGAGCAGCCTCACGGATGGCGCCTGCCACTGTCGGCAGCAAGCTGTGCAGCTCACCGATCAGAACCGGTGTGCCTTCCAGGGAAGCCTGCTCGTCCGTGAACAGGGAGTGATAGGGACTGTTCTGCTCCTCGACCGCGTCGACCGCCATCTGCCACGGCGAATAGCGCATTTTCATGATATGTCCCCAACTGCTCGGATACAGATCCGCCGCGCCGTCCGCCAGTATTTTTCCCACGACGATATGATACCCGCCCGTCCCCAGCGAAAGCCGGACGGCGGTTGTGTTCAGCAAAAGTTCATCCCCTGCCGCATACTTCTCCGCGGAGTAGGAGATGGCCTGCCCGAGATGACCGCTGCTGGTCAGCAGCACTTCCACCAGCTGCATCCCCGGCTTTTGTTTGATCACTCTTTGGACAATTCCTGATTCCAGGCGAAGCACTGCATCCCCCTCCTTTGCTGTCAGGCTATGCTCGCGCTTCGGCGGGAACATGAACCTGGACCGTGTCTTCGACCTTGCCTGTCATCCTTTCAGATAATCGGCCCTCCTGTTTGGCTGGAAGTCCGAACATAGTTAAATTATGGGCATGAATGCCAAAAAAGAACCGGCTCCCCCTAGCGGAGACCGGTTCTGCCCGTTTTTCCTCACGTTTTTCCTTCGGTTTTCGTTATTCCAGAACTTCAGCGATCACCGCGAGCACCAGCTCAGCGGCCTTGTTCAACTCTTCGATCGGCATCCGCTCATTTTTGGTGTGGATTTCTTCATACCCGATCGCGAAGTTTACGCTGGGCACGCCGTAGCCGTTGAATACGTTTCCGTCGCTTCCTCCGCCGCTCGAAACCAGCTCGGGGTTGCGGCCGATGCGCTTCACGGCACCAATCGCCTTTTTCACGACAGGCGTTTCTTCATTGTATTTATAGCCGTGATACATAAAGATGACGTCATTCTCGCAGCGTCCGCCCATTTCGGCAGCAGCTTCTTCAAAGGCAGTCGTCATGCTCTTGACCTGCGCTTCCAGTTTGTCCATGACCAGGCTCCGCGCTTCGGACCAGACTTCCACGTAGTCCGTTACGATATTGTAGGCCTTGCCGCCCTCGAAGCGGCCGATATTGGCGGTCGTATCCTCGTCGATCCGTCCCAGCTTCATGCGGGAGATGGCTTTGCTCGCGATCGTGATAGCACTGATGCCGTCCTCCGGATTCACGCCGGCGTGAGCCGCTTTTCCGTGGATGCGCGTAACAATCCGATACTGTCCGGCACCCGCCGTCGTAATCTGGCCGACGGGACCGTCGGAATCGAGGATGAATCCCATTTCTGCCTTCAGCAGGCTGGCGTCCATGGCGCGCGATCCGACCAGACCCGACTCCTCGCCCACCGTCAGCACGACCTGGATCGTCGAATGCGGCAGATTTTGCTCTTTTACGGTGCGAATGGCTTCAAAGATAGCAGCGATCCCTGCTTTATCGTCTGCACCGAGAATCGTGGTGCCGTCGGAATAGACGTATCCGTCGCGCACCTGTGGTTTCACGCCATTGCCGGGCACGACCGTGTCCATATGGCTGCTGAAAAGGATCGCCGGTCCCTTGGCATTCCCTTCGAGCGTAGCGACCAGATTATTGCCGCCATGTCCGGTCTTGGCTGCGGCATCGTCTTCTTCCACCGTAAAGCCCATTTCGATCAGTTTGTCTTTCAGTACCTTGTTAATCTGTGCTTCGTTTTTGGTTTCGCTGTCGATCTGGACGAGCTCCAAAAACTCGTTCAACAAACGCTCCTGATTGATCACGACGACTCCTCCTCAGTAATCTTGGCTGTTTGCCAAGCATGTTGGCTGCAGCCGGACTTGCGCGATGCTTCGCACCCGTATGTATGGAAAAAACAACCAACCGCGCACGGCTACAGAAAACCCCGTAGTCTGCTGCATGACTGCGGGGCATTTTTCCTGCAAGTGACTACATGGTTCAGTATACAGCAAAAAAATTTTTTCCACCATGTCCACTGCTCTCTTTTTTCGCTTCGAATCAGAGCGGGATGTTTCCGTGCTTTTTGTAGGGGCGCTGCTCCACTTTATTTTTCAGCATCTCCAGAGACAGCTTCAAATATTTGCGGGTCTCCCGCGGATCGATGACATCATCGACCATGCCGTTTTCCGCTGCCACATAGGGATTGGCGAAGCGCTCGCGGTATTCGGCAATTTTGGCCTGACGGGTGGCGACGGGGTCCTCGCTTTGTTCGATGTCGCGGGCGAAAATCACATTGGCTGCCCCCTCCGGTCCCATTACGGCGATTTCGGCATTGGGCCAAGCGTACACCACGTCTGCCCCGATCGCCTTGGAGTTCAGCGCCACATAAGCCCCTCCGTACGCCTTGCGCGTGATGACGGTGATTTTCGGTACAGTCGCTTCCGAGTAGGCATACAAAATCTTGGCGCCGTGACGGATAATTCCGCCATGCTCCTGATTGATGCCCGGGAAGAAGCCGGTCACGTCGACAAAGGTGACCAGTGGAATATTGTAGCAGTCGCAGGTGCGGATAAAGCGGGCCAGCTTGTCGGAGGAATCGATATCCAAGCCCCCGGCCATCACCTTTGGCTGGTTGGCGATCAGCCCTACGCTCTGTCCGTTGATCCGGCCGTAGCCGACCACAATATTGCGGGCGAAATCCGGCTGGATCTCCAGGAATTCGCCGTCATCGACGATCTTTTCCAGTACTTTTTTGACGTCGTACACCTTGGTGCCCGCAACCGGGACCAGCTCGATCAATTCTTCCAGCCAATCGCCGTCTTCGCCGCGATACTCTTTCCGCGGCGGCTCTTCCCGGTTGTTCTGCGGGAGAAAGCTCAGCAGATGGCGCACTTGCTCCAGCACCTCTTCCTCGGTCGCCGCCGTAAAATGGGCATTGCCGCTGATCGCCGAGTGTACGGAAGCGCCGCCGAGGTCCTCGCTGGAGATTTTCTCGCCTGTCACCGTTTCGATCACCTTCGGACCGGTGATAAACATCTGCGACGTCTTCTCCACCATGAACACAAAGTCGGTAATCGCAGGCGAATAGACAGCCCCTCCGGCACACGGTCCCAGGATGACGGAAATTTGCGGAATGACTCCGGAATAGATGGAGTTGCGGTAGAAAATATGCCCGTAGCCGTCCAGCGAGACCACACCCTCCTGGATGCGGGCGCCGCCGGAATCGTTCAGGCCGATGACAGGTGCGCCATTTTTGGCTGCCAGGTCCATGATGTTGGCGATTTTTTTGGCGTGCATTTCACCCAGAGCGCCGCCAAAAACGGTGAAGTCCTGGGCGAAGATGTAGACGAGACGCCCATTGATCTTGCCGTAGCCGGTGACGACACCCTCGCCTGGCGCCTCCAGTTTGTCCATCCCAAAATGGGTGGCCCGGTGTTTGACGAAAGGCTGCAGCTCGACAAAACTGTCGGGGTCGAGCAAGAGAGAAATGCGTTCACGCGCGGTCAGCTTTCCCCGATTGTGCTGAGCGGCGATCCGTTCGTCTCCTCCGCCCATTTCCACGACCCGTTTGCGCTCGTACAGCTGGTCGATTTTTTCGTACATGGCCTCACTCATGCCCGGACTCCTCCTTGCTTCCTTCTGCCTGGGGATACTGGCACAGCTCAAACAAGACCCCGCCCGCTGCCTTCGGGTGCAGGAAGGCGATGCTGGCCCCGTGCGCACCTGGCTTGGGTGTCTCATGGATGAGCGGAATGCCGTTCTCCTTTAATTGCTGCAGGCGGTCTTCGATATGGTCTACATCGAAAGCGATATGATGAATGCCCTCGCCGCGCTTCTCGATAAATTTGGCGATCGGACTGTCCGCACTGGCAGGCTCCAGCAGCTCGATGCGGCTCTCGCCGATTTGCAGGAAAGCAATCCGCACCTGCTCGCTCTCCACCTCTTCCGTGCCGATCAGCGGCAGACCGAGCTGCTGTGTGTAAAAGGGCAGGGCCGCCTCGAGACTTTTGACAGCGATCCCGATGTGGGCGATTTTGCTGGGAGCCGTCTGCAGCGTCATCCGCTTCCGCTTCACATGCGCCCGAATGTAATCGGCGGTCACGCGCGTCGGCGTGCCTGGCGTGAACACCTCCGCTATCCCCTGTTCTTTCAGGAAAGGAATGTCCTCCTGAGGAATCACGCCCCCCCCTACGATCAGGATGTCATCTGCCCCCTGCTCCCGCAGCAGGCGGACGACTTCCGGAAAAAGCTCGTTATGCGCGCCGGAGAGACAAGAAAGACCGATACAGTCTACATCCTCCTGAATCGCGGCCGCTGCGATCTGGGCCGGCGTCTGGCGCAGGCCGGTGTAGACCACTTCCATCCCTTCGTCACGCAGCGCCTGTGCCACGACCAGCGCGCCGCGATCATGTCCGTCGAGGCCGGGTTTTGCCACCAGTACGCGTATCCTTTGTTCCATCGTTAGCTCCCCCTTGTCACTTGAACCTTCCTGCTTTTCCGATTAGACAGCCCGATACTCTCCGAAAACGTCGCGCAATACGCCGCAAATTTCACCGATGGTCGCATAATTGCGCACACATTCCAGAATCGAGGGCATCAAGTTTTCTGTTCCTTCCGCCGCCGCTCGCAACTGAGCGAGCGTTTGTTCAACCGCCTGATTATTGCGCTTGGCTCTGAGCGCGTCGAGCCGTTCCTTCTGTTTGCGTCCGAGCGTCGGATCGACGCGAAGCAGCTCCGGCTGGGGCTCATGTTCCAGCTGGAAGCAGTTCATCCCGACCACTTTTTCCTCGCCGGATTCGATTTTGCGCTGTGTCTCATAGGCTTGCTTATGAATTTCCCGCTGCATGTAGCCTGCTTCGACTGCGGCGACCGCTCCGCCCAGCTGTTCGATTTTCTCCAGGTATTCCAACGCCTTGGCCTCTACCTGATCCGTCAGGTACTCTACGAAATAAGAGCCGGCCAGCGGATCTACCGTGTCGGTAACCCCGCTTTCAAAGGCGATGATCTGTTGGGTGCGCAGCGCGATCCGGGCCGATTCCTCGGTCGGCAGGGCAAGCGCTTCGTCGCGCGAATTGGTGTGCAGGCTTTGTGTGCCGCCCAAGACTGCAGCCAACGCCTGCAGAGTCACCCGTACGATGTTATTGTCGGGCTGCTGTGCCGTCAGGGTCGAACCGCCGGTCTGCGTATGCACGCGGAACTGCCAGGACTTCGGATTTTTCGCCCCGTATCTCTCCTTCATCAAGCGCGCCCACATCCGTCTGGCCGCCCGGAACTTGGCGATCTCTTCGAAAAAGTGATTATGCCCATTGAAGAAAAAGGATAATTGCGGTGCAAACTGATCGATGTCCAGTCCCGCTTTGAGCGCGGCTTCCACGTAGGCAATGCCGTCGGCAATCGTAAACGCCACTTCCTGCACAGCCGTCGAGCCGGCTTCACGAATGTGGTAGCCGCTGATGGAAATGGTATTCCACTTCGGCACATGCTCCGCGCAGTAGGCGAAGATATCTGTTATCAAGCGCATCGAGGGCTTCGGCGGAAAAATATAGGTGCCCCGTGCGATGTATTCTTTCAAAATGTCATTCTGGATGGTGCCCGATAGCTTTGCTGCTGGCACGCCCTGTTTTTCGCCCACCGCGATGTACATGGCGAGCAGCACCGAAGCCGGTGCGTTGATCGTCATGGAAGTGCTGACCTTGTCAAGCGGGATGCCTTCCAGGAGAACCTCCATATCCTCCAGCGAATCAATCGCCACGCCCACCTTGCCCACTTCTCCCGCAGCCATCGGATCGTCGGAATCGTAGCCGATCTGTGTGGGGAGGTCAAAGGCAACGCTTAATCCCGTCTGCCCCTGCTCCAATAAATAGCGAAAGCGCTTGTTCGTCTCTTCGGCGGAACCGAAGCCGGCGTATTGCCGCATGGTCCACAGTCTGCCGCGGTACATATTGGGCTGGACGCCTCGCGTATACGGGTACTGACCGGGAAACCCGATGTTATCCATGTAGTGCTGATCGATGTTGTCCGGCGTATACAATGGATCCACCACGATATCAGACGAGGTGGCAAACTGCTTTTTTCTTTCGGGCGACTTGGCCAGTCGCTCGTTTAGCTCCTGTTGCCACTTCCGGTACAGTTCGGTACAATCTTTAGTAGTCACCTGTGGACACCTCGTTTTCGATGGTAATAACGAAGGGGAGGTTATGATTCTCCCTTCGAATAATTCTAGCACAGGGAGTAACACAATATCGTCACAATTTCGACTTTTCCTGCCGAAAATTTTTAAATTGTTTGATGTAGGAGGGTATTCATGCGTCACCAGTCAACTTTTGCCAAAATATTGATCCTGATTCTGGTCGTATCTCTGGTCGTCCCGATGTTCTTCTTTCAATGGTAGATGTGCGAGAGGTCTGCCAAGTCCGCTCGCGAACGGAATAAATCAACCCCCTCCCGAACAGGAAGGGGGTTGTCTTTTTGTTTATTTGTAGACGTAGACGCTGGATGTGCTCGCGTCCCAACCAACCGAGTAGCCCAGATTGTCGGTCACAAAGCGAACCGGAATCATCGGCATGCCGTTTTTGAGGACGACTGCGGACGGGAGCGTCACTTCCTGAGAGCCGACTCTCGCCTTGTTGGATCCTACCGTCAGACGGATCACTTTGCCGCCGCTGGAGATCGTGACGACGTCATTGTTCCAGAACGTGGTGATCGCCAGCGCTTCTTTAAAGAATTGCGCAGGAACCATGGTTGTGTTTCCGTTTGCCAGGAATGGCGCTTCCTGCATCGGGTAGGTTTTGCCGTGCAGCGTGAACTGGTTGGTATTCAGTTTAAACAGAGCCGCGTTTGTCGGTACGGCTACCTGGGGCTTCTGCGGAGCTGGTGCCGGCGCAGGTGCAGGTGCCGGAGCAGGAGTTTGGACCGGTTGCGGTACCCCTACGCCCACTGCGCGAGCAAACAGCAAGCCTTTTTCCTCCGAGCTGAAGACGCTGATGCTGTACGTGTTTTTCGCAGCCGGGTTGACGATGTTGGCGGCAGGAGTGATCACGATATTCGCCCCTGCGCCTGCCGGGATGTCCTGATTCGGATAGACCAGCACGTTTTGTCCGCGCACAGCGACAAAGCTGGCAGCCGCGCCGTTTACCGATACATTCGCCGGAGCGATGTACGCCGGTACTTTGTATCCGACCGGGAATACCACTTCGATGAAGTCACGCTGCTTCACCAGCGGAGCGCCTACTGCCCTGATCGCGATGTTGACGCCTGTTTGTCCGTTGACAGCCGTATTGGTGAGGCCAATCGTCGCCGTGCTGTTATTGACCGGTACCGTTGTGCCCGGATTGGTGCTCGGTGTCGGAGCGGTCGGCGCCGGTACGACTGTTCCCGTCCCGCCGATGCGGAAGGATTTGGATGTCGCTGTTTTGCCGTCTACCGTCAGCTTGATCGTGTAGTCTCCCGGCGTCTTTGGATTGGTGATCCAGGCAGTATGGGCCACATCGATCTTCACCGTCTTGCTTGAAGAGAAGTTGGACGGTGTCGTCAGCGATACCTTGCTGCCGGAGAAGCCGACTCGCTTCGCCGCTTTTCCATTGATTGTGAAGTCCTGCGGATCCAGATAGCCCGGAATCATTTCAGCAGACGGGAATTCGATAATCACCGTGCTGTCCGCTTCCAGCTCCGTTTTGCCAAAGTCGGCTTCAAAGCTGTAGCTGGAACGCGCTCCGGCCGAACTGTCGGACAGGCTGACCGTGAAATCACTGCCCGTCGAAGAGCTGGAAGAAGAACCGGACTTCTTGATGTCAAATTCCTCGGATTCGTAGGTTTCATTTTCCCACTCTACTTCGATGGTGTAATCATTTCCCGCAGAAGGGTTGGTAATCCCCGCGCTCTTGTAAAACTTCAGCGTCAGCTCTTTGTCTCCGTCCGCTTTGGACGGTACTTTCAGCTCGACGGTTTTGCCGGAGATGCGCACCTGATCGGGAGAGTATTTATTCAGATCGACATCGTTGGTAGAGATTTTCGAGGGCAGCATGCTGGAGCTCGGGAAAGTGACCGTGATCCAGTCGCCTTTGGTCAGCTTGTCATCCAGCTTGATCGGGCCGATCTCGTACTGCGTCTCTTTCTTTTCCGTGGTGTCGGTGATGTCGACGGAGTAATCATCGGAGCTGGCTTTGCCGCTGCCGCTGCTGCTGCCATCGTAAATTTTGACCGAAGCTGACTTCTTGGATTCTTCCGTCGTGCTGATCTCGATCGAATATGTACCTTTTTTAGACGGGTTGGTGATGCCGTCGAGGATATCAAAAGAAACCTGGTCGCCATCATACAGGTTTTCGTCGATCGTGATGCTGATTTCATTGCCCTTTGCACTGACGCTTTTGACTTTAAAATCCGCTTCGATGTCGCTTTTGCCGATGTCCGTATCGATATCAAAGTCTTTGGGGAATTTTACATAAATTTTGTCTCCCCGTTTTAGATCCGCATCCAGATCAAACTCAATGGTGTATTCGCTGTCTTCATCCGTTTCATCATTATCCGCATCAATCGAGATCGAACTGATCGCGCTTGCAGATTGGGGTGCGACGACAAAAGGAGTCGCTGCCAACGCTGTCGCCAACATTATCGGAAGTACCTTTTTGCTCTTCTCCATGTTCTTCCTCCCATACTTCTCTTTAAATCGATCAAAGAATTTTTTGTAGAATGCTATTAGTTTACCATATTTACGAATTAGAGGGAATCTATCGAAATAAATATGGAAAAACCATCCGCTCCATCTACTATGACGACATAGGTCAGCAAAAGGTTACAAGGGAGATATCCTTTTCTTAAAAATACTTGGCTGCGTCAGGCCTGATCCGCCGTTAAAAAAGCCAGACGCCCCGAAATAACGGGATCATCTGGCTTGAACAGCTGTCAGTATAGCTTGGTGTCGGGTCCGATCGCTTCCAGTTTTTGTTTGACGCTTTGGAGAAAACGGCCGCAGACGAGGCCGTCCAGCACGCGATGGTCCAGCGAGAGGCAGAGGTTTACCATTGACCGGATGGCGATCATATCGTCGATCACCACGGGTCGTTTGACAATCGATTCGACACTCAGAATCGCGGCCTGCGGCGAATTGATAATCGGCATGGAGAGGACCGAGCCAAAGGAACCGGTGTTGTTCACGGTAAAGGTGCCGCCGGTCATGTCGTCCACCGTCAGCTTGCCTGCCCGCGTCTTGGCGGCCAGCTCTTCAATGGATTTGGCAATGCCGAAAATCGATTTCTGGTCGGCATCCTTGATCACCGGCACGTACAGGGCATCCTCTGTCGCTACCGCGATGGAGATATTGATGTTTTTCTTGACGATAATCTGATCCCCCGCCCAGGTGGAATTGAGGATCGGGTACTCTTTCAGCGCTTCCACGACGGCCTTGATAAAGAAAGGCAGGAAGGTCAAGTTGACGCCTTCTTTTTGCTTGAACGAGTCTTTCACCTGATTGCGGAAATCTACCAGCCGGGTGACGTCTACCTCTACCATCGTCCAAGCGTGCGGCGCTTCGTGCTTGCTCTGCACCATGCGATTGGCGATCGTGCGGCGAATCGGGGTGACCGGAATGATCTGGTCGCCCGCGCCGACCGGTATGTCGGCCTTGACACTGGCTGTCGCGGCTGCTGCGGCAGGCTGCCTAGCAGGTGCGCCGGCAGCCGAATCTTCAGTACGCGTGCTCTCAGCCGGCACGGCAGCTGGAGCCGGAGCCGCTTCCTGGGCGCCCGCGTCGATGATCGCCTGAATATCCTTGCGCGTCACCCGTCCCTCCATGCCGGTTCCCCGTACACGGGAGAGATCGATTCCATGCTCTTGCGCCAGCCGCATCACCGCGGGCGAATAGCGCTGCTTTTGACCCTGAGGCTGCGCCAGTTCAGGGGCCGACGCCGTGTCGCTTGCGGCGGTGTGACCCGTTTGGGCACCCGCTGCTGTCGGAGTCGCATCAGCCTGGGCTGCCGCCGTCTGCGCGGGCTTCGCCTCGGCTGCCGCTGTCCCTTCGCCCGGAGCGGCTCCCGAGACTGCGCCGCCAGCTTGCTCGCCGCTCTCTTCGATATAAAGAATCAAGGTGCCGACCGCAACCGTCTCTCCCTCAGGCACGACGATCTCCGTCACCCGTCCGGCTACTGTGGAGGGCACTTCCGCATTTACTTTGTCCGTAGACACTTCGGCGAGCGGGTCGTACTTGGCCACCACATCGCCCACTTTCACCAGCCATTTGGTAATGGTGCCTTCTGTCACGCTTTCTCCCAATTGGGGCATTAGCACTTTTGTCGCCATGTTCGATGGTCCTCCTCGGTATTAAAAGTGGGCCAGGTCCCGCATCGCTTCCAGCACCTTGTCCGGATTCAGCATAAAGAACTTTTCCATCGGCGGACTGTACGGCATGGCAGGTACGTCCGGTCCGCACAGACGTCTGATCGGCGCATCCAGGTCAAACAGGCAATGTTCGGCGATGATGGCAGCGACCTCGCCGCCGACGCCGCCCTCTTTGTTGTCCTCGTGTACGATCAGGACCTTGCCGGTTTTGGATGCCGCCTCCACGATCGCTTCCTTGTCGAGCGGATAGAGCGTCCGCAGGTCGAGGATATGGGCGCTGATGCCTTCCTGCGCCAGCTTTTCGGCTGCCTGCAGGGCAAAATGCAGCGTCAATCCGTAGGAGATGACGGTGATGTCGGTACCTTCCCGCTTCACGTCCGCTTTGCCGATCGGCAGCACGTAGTCTTCCTCGGGCACTTCGCCTTTAATCAGGCGGTAGCAGCGCTTGTGCTCGAAAAACAGGACCGGGTCGTTATCGCGGATGGCTGCCTTGAGCAAGCCTTTCGCATCGTAGGGCGTAGACGGCGCCACCACTTTGAGTCCAGGCACATTGGTAAACATCGCTTCCACCGATTGCGAGTGGTAGAGCGCGCCGTGGACCCCTCCGCCATAAGGTGCGCGAATGGTGATCGGGCAGGTCCAGTCGCCGTTGGAGCGATACCGCATTTTCGCCGCTTCACTTACGATCTGATTGACGGCCGGCATGATAAAATCGGCAAATTGAATCTCAGCGATGGGACGCATGCCGTATGCCGCCGCACCAATCCCTACGCCGACGATGGCGGATTCGGCAAGCGGCGTATCGATCACCCGTTCTTCGCCGAACTCTTCAATCAGGCCGAGCGTGGCCCGGAAAACGCCGCCCCGCACGCCGACGTCTTCTCCCAGTACAAACACATTGGAATCGCGGCGCATTTCTTCGCGCATCGCCATGGTGATCGCATCAATATACGAGATGACTGCCATTTGGATTCCCCCCTATTCCCCGTAAACGTGGGTCAGCGTAGATTCTGGTGTCGGATAAGGCGCCTGCTCGGCGTACTCCGTCGCCTCATCCACCTCGTTTTGGACGCGGGCCAGGTACTCCTGTTCCTTGGCGTCATCGAGGAGACCGACCTCTTTCAGATAGTTGCCAAATAACAGAATCGGATCCTTTTTCTTGGCTTCCTCTACTTCTTCGCGGGAACGGTACGTGCGGTCATCGTCGTCGCTGGAGTGGGGAACCAACCGGTACATCACCGCCTCGATCAGCGTAGGACCTTGACCGGAGCGGGCCCGCTCCACCGCTTCCTTCATCACGCGGTACACCTCGATCGGATCATTGCCATCCACGCTGATCCCGGGAAATCCGTAACCGATTGCACGGTCTGCGACGCTTTCGCAGGCCAGCTGCTTTTTCAGCGGCACAGAGATGGCGTATTTGTTGTTTTCACAGAAAAAGATGACGGGCAGCTTATGCACGCCGGCAAAGTTGGCGCCCTCGTGGAAGTCGCCCTGATTGCTGGACCCTTCCCCGAAGGATGCGTACACGACGTGGTCCTTGTTCTGCATCTTGCCAGCCAGCGCAATGCCTACAGCATGGGGCACCTGGGTGGTAACGGGACTGGAACCAGTCAGGATGTTCCACTTTTTCCCGCCGAAATGACCGGGCATCTGCCTGCCGCCGCTGTTCGGGTCCTCTGCCTTCGCAAATGCAGAGAGCATGCAGTCGCGAGCGGTCTGGCCAAACACCAGCACCAGGCCGAGGTCGCGGTAATAGGGACAGAGATAATCTTTCCCTACTTCCAGAGCAAAGGCTGCGCCTACTTGTGCCGCCTCCTGTCCCTGGCAGGAGATGACGAACGGCACTTTGCCCGCCCGATTCAACAGCCATTGGCGCTCGTCAATTTTGCGCGCCAGCAGCATGTAATAATACATGTCGAGTACCTGTGCGTCCGTCAAGCCTACTTCTTCATGCCGTTTGCTTGTCATTATCGGATACCCTCCTTGTCATTTTTGCTAGCTGTGTATCGCTTTTCCGTCTACAGCCAAAGCCGCTTCCATGATCGCCTCCGACAAAGTCGGATGGGGGTGGATCGTCTGGCCGATCTCCCACGGCGTCGCGTCCAGGACTTTTGCCAGACCCGCTTCCGAGATCATGTCTGTCACATGCGGACCGATCATGTGGACGCCCAAAAGATCGTTTGTCTTCGCGTCGGCCACGATTTTGACAAAGCCGTCGTTTTCGCCGTAAACCAGCGCTTTGCCGAGCGGCTTGAAACTGAATTTGCCCACTTTTACGTCAAAGCCTTGCCTGCGTGCCTCCGCCTCCGTCAGCCCGACACCGGCGATCTCGGGGCGGCCGTATATGCACTTCGGCACCTTGTTGTAGTCCAGCGGCTCTACCGGCAGACCGGCCATGTGCTCGACAGCGAGAATTCCTTCGTGGGAGGCGACGTGGGCGAGCTGGAGGCCGCCGATCACATCCCCGATCGCGTAGATGTGGGATTCGGCAGTCTGATAGTATTGATTGACGCGGATGACGCCCTGCTCCACGCGAATCTCTGTCGCTTCCAGACCGAGGTTTTCCACGTTCGCCTGACGGCCGACGGAGACGAGCAGCTTTTCGGCTGTGTAGCTTTGCACGCCGCTGGAGGTCTCGGCCTGAATGGTCACTTTTCCGTCAGCCTTTTCCCATGTTTCGGGCAGTACCTTGGCTCCGGTCACGATGGATATCTTCCGTTTTTTCAGTAAACGAGCCATCTCCTTGCTGATCTCTTCATCCTCAGTCGGCAGAATTCGGTCCGCGTACTCCACGACGGTAACCGAAACACCGAAGTCGCTGAGCATCGATGCCCACTCGATGCCGATGACCCCACCGCCGACGATGATCACCGAAGCGGGCAGCTGCTCCAGCTGGAGCGCCTCATCGCTCGTCATGACGTACTCGCCATCGATCGCAAGGCCCGGCAGGGTGCGCGGTCTCGATCCGGTAGCGAGGAGAAGGAAGCGAGGCACCAGCATCTCCTGTTCGCCGCTCGGCGTCTCGACGCGCACGGCTCCCGCCTGCGGAGAGAAAATGGAGGGCCCCATCACCCGGCCAAACCCTTCGATTACGGTAATATTGCCTTTTTTCATCAGGTAGTGGATCCCTTTATGCAACTGATCCACGATGCCATCTTTTCGCGACTGCACTTTGGAGAAGTCAAGGCCGATGTTTTCGGCGGTTACGCCGTACTTGTCCCCCTCTTTGAGCGTGGCAAACACCTCCGCGCTGCGGAGAAGCGCCTTGGAAGGAATGCATCCCCGATGCAGGCAGGTGCCGCCCATCTTTGCTTTTTCGACGACGGCTACCTTCATTCCCAGTTGCGAAGCACGGATTGCGGCGACATAGCCGCCTGTCCCTCCTCCCAATACGACGAGATCAAATTCCTGCGACATATTTCTTCCCCCTCTGCTGACCTGGTGGCGAGCTGCAAGCGTGTGTGATGCGTGCAAAAGTAGCGTGTATGCTTCACGGACTTACGATTATGTATGGAACAAATCTGTGGCACGTATGCGATCAATGCCGCAGCTTCTATGTATGATGCCTGTGTGAATGCCTGTCTGATGGTGCAAGCCGAAGGCAGCTGCCCATCCCCGCCCGCTCGCGTGAGGCGGTGCGGGGATGGAGCAGTCCTTCCGAGCCTCTTGTTTCCTAGCGGTTCAATACCGACTTGCCGTTTTGCAAAAAGGTGCTGCGGGAGCGGGCCACGCTGGCGATCCGCTCTTCCGCCATGCGGTCTGCCGCTTTATAGGAAGGAACGCCATCGCGTTCGGCGATTTCAAACACCTTCAGAATGTTGTCGTAAATCGTCTCTACCTTTTTCAGCGCGCGCTCGCGATTGTAGCCTTGCAGCTCATCCGCTACGTTGATGACGCCGCCTGCGTTGATGATGTAATCGGGCGCGTAGATGAGGCCCATCTCATGAATTTTATCGCCATGTCTTTCTTCTTTCAATTGATTGTTGGCCGCACCGGCGATCACTTTTGCCTTCAGCAGCGGGATGGTGTCGTCGTTGATGATGGCGCCCAGCGCGCAAGGCGAGAAAATGTCGCATTCCACGCCGAAGATCTCATCGACGCTTACGGCTTTGGCACCGAAATCATTGACGGCGCGATTGACGTTTTCTTCATTGATATCGGTGACGATCAGATGCGCTCCCTCTTCATGCAGATGGCGGCAGAGATTGTAAGCCACATTGCCCACACCCTGGACGGCGACCACGCGGCCGGACAGGTCATCGCTGCCGTAAGCCAGCTTCGCCGCTGCCTTCATCCCTCTGTACACGCCGTAGGCGGTTACCGGCGAGGGATTGCCGCTGGAGCCAAACGCCGGGGAGACACCGGTCACATAGTCGGTTTCCAGATGAATCATATCCATGTCAGCCACGGTAGTGCCAACGTCCTCTGCCGTGATGTAGCGTCCGTTCAGCCCTTGAATGTAGCGGCCAAATGCGCGGAACAGCTCCTCGCTCTTGTCTTTGCGCGGATCACCGATAATGACGGCTTTGCCTCCGCCGATGTTCAGCCCGGCGCCGGCGTTTTTATAGGTCATGCCGCGAGCCAGACGAAGCACGTCCACGATGGCTTCTTCCTCGGTTTTGTACGGCCACATGCGGGTCCCGCCCAAAGCAGGTCCCAATGTCGTGTCATGTATGCAGATGATCGCTTTTAGTCCCGAATTCTCGTCCTGGCAAAATACAAGCTGCTCGTAATCGTAATTTTGCATGTACTCAAAGATGTTCATGAAGAAACCTCCCTAAATTGTTCGTTTGCGCAATGTCGTGCTGTTAACCTGAGGCTCCACAATCGGAGATGATCCCAGCCATCCCCATATTCTTGCAATTACCGTGCCAGAAAAACGAATCTATGAAAGCGCTTTATTTTTCTGCACGTTCCTTTTTTTGCCTCTTCCTATTGTGCATATTTTTGCATGATCGAGCAATGATTTGCATGCAAAAAATTGCAGTTTAGGATTGCTCGTCCGAAAGGCCGTACTTGTCCAGCTTGTAGTACAAGCTGCGAATCGAGATTCCCAAGCGCTTCGCCGCCAATGTCCGATTTCCCTTGACGGCCGCCAGTTCGCGCAAAATATGAACCCTCTCTGCTTCGTCCATCGCTTCTTTCAGCGTCTTCCCGGCGCCTGCCGACGGCGTCTCTGAGGGCAGCGAAGCCATCCGGCTGCTTTTTCGTTCCAGCGGGGGCAAATCCTCCGGCTGGATCACCCGCTCCGACAAGCGCTTCAGGATCATCGCCCGTCCCAGCACATTCTCCAGCTCGCGCACATTGCCCGGCCAATCGTAGGCGTAGAGCAGCTGGAGCGTACCCTCCGCGATGCCTTCCACATTTCTGCCGTACTCCTGGTTGTATTTGCGTATCAGGTGCAGCGCCAGCGGGTGAATGTCTTCCAGGCGCTGGCGGAGCGGCGGGATATAGATCGGCACGACGTGAAGCCGGTAGTAGAGGTCTTCGCGAAACCGCCCGGACTGGATCGCCGATTCCAGATTGACATGTGTGGCGGCGATCACCCGGACGTCGATCTCCACCGGCTTCGTTCCGCCGACGCGCACGACTTCCCGCTCCTGCAGCACCCGCAGGAGCTTTACCTGCATGCTCATCGACAGCTCGCCGATCTCGTCGAGAAAAATCGTCCCGCCGCTGGCTTCCTCAAACAAGCCGCGCTTTCCGCCGCGCTTGGCTCCGGTAAACGCTCCTTCCTCGTAGCCGAACAGTTCGCTCTCCAGCAGGCTTTCGGAGATGGCGGCGCAATTGACGCGGACGAACTGCTTGTAGCGGCGGCTGCTGGCATTGTGGATCGCGTGGGCAAACAGCTCCTTGCCCGTCCCCGACTCCCCGCGCAAGAGGACGGTCGCCGGCGTCTGGGCCGCGCTCTGTGCTTGTTCGAGGGCAGCCTTCATCGGATCGCTGAAGCCGATAATGTCCGCGAAGCTGTATTTCGCCTCCAGCTTGCGGATGATGCGATGGGCTTTTTCCAGTTCTTCGGTCAGCCGCTTGATCTCGGTCACGTCGTGGATCACTCCGACGCTGCCCTTCAACTCCCCGTCTACCATGACAGGAGCCACATTGACAACGACGTCTTTTCTTTTGGAGCCTAGCTTCATATGTACGCCGCGCACCGGCTTTTTGGTCTGCAGGACCTGCATGTGCATGCTGTCCCCCTCCGAGATGTCCACCGTCGCCGGCTTTCCAATGACGTCTTCGCGGGTCAGGCCGGTGATCCTCGTATAGGCCGGGTTGATCAAAAGTCCGTTTCCCTTGGCATCGACGACGGAGATCGCTTCATCGGAGGAGTCGATGATCGCCTGCAGCATGCTTTTCAGTTCCTTGAGATCCGTCACTTCCTCTGCCAGCGCCATGATGTCGGTAATATCGCGGAAAATCGCCACGACGCCTGCCACTTCCCCGTGCTCGTCCCTCACCGGCACCCGGTTGGTGATGATGCGCGTCTGGTTCGGCAGGATTTGCTCCTGGTTCAGCTCTGGCTGTCCTGTCTCTAATACAATATGTAAACGTGTATTGGGTATTCGCTCCGCGACGGGCGTGCCCAACACTTCTTCTGCCCCGATGCCCATCAGCCGCTCGGCGGCTTTGTTGAACAGGGTAATTATGCCCTGCCTGTTCACCGCGATAATCGCGTCATGCGTGGAATTGAGCATGATTTCCCGCTCGCGGTGGTTTTGCGTCAACGCGGCGATCAGCTCATCCCGCTCGCGAATCAGCTTCATGATAATCGCTGTAAACGTACCCGGGATCAGCACCGTTTTCTCCTGTTTCAAGCGGAGAATTTCTTCATAGGCGGCTGGATCTCCGGTGGCCTCCAGAATCACGTCAATATCGGACGACAGATACGGGCGAAAATCGGTCCCCACTTCAATGCCGAGGGAACGGGCCAAGCGTATACCGGGCGCGTCCTCGCGCGCATCGATGACGGCGACGATGTTCATTCGCTCCATATGGCTGAGCATTTGCAGGAGCGTCGTCCCTCCCTTGCCCGCTCCGACGATGAGCAGCTTGTGCATGCCTGGTATCCCTCTTTCGTATGATCAAACTGATACCATTGTAACGCAAGCGGGACCTAATGGACAGGCAGATGTTCCATTGGACAAGGAGCGGCCCATCCTTTATGATGGGGAAGTAGCATGATGGAAAGGGGAGAAACACCCTTGATCGGTCAGAAACTGGTTGCCCTGATGATCATGGTGATTCCGGCGCTGATCGCGATGTATGGAATCAAGCTGATCCGAGACGCCTTTTTCTATTCCATCGGGCCTGAGACTCCATTTCTCTGGGGGAAACTGCTCTTCGGCATTTTGCTGTTTATCGTGCCGGTACTCTTTATCGCCGGGTTCATCCTGCATCACGACCGCAAAAGAAACCGTGTCCAGCCCCGTTTTATGAAGCGCGAGCCTGAAGAGGAATAGCATTCGCATGCGCTCTCTGCATACAGGAGCACAAGCGTCACAAAACCGGGAGGATTCCCGGTTTTTTTATTTGCCCTCCATCGGCCTGCCCCACTCGTCCAAGCGGTTCAGCCAGCCCACGCGCGCGATCAGCCGCGAGAAGGAGACGAACTCGGACAAGAGGTGAAGACCTGCAAAGAGCAGCAGCACGACAATCTGCCAAGAAAACGACAGCGAGACGACGAGGGCAAAGCCGGCGACGAACCCGAGGTAATTGGCGCCGGTATCCCCCAGCATCAGGCGGGCCTTGGCGTCATGGGGAAAGAGAAGCAGCGTGGCCGTGATGACGGGCAGCAGCCAGTGCCAGAGGCCGGCAGGAGCCGCCCCGACGATCAGGCTCACCGCCGGGACGGCAACCAGCATCCAGAATACTTTCAGCGCCCGACCCGGCCTGACGTCAAAGAGGTTCAGCAGATTGGACGAGAGCGCCAGGAGGCCCGCCCCGACGATCATGCCCGGCACATCCGGCTGAAGCTGGCTGCTGATGATCAGCGCAGTTCCCCCGCCCCCGAGCACTTTCCACATGCCGCTCGTCAGTCTGCGCTCGCTGAGGAGCGTTCCTACATGTCCGCGAAAGCCTTTGGGCTGCTTGTCCGAAGAGCGATCGTCCACCCAGCCGAAGACAGCCAGGGAAAGCGAGCCCGTCAGCAAAAGCAGCCCAAGCCCCAGCACCTCGCCGCTCCACCGGGACGCATATCCGAAGCCCAGCAGCACGCACTGGACAAGCGCTGCAGAGGCGGCCAGCAGCAAGCCTCCAGCCGTCACCACCTGCTCTCCCCGGTAATTGGCGCGAACGATCTGCGCATTATACATTTTTTCCAAAAATCGGTGAAAAAAGCAGCGATGAAACAGAAAAGGCCCTGCCACTCCCAGGACCCAAACGCCCATCAATTTCGGTTCCACTGTGCTCCCTCCCACCATTTTCTGCCCAGCGCCCGGCCGATCGCCAAGAGTTCTTTGCCGCGGTGCCTGTAGCCGGACAGGTCATTTCCCGTATGCCGATGCGTAAAGGGGACCGGGACTTCGATCAGGCGGCCGCCTGCCCGCAGCGCTTCGATGGTGAGGCCCACCTCGATGCCGAAGTCCGGCTCCAGGCGGCCGATCCGCTCCAACAGTTTCCGGGTCAGCGCCCTCTGGCCGGATAAGGGAGCCTCAGGGGCAAAGCCGGTCAATGCGCGAATCCCTTGCTTTGCCAGCCCTTTTGCCAAACCGAGGCCCACCTTGCGCGGCGGCGGCGGCAAGACGGCGATCGCCATGTCATACGCTTCATTCAGCACGGGAGACAGCAGGGCGTCTGCCAGGCCCGCGCTCTCCCGGAGATCCCCGTCGAGGAACAGAAGCACTTCGCCGCTGGAATGGCGCCAGCCGGTCTGCAAGGCCTCTCCCTTCCCGCGGTTCACCGGATGCTGCAGGACCTGGTCTGCGTACTTCGCGGCCAGTGCTGCCGTCTGGTCACTGCTGCCGTCATCCACGACGATCAACTCATCGCAGACGAGCCTCTCCCGCACAGCCTGTAGCGTCGGCACGATCCAGTCAGCCTCATTGTAAGCGGGGATGATGACACTAACTTTTTTCACGCTCTGTTTTCATCTCCGTCAGCATTTTTTGCAACCGATCCAAGAGCTCCCATTGCTGTGAAAAGGTTTGCGGCAGCTGGTCCAGATGCAGCCAGCGCACCTCCTCCGGCAGCTCATCCAACCAGGCCGGTCTGGCCCCGCCAAAAGCGAGAAGCGGACCGTCGATTGCCGTGCCGCCCCCCTTGTAGGGGACAAGCTCCAGGCCTGTCCGCTCCAGCAGCTTGCGCAGCGGAGCGACGGGCGCCTCCGCCTCGTGCCAGACGTATATTCTCTTGCCCTGCATCGCATCGGCATAGCGTACGGCCATCAGATGGGCCGCTTCGGTGTTGTTTTTCTCCATCTCCGCAAGCAGGCGGTTGATTTGCTGCTTGAGCTCCTGATTGCTTTTAAGCGCCTGGTGATACCTTTTCTCCATCTGGCTGAGCCATTCTTGTTCATTAAAAGAAAACCACGATTGTCCTGTCATGCCGCCGAGCAGGATCCCGATACCCAGACTGAGAAAAACTGCTGCCAGCGAAATCAGATGGTGACGAAATGGAATCATGACTACCCTCCTAATAGGCCCAGTTGCTCCATTGCATCCACCACAGCTGCATCGCATGGCGAGCCACCGGATGAACGGAGAGGGCGGCGAGAATCGGGACCAGCGTGGCAGCGAGCAACCAGCCCGTCCAATTCCAGGACCAGCGCGGCTTGTACAGCTGGCTCACGCCTTTGGCATCAATCAGTCTGGAGCCGATCTTGGTCCTGACCAGCAGCGTGCTGGCCATCCCTTTCCTACCTTTTTCGAGAAAATCAATCATCGTGGAGTGCGTCCCGATCGTCACGATCAGTTTTGCCTTTTCCTCGTAAGCGAGCAGCATGGCGATATCCTCGCTAGTGCCGGGCGCGGCCAACAGCTGATAACGGACTCCCAGCTTTTCGACGCGTTCGCGCCCGGGCGCGCGGCCATCGGGAAAAGCATGCACAATCACTTCGGCCCCGCTGCATAGGGCCTGATCGGAGATGCTGTCCATATCGCCTACGATCAGATCAGGCAGGTAGCCGTTTTCCAAGAGGGCGTCCGCCCCGCCGTCCACAGCGATCAGGACGGGCCGATAATCACGTATGTACGTGGAGAGCATGCGCAAATCCTCGCGATAATGCTTCCCTCTGACGACCACCACGACATGGCGGTCCGCCATCCGCGTGAGCAGCTGCGGCTTTTCCAGGGGGCGCAGGAACCACTCCTTCTCAGCACTGGCGTAGGTCAGTGTATTGTCGATGAAAGCGGACAGCACCTCGTCAAGCCGCTCGGTCGCCTCTTGCCAGCGCCTGCCGATCTCCTTGGCGCTCACCCGAAGCAAGCCGGCCCGCCGCTTCCATCCTTGCTCCGATTGGATCCAGAGCTCATTTTTTCGGACGATGCCCAGCTTGCCGTCCACCTCATCAATCAGGCCCGCATCTCTTTCGGTGCACTCGTACAGAGGGATTCCCGCCTCCAGAAGCCGTTTGGCTCCTTCGGCGGGATAGGTGCCGGTCATAAAGGGGGATAAGTTTATCACCGCTCTCACACTTGCCTGCAAGAGCGACAGGGCAGCCATTTCATCCATGTCCGCATGATCCAAGACCGCGACCTGAAACGGTTGAAGACGCGCGCACAGATTTTTTGTCTTCCGGTCTGCCGCGATTTTTGCGATGTACGATAAACTGCAAGGCCAAGCCTCTTTGCCCACCTATCCCACCTCCATCCCTAGTATGCTAAAAATTACCCGTTCCCATGCAAAAAGGGGCGGAAAATGAAAAAGAGACCGTACGCTTGCGCACAGTCTCTTTGCCTATGTACCGACGGAATTATACACCTTTGGTTGCGTAGTAGATGATCAAGCCATCTGCAAACAGGAATACAGCCAAAGACACCAAGCCAAATGCAATGGCGAATTTGTTTTTGACGCGAATGGAACGGATAACGCCGAGTGCGATCAGAAAAGTGAAGACGAACATGAGAAAATCAAACAGATTCATTTTCATGAACAAACACAACTCCTTTGGAAAAATACAGCGTACATGAAGATAGCACCTTCATTATATAGAATACCCCAGAGGGATACAAGTCGAATCAGGAATTGTGACAGACGATTTCACAATTCTGCCACGTTCCCTTTTACGCCCATCCAAAGAGTCCAGCGGTCCTGCTCGCGGATCGGCTGCCCGCCGTCCACTCTCTTTCACGTAAGCGGTGAGCTCCCTAAGTTCGGCATCGCTCAGCTCATGGAGCAGCGACCGTCCCGTGCGGCTGAGCAAATCGGCCTCCAGTTCCTCCCAGGCGGCATAGGTTTTTCGGACCTCCCACAGCCGCACCGTCCGGACCTGGCCAAAGCCCGTTTGTTCCATCTGTGTCCGCAGCTCTTTTTCTCGCGGCCGTCTATTTTCCTCGACGTGCAAGAGGCGCGGGAACGCTTCGAAGAAATACCCGCGCAGGTGATCTGGAGAGCCGGGCAGCGACACATCCTCCATCGTTCTGTTTTGCACGAGGCAGATGCCTCCGGGGACGAGCAGACGATACGCCTCCGCCAGAAAGTCCTGCGGGCTTTGCAAATGATGAACCAGCGCACGGGCAAATACGAGGTCGGCGCTCTCCGCGGGCAGTCCTGTCTGCGTGGCATCTGCACAGACATAGACGATCTCCTCGCGATGGGACGTGTTTTCCCGCGCCATCGCCAGCATCGCCTCGGAAAAATCGACGCCGATGACACGCCTTGCGCCCAGCTCTGCCCACGCCTCTGTGTAGATACCTCCGCCGCAGCCGGCGTCGACGACGGTCAATCCCGCCGGATTTACCAGTTCCCGGATCGCGGACAGCCAGTCGGCATCCGCCTTGCGGGAGGCGTAGGAACGCCGATTGTCATAGGAATGAAAGTCGATACCCATCAGAGCACCTCCATGAACTCCAGCCGATTGCCAAAGGGGTCCTCGGTAAAGAAGCGAACCACGCCCGGTATCTCCTCCCCTTCTTTCACAGTCACGCCCGCATCGGCCAAACGCTTCTTCAACGCGCCGATTCCTCGTACGAGAAAGGCCGGATGCGCCTTTCTCGCGGGCGCAAACGGCTCTTCCACGCCGATGTGAATCGTTTGCGGTCCGCATTGGAACCACACACCGCCGCGCTTTCGCAGCGCTTCCGGCTTGGGCACTTCCGTCATGCCCAATATTCCGCTGAAAAAGCGGCGGGCTTCCTCCTCGCAGCCTACTGGCGCGGCCAATTGTACGTGGTCAAGTCCCATCCATGCATGCATCATGCTTTTCTCATCCTATCTCCATATCCTTTATGGCTTGCTTTTGGCTTACAACCATCCATTCATCGATCTGGTGGGCCACCACTCGTCCGTCCTCCGTGGTCACATTCATGTAGGCGCGAATCGGCTCCGCAGCCTGCAGAAGCATGCGCTCCACCGCCTCCTCCTGCTCCCGGCTCTCCGCCATTCGCTTCACCCACGGGGAAAAGGCGAACCGCTTTTTTCGCAGCCTCTCCTGTTTTACCTGGAGAGCAGCCGCTTCCAGCAGTTCCTTCCACGCGGACGGCGAAAGACAGCGGACATGGCTGGGGTCGCGCAGTGCCTCGAAACGGTTGAGAAACTGGCCGATCTCCTCTGCCTGTGGATTTGCATCGGCGTCGGGCACGACATTATCGATGAGGAGAAACAGTCCCCCCGGACGGAGCACCCGCGCCACCTCTTGGACAAATGCCGCCGGATCCGGGAAATGATGGGCCGCGATCCGGCAACAGACGGCGTCAAATGATCCACCCAGGAAAGGCAGCTTCTCGGCGTCGGCCGCGACGTACATAATCTGGTGGATGCCCTCCGCGAGATGCGCCTCCCTCGCCGCTTCCAGCATCGGTATGGTCAAATCGGTCGCCACTACCTGCCGGCAGTGCGGGGCCAGCGTCTTGGCCACATGGCCACCGCCCGTCGCAATATCCAGCACCACCCAATCCGGCCGGGGCTGCAGCCACTCGATCAGGAGCGGCAGATCCTCTCCTTTGGCATGGGTCTCGCTGTTCACATACGCGTTGGCGTGCTTGCCAAACTGCTCCTGCACCTTCTGTTTGATCTCGTCCTTTCCATTCATGTCACGTCCACCTCCTGTTTCTATCATATTCCCAAATCTATCCTCTTTGTTATAGAATACTGATAACCTGTTATTGAGGAAATCGATAACCATTCGTGAAAGGAGAAGGGCCATGGATCTAAGCAGTCTTGAAGTCTTCCTGGCAATCGCCCAGCATGGCTCGCTCAACCGGGCCGCGTCCGCACTCTTCCTGGCCCAGTCCACGGTTACGCACCGTCTCAAACAGTTGGAGAGACAGGTAGGCTCCCCCCTGTTCATCCGTACGAGTACGGGCGTCAGTCTGACCGGCGAAGGGAGAAGGCTATTGCCAGTTGCCGCTGCCATCGTCGAGCAGATGCGCGACTTTTCCTCTCGACGGCAGGAGCGGCAAGCACTCAATATTGTGGCAGGCAAAGCGTTTGCCGCCTATGAACTTCCCCGCTTGCTCGGCGAGTATCGAAAAGAACACCCGCATTTTACCTGCTATGTCCGTTCCACGCTGTACGAGGAATCGATCTCATCTGTCCTGACGGGTGCGGCCGATCTTGCTTTTCTCGGGCATGAGGTATACCATCCCCATATTCATCAAGAGTTTTTGCCCAGTGATCGGGTCCTTCTCGTCACCTCCCCCGACCACCCCTGGGCGACAAACTTTCCCGGCTTCGGGCAGTGGGGCAGCGAACCCGTCATCGCCTTTGGCAACCATGCCGCCCCCTTTCGCCAGCGCGTCGACCGTTTTCTCGCCAGACAGGGCGTATTCCCCCATGTGATTATGGAACTGGACAGCTTTGGCGCGGTAATCAAAATGGTTCAGCAGAGACTGGGGGTCACCATGCTTCCCGAGCGCATCATCCAGGGGGAAGTCGCCGCTGGCAGACTGGCTGCCCGGGACGTAGCGGACGGGCAGTTTACCCGCCCGACCCTAATCGCCTATTTGCACGGAAAAAAAGAGGACGAGGCTTTCATGGCCTTCGTCCAGTGGATTATCAAAAGTTATTAATGTTCGGTGAGCGCTTCGAGAGTCAGCACCGTAATCTCCGGCCTGCAGAAGAATCGAACCGGCAGTATCGTCGTTCCAATTCCCCGACTGGTATAGACGGGCATGCCGCGGTCGCCGACATGGTGGAGGCCATGCACGTATTTTCGTCCCATCGGCGGCACAACCAGATGACCCAGTACCGGCAGCCGGACCTGGCCGCCGTGACTGTGGCCGGAGAGCTGCAGGACAAAGGGATGCTTGGCCGCTTCGTCCGCGAAGTCCGGCTCATGCACGAGCAAAATCACCTTGCCCTCTTCCGGCACGCCACGGAGGGCAGCTGCCGGGTCCGGCACCCCGTACAAAACATCATCCAGGCCCGCGATATAAAGCGTGCTGCCCTGCTTCGCAATCGCGGCATTCTCATTCATCAGCACCTGGAATCCGGCATCCAGCCACGCCTGGCGAATGATCACGTCTTTGCCATAGCGCCAGTCGTGGTTGCCCAGCACAGCGAATTTGCCAAGCGGCGCCTGCATCTGCCGAAGCACGGGAACCGCCTCTGGCAGCAAGGAGGTGCCTTCGTCGACCAGGTCGCCGGTAAAGCAGATCAGATCGGGACGCTCCTGATCGATGCTGTGTGCGACCTGTTCCAATTCGTTGATCCCGAAATAGTGGCCCAGATGCAGATCGCTAAAATGAACAATCCGCACGCCCTGCCACTCTGGGGGCAGCCCGGGTATTCCAACGGTGCGGCTTGCGACCTGAAGCCAATGTCTCTCCAGGCCGTAAGCATACCCCGCCGTCAGCGCTCCGAGACCCAGCGTGCCGAATAATAAGCGAATTCCTTTGCGGAGAAACGCTCGGCGTGAAACCGCTGGCCGCGAGCTATTCAACCGCGTCTGCCAGCTCATATCCGTTTACCACGCGATCCAGCTTGCCTGTAACCGGATCAATCAACAGGCCGTGAACAGGGACATGAGCAGGCAGCAACGGGTGATTTTTAATCACTTCCACACTGGCTTTCACGCTGTCCTGGACGCAATCGAAGCCGCGGAGCCAGGAGTCTAGTCGAATCCCGGAATTTTTGATGATATGAAAGGTCTCTTCGGGGATTCCTTTTTGCTTCATTTTGGACATGATGCTATCCGCATTGATCGCACTCATGCCGCAATCATAGTGCCCCACCACGACGACTTCCTCTGCGTTCAACTCATAAATAGCCACCAAAATACTCCGCATGATACTGCCGAACGGGTGAGAAACGACGGCCCCCGCACTTTTGACATGCTTGAAATCGCCGTTGCGCAAGTTCATTGATTTTGGCAGCAGTTCTTCCAGACGGGTATCCATGCAGGACAGCACCACCAAACGCTTGTCTGGGAATTTGGTTGTCTGAAACTTTTCATATTCCTTATTGGCGACAAAGTTCCGATTATGCTCCAAAATTTCATCGATGATGTTCAGGGTCAACACCTGCCTTTGTAAAAGTCCTGTTTTTATTTTACATGTATTTTCCCGAGGTTCAACAGAGGAGTGGGCGGAATGAAAAATTGGCTGCCTTTTTTTCGCACGTTTTCCGAAAAAGACAGCCTTTTGCCTGCTCTTCACTCAGCCAATTATGCGCTTATCGTAATGCCTGATAACAAGCCATCCCATACGGGGTTGCTCAGATGCCACGGACCGTTCAGCGGCGGCACGGAAACCATACAAACTTTTTCTAGTCCACACTCGCACTCGACGATGTCAGAACCTTCATGAAAACCAATGAGCAGGATGCGATGATCCCCCCGGACTATACGCTCCAAAACGCCTGAGAGCCTGGCTGCTTCTGCCGCCGACCCGTTAACCCGGATAAATAATACGGAATCCGCTCTGCAAATATCTGGTACAGACGGTCGATTCTGCGTTTTAGCTGTTCTGCGAAAAACGGATAGGTAGTAAGTTGATGCCATTGATTGGCTTGGGTTGGGAAATGATGGGCAGCCACAATATTGTATCTGATGTCCCGAACGAGAAAATTCTTTTGGTCCGCATCAATTCCTTCCACGCGCAAGTTCTCGAGTTCCATAAATCCGCTGAATCGGTTTTCCAGGAGGGTCGCAACCGTATCGAGAGAATCCGAGATCATCCAATCGAGCGGTCCGGAAAAGGATCTCAATTCGCAACGCCTAAGATGATAGGCAGGCAAGCAGTTACTTCCCAAGGAAATGATCGTATGGTAACTCCTTTTCAGCTCGTTTAATCGCATTCGCATCCCCCCTCACTCGTTTCATAACAGACCCGCAATCCGCATGATCTGTTCGCCTGCCGCTCGATAGTACGCATCTTCATAATGATACGGTTGCAACCCCCAACGGTGATTGGCATCAGATACGAAACCTTTCCCCCGCAAGTCAAGGGTATGGACTCCCTTCCAGATCCGCGTAAAATGCTGATAATACTCTTCCAGCTCAGTATTATTGGAGGCAATCCATTCAGGGTATTCAAAAGGCAATACTTCACTCCCGCTTCGGTAGTGCGTCATCCATGGCGCCATGTGCAGGATGATCTTTTCCGGCGGGAGATAATGCTCCAGCTTGTAGATAAACATCTCGCAGAACCATTTCCAGGTCTGTCTGGTCACGGGGTCAAAGCGCGGGATTAATTGAAACTGATACTTCCCACTCGATTCGATCCCCGATTCGGCCAGCTCATGTGAACGAGTCACGTAGCTCCCATCCTGAAACAACAGGTCAAAGCGTTCGTCGATAAAGTCGACGATCAACAAATCGACTGACTGCGTAGCCAGTACCTCCCAAAGCTTTTTTTGGAAATCAAACAGCACCATACGTTTTTGCCACTCTGATGCCAGATTGATGTCTTGATAAGAGAGCGGAATCGGCGGGGTCATGAGACTGATCAGGGATGTGCGCGAAAAGACGGGATCGATCTGAAAGTAATGAGCGGGCAGATATTCGAAAATATCACGCGTGACACAGCTTCCCAGTATTCCAATTTTGACGCTGGACATTTTCCTCCCCCTTTTCAAAAAGAGGTGGTTCTTTCGTGGAAACGGCTGGATCGTATAAAGGTCAACTGGCGAGTAATGGGCGGGAATCGGGATCATCGTCCCCTCATCTGCAACAAGTGTGGCGTGAGGTTGTTCCTTTTTTGCACGGATAGCGGAACGGTAAGCTGCGACGACACTTTGGACCATTTTTTCCGCTGACCATTTGACGCTTGCCCACCGTTTTGCATTCTTCCTCATTCGGTTGCGCAGCTCCCGGTCCGCGAGAAGCGCATGTAAATTCTTGAACAAAGACCGGCTGTCTCCTGCTGGCGAGAGAAGACCGTCCTCCTGATCCGTCACCATCTCCGGGATGCCGCCCGCGTCTGTCGCCACGACAGGCAAGCCGGCCAACTGCGCTTCCATCACCGCAATCGGGAGTGTGTCCTGACGGCTGCTCAATACGAAAATATCGGCTTGTGCCAACAGTGCAGGAACATCCTCGCGGCTCCCCAACAACTGGACATGCTCGCTCAGTTTCAACTTCTTAAGCTGCGCCTCCAGATACTCGCGTAAATACCCATCGCCTACGATCCAGCAGACCCAGTCGCTTCGTTCCTGCTGCAACAAAGACAAGGCATCGAGCAGGTCCTGATGGCCTTTGACGACATCCAGGCGAGCCGGGCAGATGAGCACATGTTTCCCTGGCTCACGGGTGACCTCTGCCTTGTTTTTCATCTGCCGGTAAAACACCGAACAATCCAAGCCATATGGGATCACTTCCAGGCGGGCGGACGGAACCTGATATTCCCGCAGGTGGAGGTCCCGCAGCCATTTTGAGGGAACGATCGTCAGGTCTCCGGCGTTGACCCCAATCTGTTCGCGCGCCTGGATATACTCCCAGATGTCAGATCCGGGAGCAAGTGTGGAGCCGGTCAAGGTCAAATGCTCGGTAGCAATGCAGCCGTGTACGGATACGACCAGAGGGATATGCGGAGGCTTTATGCGCTCAATCGCTCTGGCCGAGATGATGTCGTGAGCGTGGATCACATCGTAGTGGTCCACGCCGATCGACAAGGCGGCCAGTTCAAAAGCGCAGCGGTTCACTTCTTGTTCCATGACGTACGGATCGATCCCGATCATGCGTTCACGAAGAAGCGGAGTCAGCTTTTCTCTTGCTAACCGGTCGATCGGTCCGCGATGGATAATCCGACCTTGTGGAAGCAGATGATATCCGCTCTCATCTTCGTTGCGAGCAAAAATATGAACCTGGTGTCCGACCCGCTCCAACTCCCGCTTGAGGGTCCTGATGTGCTGGCAGACACCCCCCACATGCGGAAAGTTCCAGAATGTGGTTAACAGCACCCGCATGTTGCTCTCTCCTTACAAAGAGCCTTTTTTGGCTGCAAATTCATGCAGGCGCTTCATGATGTAGGGATCAGGAATGGTGTAACCCGGTGGCAGCGCGTTCATGATTTGGCGCCAGACTTGGGGATCAAGCCGATTGTCATCCCTCTCTTTCCGCCAACTGGGGAAGAGCGAATTCATTCTTTTTGAGCTTTTTACGGACGAGCTTTCTGACATTGGGGATCCCTCCTTTGTTTTTTTCCCGATGACAGCCCGGTACATCTGCAGAGTTTCCCGAATCATCCCCTCCATGCTCCACTGCGCCATCCCCCATTTCTTCGCCTTTTGGCCCAGTTGCTCTCCCCAATCGGGCTTCTCCAGCAGACCCTTCAGTGCGGCGAGCAACTCCTGCCTGTCACCCTTCCGGATAAGGATACCGTTCTCACCGTTCTCCACCATCTCCGGAATGCCGCCAACATCAGAGACCACGACGGGCTTTCCGGCCAATTGCGCCTCCATGACCGCAAACGGCAAATTATCCTGCCAACTGGGAAGCACGAAGATGTCGGCAAGGTTAAGCAATGAAGGCACATCGCCGCGCGGCCCCAAAAACAGCACATGGTCCTTGAGATCAAGCTGCCGCGCAGTAGCTCGCAACTCCTCCTCCATTGGCCCGTCACCGATGATCCAGCAGAGCCAATCGCTCCGCTCTTCTTTGAGGGCCGCCAGCGTGTGGAGCAAGTCGAGATGTCCCTTGAATCGGGGCAGGCGTGCCACACAAGCGATTACTTTTTTGCCAGCAGGCTTCGGCATCTCGCTCGCTCGGTTCATCTCACCGAAAAAGCCAGCCAGATCGATGCCATAAGGTATGCGCACCGCCCGGGTTTCGCAGGCGCCGCACTCCTGAATCAAATATTGTTTCAGCCACTCAGTCGGGGCGATGATCAAGTCACCGGCTGCCGCTCCCAGTCGCTCCAACTGCTCAGAGTACTGCCAGGAGAGAGAGGCGCTGTTGCCGATATGTCCATAGAAATGCATTTCCTTGGTAAAGCAGCCGTGAACGGTTGAGAGGAGGCCGACATGCGCAGGTCTTACTCTGGAGAAAGCATACGCAGACAGGACGTCCTGCGCGTGTATCAAATCATAGCTGGCAAGCGGCAAGCTGGCCGCAGCCAATTCATAGCTATACCGCTCCAGCTCCGTTTCCCTGACCCAATGTTCTCCTGCAAGTCCGGACCACTCGTGCAGCGAAGCCACTAGCGGCTCTACAGAATGGCGGAGAGGCTGCTTTTCGATCCTGTACGTACCTCCGGGAGCGTAGTATGAATGGAAGCAGGGATGGTGGCCGAACAAATCGACTTGGTGGTTTGCTTTTTCCAGTTCATGCTTGAGCTGAAACACATAGGCGGACAGCCCCCCTACATGCGGCAGAGTCCAATAGGTGGCCAGGAGAATTTTCATCGAATTCCTCCCCTTCCCGCCTCCCGAAGCCGGAAACACTCTTCGTAAACCTCCAGGATCTTGTCGGTCATCAGATCCAGACTCCATCTCTCTCGTCCTTCTCTTTTGGCGTTCTCCCCTAATTTGCGGCGAAGCCAGGGGTCCTCCATTACGGCCCTGATGTTTTCGTAAAGCATATGGCTGTTGGCGACAGGTGAGACGAGACCAGTGATCTTATCCTTGACGACTTCCGCGATCCCTCCTGCATTGGTTACCACCACCGCTTTGCCTGCGATTTGCGCCTCCATCGTGGCATAGCTCTGCGTTTCGTAGAGGCTGGCGAGGACAAAAATATCGAGTTGCTGAAGAAGCGCGGAGACGTCGTGCACATCCCCCCAAAAGACGATATGGTCTCGGATGCCGAGCTGCTCGGCTTGACTCTCCAGTTCCGATCTCATCGGCCCGTCTCCAATCAGCCACAACTCCCAGTCGCTCCGCTCCTGCTTTAACTTGCCAAGGGCCTCCAGCAGATAGCGATGTCCTTTTTCCCTGGACAATCGCGCGACGCACCCGAGATAAAACCGGTCGCTATTTTTGACCAGACAGGAGTCTAACCGCCTTTGGAAGCATTCCACATCAAAACCGTTATGGATGACGACCAATTGTTCGAGGGGAATACGGAACTTTCGATGCAGATAGTTTTTGAACCACTTCGATGGCACGATGGTCCTGTCGCTGACCGTTGCCCCGTATTGTTCCTGCATGATGCTGTACGCGCGGGACAGGGGATGGTCAATCCAGCCAACTTGCTTGTAAGAAAGATGCAAACTTCCATGTATTGTCGTGATCAGGGGGGTATCAGGAGGTTTGACTCGGGACATGGCGATGGAGGAGATAATGTCATTGCAGTGAAGGATATCGTAGGATGAAAGGTTAAAGTAACTGGCGGCAAGTTCAAACGTATAGCGCTCCGCCTCCCGTTCAATTATCCACGAACCCAGCTCCATTTTTTTCTCCGCATAGCTTTTTTCCACATGATTTGCAACCATTCCCTTGAGCGGCTTCAATTGAAGCGCAGCGTCGCGTTCATACAAATAATAATGTCTGGACTGGGGTTGACGGGCGAAAAAATCGACTTCATGCCCCTTCCTTCTCAATCCTTTTTGCAGTTGATCGATATAGTTCCACACACCGCTGATACTTGGCAATTCAAAATAGGATGACAATAAAATTTTGATATGATGCCCCTCCTTTCCGGATAGTCGCGGTTAGACCCTCTGCTAGCATATGTCCTCCTCAACGTGCTTGAAAGGGATAGCTGCCCCCGTTTCCTGAAAATTAATAAAAGGCGTTTCGCCCGTAGCGCGAAACGCCTTCCCCTATGAAATCCTCTATTCCCGGTTCTTTCAACTTATTTTGGCTTCGATCCGCAGCTTGTCCGCCACCATGGCAATAAACTCCGAATTGGTCGGCTTGGCTTTCGTATTGGAAATCGTGTAGCCGAACAGACTGGAGATCGAATCGAGATTGCCGCGCGACCAGGCCACTTCGATGGCGTGGCGAATGGCTCGTTCTACCCGGCTCGCCGTGGTGTTGAATTTTTTCGCGATGTCCGGATACAGTACTTTGGTGATGGAGCCGAGCAGCTCTACATCGTTGTACACCATCGTGATCGCTTCGCGCAGGTAGAGATATCCCTTGATATGGGCCGGCACGCCGATCTCATGAATAATGCTGGTGATGCTCGCATCGAGATTGCGGCCGCGGATTTGCATGGGGTTTTGCGGCTTGACCGCAGACACGTAGGTGCTGGCCGGCTTGCTGCTCGTCATTTGGCGGATGCGCTGGGCGAGAACTTCCATGTCAAAGGGCTTCAGAATGTAGTATGCCGCCCCCAGCTCCACTGCTTTCTTGGTGATCTCCTCCTGCCCAAACGCTGTCAGCATAATAATCTTGGGTTGCGGAGACAGTCTCATGGATTGAATTTGTTCCAAAACGGCCAAACCGTCTAAATGAGGCATGATAATGTCCAAAATCAAAACATCGGGAACGCGTTCCTGGAGTAAGCGAATGACATCATTACCGTTATACGCAACACCGATGACATTCATATCGTGCTGGCTGCTAATGTACTCTTCTAACAGGCTCACAAATTCTCGGTTATCATCTGCCAACAACACTTCGATCTTGCTCAAAAGTCGTTCCTCCTTACGATCAACGGTCTGATTGGGAAAAAGGTGGAAGTATTCTAAGAAGCGAACATCTCTCTTTTTATGCCCATACCATCTTTTCACTCCAAAAATTATTCGACAAACCGAAGGTCATTCCTGCCAATGGCGAAAGATTGAATGATTTTTCCGATATTTCGACAAGCATTCCCATCCTTCATCACAAAAAATCGGGTAGGGGGCTACCCATTAGTTGAGTAGCCGACCTCCCACACCACCGTACGTACCGTTCGGTATACGGCGGTTCCTTAGTTCACGCAGTCACTTGTCGATAATAATCTGAGAAGAAAAGAAATCCGAGGCCTTTAATGGTGTTGTTATCGAGGGCTTTCGCGAGGATGGGGCTATTGGAGATTCTCCAGTAGCTCTTTCTTGTATTTGCGTATTCCCATGCCTTGAACTTTGGGATTCCAAACGAGATCAGCTTTTCGAATTTTGTCCTTATTCGTTTCCATTGTTTCCAGTAGATCATTCGAATCCTTCTTCTCATCCATTCATCCGTTGTTTGGAGCAGGTTCTTCATATCCGCAATCTTGAAGTAGTTGACCCATCCCATGATATAGCGTCTGAGCCTTTCGGCTCTCTCTTCATTTCCCATGCCATTGCTTCTTGCGGTTAGTTCCTTCACTCTTGTTTTCATTTTGGCGATGGATTTGGGATGGATGCGGACTTTCACTTGCCCTCGTTGGTTGTAGAATGAGAATCCCAGAAACTTCACTCGAATGGCTAGGTCCACCACGGTTTTCTCCCGATTTACTTTTAGGAACAGCTTCTTTTCAATGTAGGGGAGAATGTTGGTTAGTGTCCGTTCGGCACTTCGTCTGCTCTTGCAGAAGATGAGTAAATCATCTGCGTATCGCACAAACTTGTGTCCTCTCTTCTCCAGCTCCTTGTCCAACTCATTCAGCATGATATTACTGAGAATTGGACTCAGATTCCCGCCCTGCGGTACGCCGACTTCTGTTTCCTCAAACTTGTGCTTCACGACAACTCCTGCCCGAAGATATTTATGAATTAGTGAAATGACTCGTCCGTCCTTAATCGTTCTTGAGAGTACTTCAATGAGCTTGCTTTGGTTGACGGTGTCAAAGTATTTCTCTAGATCCATATCCACAACATAGCGGTAGCCTTCCTGAATATATTGCTGGCTGCGCCTTATGGCTTGGTGGGCACTTCGTTTGGGTCGGAACCCGAAGCTGTTGTCCGAGAACTGTTGCTCATAGATCGGCGTGAGCATTTGTGCAATTGCCTGCTGGATTACTCGATCAACCACCGTTGGGATGCCCAGGTTTCTTTTCTTTCCGTTCTCTTTTGGGATTTCTACCCTTCGAACGGGATTTGGGCGATATCTGCCCGCCAGGATTTGTTCCTTGATGGTTTCACCGTTTTCTTTGAGATATTGTAGAAGTTCATCTACGCCCATCCCGTCGATTCCGTGTGAACCTTTATTCGCTTTGACTCTTTTGAACGCTTCGTTCAAATTGTCTCTGCTTATGATTTTCTCAAGTAACCTTTCCTTCGACTCGTTTGCGTTGGTGTCGTCGGTTTCAGCTATCCTCTCAGGAACGTGCACTCCCGCATATCCTTCGTGTTCCGCACTATTCTTTTGCGGTGAGCCTTCCGTTGGAAGTTGGCTGCCCTTATCTCCTGTTTCGGTAACATTCATTGACGACCACCTCCTAAGGTTCAGCCCTTCCCTCAAGCCGTCGACTGCTCGAGGTACTATGGCGTCTGCTGACTTCTCATGATAAATCTTGTTTCAACCGTGATTCGAATGTCATCTTCTCACGTCCATGAGACCTCCCACGGTAAGACGACTCACTTTCCTCCCATATACCCGCATCATTTACACCGGAATGTCCGTGTAGTGTATTGGACTTTGCTTTGTCTCGCAAGCTTGTCCCATTCCATATGCCTGATGATGTTCGTGTTCCTCGGGCCGGGATTTTGCCTCCAGCTTCCTTCAGATTCCACCTCACGGTGGACACCCTTGCTCTTGGCTAGTGGTTGGCCACTACCAGCCCCCACAGCGGACTTTCACCGCCTAGTTAGTCGCCATGCGTGGCGCACGAGAAAAACCGCCTCGCCTGACGAGCGAGACGGTCCATTTACGCTGCGTGTCCGGCAGTCGGTGTGGACGTCTGTCCCGGACGTACTCCCAGTCCAGCGTCCTGCAGCATCCATTCGATATAGCAACCGTAGCCGGATGTCGGATCATTGACGAACACGTGGGTAACCGCCCCAACCATTTTTCCATCCTGGATAATCGGACTGCCGCTCATTCCCTGCACGATCCCGCCTGTCTTCTCCAAGAGCCGCTTGTCCGTAACCTTGATGATCATGCCCTTTGTAGCGGGAAAATGCTGCTTGACGACATTCACAATCTCAATGGAGTACTCTTCTACCTTCTGTCCTTCCACCACGGTAAGGATTTTGGCCGGTCCCTCTTTGACCTGTTCGGCCAGCGCGATCGGAATGGGCTCCGTGTACAAGCTGCGCTTTGGCTCTTCCTTCATTTTGCCAAAGATGCCAAACGGGGAGTTTTTGGTGATATTCCCCAAGACTTCGCTTTCATTGTAAAAACGAGCAAATTTCTCTCCCGGATTTCCGCTTTGTCCTTTTTCGATCGATGTTACACTTGCCCGTACGATTTGCCCGTCGCCGACAACGATCGCTTGTCCTGTATCCACATCGGAAATGACATGGCCCAGCGCTCCGTAGGCCTTGGAATTCGGTTCATAAAAGGTGAGCGTGCCTACACCTGCTGCCGAATCCCGAATGTACAGGCCCATCCGATACTCCTCGTCCTTTTTGTCTTTGGCGGGTCGCAGGGTCAGATTCAGCTTTTCTTTGCCTCGGACCACCAGGAGCTGCAATGCTGTCTGTTTTTCACTGGCTTCGCGCACCATCTTTTTTACATCGTTCATGTCATTGATGTACATGTCGTTCATTTTGACAATACTATCACCGACATGGACACCCGCTTGTTCCCCGGGGGAGACTTTTTCTTTTCCTGTGTCAACCAGATGGTGACCAACGACAAGCACACCCGCCGTCTGCAATTTGACCCCGATGGACTGTCCGCCCGGGATCACGCGCAAATCAGGCAGCACGTTTACCTTGACCGCTTTCAGCGGGATATTGCGCCATTTCACCTGCAGATTGGCCTCTCCCGCCTTTTTCGGTTCGACCGACACAGGCTTGCTGAGATCAACAGAAACCTCCCTTGCCTCTGTCCCATTGACATTCAGGATATCCGGGTTGCTGTTGACGAGCGTTCCCATGAGAGGCATCGATACACGCAGTTGCTTCAGGGAGCCTTCCATCAGGCGTAATTCGTGGGGAAAAGAAGACAAGTCGTGGAACGGGGTGGAACTCACGACAAAAGCCGTGATCAGGAGAAGGAGACTTCCCATCCATTTTCTTCTGTTGTGACGGTTCACCAGCAATCACTCCTACCGTTCCCTACCTACACCTACGGAAACACCTCCACCTTGTGTAGTTATACTATTGCCTCCGCTGTTTCGGATTATGTTAGGAAAATGTATCACGGGTGCAGGAAAAAAAGCTGCCACATCAAGTGACAGCTCTTTGCGTGACGCCGCTCAGCTTCTCTAGGGAACGGCTTTTCGCTGCCGTCCCAGCAGGATCATTTCCCGCGCGTGCTCTTCGGTTTTGGCGGTGACCTGTGCCCCGCCCAGCATGCGGGCCAGCTCGATGACCCTCTCTTCGTCCGTCAAGCGGTGGACCACGGTCATCGTCTCATGCTCGCTCATCTCTTTTTGGATGAGGTAGTGGGCATCAGCCAGGGAAGCCACTTGCGGCAAGTGGGTGATGCACAGGACCTGGCGCTGCTGGGCCACTCTGGCCAGCTTCTCCGCGATGGCCTGGGCGGCTCGGCCGCTCACTCCGGTGTCCACTTCATCGAAGATCATCGTCTGGACCTGGTCCGTACCTGCCAGGATCGTTTTGATCGCCAGCATGACGCGGGACAGTTCGCCGCCCGAGGCAATCTTGGCCAGCGGTCTCAGCGGCTCGCCCGGATTCGGCGAGATCAGGAACTCGACGGTATCGATGCCGTTGGCGTCCACTCGCCAGGTGGTTCCTTCGATGTCGACCCCGTTCTCATCCGGCACTTGCCGCACGTCGATGGCAAAGCGGGCTCTTTCCATATGAAGCTCCCGCAGCTGCTGCTCGATCTCCGCCGCCAGCTGTTCCGCACAGCTCTTGCGAATCATCGACAGCTCGGCGGCTTCCACCGCCAGATCTGCAGCCAGTTCTGCCAGCCTTTTTTCCAGCTGCTGCAAACGATCGTCATAATGGTGCATCTCATCCAGCTCATCCTGGATGGTCGCCGCATATTCGAGGATCTCGTCCACATTTTTGCCGTATTTCCGTTTTAAGCTCTGAATCAGATCCAGCCTGCGCTCCACTTCCTGCAATTGTTCCGGCTCAAAATCCAGCCGCTCGGACAGCTGCCGCAGCTGATGCACGGCATCCTCGATCTGGTAGTAGGCGCTCTGTACATTCTCCAGCACCGGCAGCAGTTGCTCCTCATAAGAAGAGATCCGCTCCAGCTCGCTCATGGCATGTCCCAGCCAATCCAGGCCGCGCTGGTCCCCGTGAAGCGAGCGGTAGGCGTCCTGGATGCCGCTGAAAATTTTCTCGATGTTGATCCACTTTTTGCGCTGCAGGCTGAGCTTTTCGTCCTCGCCCGGCGTCAGGGAAGCCGCTTCGATCTCATTCAGCTGATATTGCAAGAGATCGATCCGCTGGACCAACTCGCGCTCATTGCGAGACATCCGCTCCAAATCCTGCCGGGTCTTGGAGTAGCTGGCGTACAACTGGGCGTACTCTTGCTTGGCCGAACCCAAGCGGCTCTCTCCGTACGAGTCGAGCCAGTGGATATGCTTGTCGGTTTGCATCAGCATATGCGTGTCATGCTGCCCGTGCACCGTGACCAGCCACGGCCCCAATTCCCTCAGGATGGCCAGAGTGACCAGCTGGCCGTTGATGCGGATGATGCTTTTTCCCTGACTGGATATGTCGCGCCGAACGAGCAGCGTCCCGTCCTGCTCCGCCTGTACGCCGAAGCTCTCACAGACGGAAAAAGCCGGATGGCCGGGCGGCAGCTCAAACAGCCCCTCCACTTCGGCCCGCGACTCCCCATAGCGGACCAGGTCCGAGGAAGCCCGGCCTCCCAGGAGGAGCCCCAGCGCATCGATGATGATCGATTTCCCTGCTCCCGTTTCTCCCGTCAAGATGTTCAATCCTTTTTGAAAGGAGATCGTGACGGATTTGATAATCGCAAAATTGCGGATGGAAAGCTCCAGTAGCATACAATCCCCCCACTCTTTACAGCATTTCCCTGAGGCGTTTGGTTACTTCTTCGGAGTTTTCCTTGGAGCGGCAGATAATCAGGATCGTATTATCGCCGCTGATCGTACCCATGATCTCTTCCCAGGGAAGATTGTCGATCAGCTCCGCAACCGCATTGGCATGTCCGGAGAGGGTCTTCAGCAGGATAAAATGGTCGGCGTGGTCCATGCTTACAAACGAGTCAACCAGCATGCGCCGGAGCTTTTGAATTGGATTGAATTTTTGTTCGACAGGAACTGAATACTTGTACCGGCCGTCGGGAAGCGGAACTTTCACCAAATGGAGTTCCTTGATATCACGGGAAACGGTCGCCTGCGTCACGTTAAAGCCTGCTGCCCGCAGACGCTCGACCAGTTCATCCTGTGTCTCCACTTCATGACTGCCGATAATTTCACGAATCCGGATATGTCGTTGTCCTTTGCTCATGCGATTACTCCCATTCCCCTTGTAATTTGGTTCGTATCGTCTCAAAAAAGGCGCCTTTTTTCCATTTGATCAGCGGTGTCACAAACGGCGATTTGCGGATGAAAATCTGGTCGCCGCCCTCCAGCCTGCACCCAAACTGGCCGTCAATCGACAGCCCCATCTCGTGGTGGACCGCATCCACCTCGATGCGGATCGTTTGATGGGGGGACAGCACCATCGGCCGCGCCGTCAACGAATGAGGCGCTACCGGGGTCAAGAGCAGCATCTCTACATTGGGTGCTACGATCGGTCCGCCCGCCGACAGCGAATAGGCGGTCGAGCCGGTCGGACTGGACACGATGACGCCGTCACCGCTGAAGGTCGCCACATAGTTATCATCGAGATAGACCGCGCATTGAATGATGCGGCAAAACGAGCCTTTGGCAATCCCGATGTCATTCATCGCCGTGTAGCGGGCGAGTGTCTTCTGGTTGCGCACCAGTTCGGCATCCAGCATGGTGCGCTCTTCCAGATAGTATTGGCCGGAAAGCAGCTTGTCTACAGCGTGCGGCAAATCATCCGGGTCTGCTTCTGAAAGAAAGCCCAAGGTGCCGAGATTGATCCCCAGGATCGGCACGGAGCACCCCGCCAGGCGGCGCGCAATGCCCAGCAGCGTCCCGTCACCGCCCAATACGCATAAAAGCTGTGCTGCCGAGCCGATCTCCTCCAGGCTGGTGCCGATATCTCCCCGGTCTACATAGGAGGCCATCTGTTCGTCCAGAAGAACTCTGGCCCCTCTGTCTTCCAACAGATAGACCAGTTCTCTGGCGACGATTCGCGCTTCCGGTTTTCCTTTATTTCCTACGATTCCTATCGTTTTCACATGGCCCCCCCCAAACTCGTTGGTTGGAAATCCTTTATTATTCAAGTATACATCTTTTTATGCATGAAGAAAGCCTGATCGCATGAGAAAAAAAGCCTCGACACGTAGATTCGAGGCTTTTTGTCCCAGTTTTCACTTCAATTCCTCGTGAGCCTGACTGACAATCTCGCTCACCTGCTCTGGCCATTGCTCCGAAGTGAAGCCTCCATCTGCCTTTTTTGCGTGAAGCAGGAACTCGATGTTTCCTTCCCCTCCCGTGATCGGCGAGTAGGACAGCCCTTCCAGGGAAAAGCCGAGCTCTTTGGCAAAGAGTCCTATGTCGATCAGGACTGATTCGTGAATGCGCGGATCGCGGACAATCCCGTTTTTCCCGACGTTTTCCTTGCCGGCCTCGAATTGCGGCTTCACCAGCGCAATCACGTCGCCATCCGGCTGCAGGAAGCGGTACAAGACCGGGAGAATCAGCTTCAGGGAAATAAACGAGACGTCGATCGTAGCCGCATCCGGCCGCTCGTCTGTAAAGCTGTCCGGGTCCATGTGACGGAAGTTGGTCCGCTCCATCACGACCACGCGTTCATCTTTGCGCAGCGACCAGGCCAGCTGATTGTAGCCGACATCGATGGCGTACACCTTGCGCGCCCCGTTTTGCAGGGCGCAGTCGGTAAAGCCGCCTGTCGAGGAACCGATGTCCATCATCACCTTGCCGTCCAGATCGAGGGAAAAGACGCGCAACGCCTTTTCCAGCTTGAGGCCGCCTCGGCTGACGTAAGGGTGAAGCTCGCCTTTGACCGTGATGGCCACGTCTTCGCCGAATTTGGTACCCGGTTTGTCGCAGCGTTCCCCTGCGACCTGCACCAGGCCCGCCATGACGGCCGCTTTCGCTTTTTCTCTGGTTTCATACAATCCCCGCTCTACGAGGAGAACGTCCAGCCGTTCTTTTTTCATGCCTCCACAACGCCCTTCGTCACTGGCAAAAACGAACGTACACGCACAGCGATTTGCTCAGCCGTAAGCCCGACTTCCTGCCGTTGTTCTTTCACGCTGCCGTGCTCCACGAAGTAATCCGGGATGCCTACAGACTGCACGCGGATATCGTAATAGCCTGCTTCGGCCAAAAACTCCATCACCGCGCTGCCAAAGCCGCCTGTCACCGAACCTTCCTCGACGGTGACCAGATCGTAGCCTTCCTGTGCCAAGCGGGACAAGAGCTCGACGTCCAGCGGCTTGCAGAACCGCGCATTGACCAGCATCGGGTGAATCCCTTCGCGGGCCAGCAGCTCGACAGCCTGCTCAGCGATTTCGAAGACATGGCCAAAAGAGAGGATCGCCACGTCTCTGCCTTCCCTGACGATTTCCGATTTGCCGATCGCAAGCGGCGCCAGCTCGTCGTCCAGCTTTACGCCGCGGACGCTTAGGCGCGGATAGCGGAAGGAAATGGGGCCATCCTCGTAATCGACTGCCGTTTTCATCATGTGGCGTAGTTCGTTTTCATCCTTGGGCGCCATGATGACCATGTTTGGGATGGCACGCATATAGGCGATATCGTAGACGCCTTGGTGCGTCTCGCCATCAGCGCCCACGAGTCCCGCGCGGTCAACCGCAAAGATGACATTCAGCTTTTGCCGGGCAACATCGTGGATCAGCTGATCGTATGCCCGCTGCAAAAACGTGGAGTACACCGCATAGACTGGTTTCAGACCTTGCGTGGCCAAACCGGCGGCAAAGGTACAGGCATGCTGCTCGGCGATCCCGACGTCGAACAGGCGGTCCGGAAAGCGCTCTCCAAATTTTAGGAGGCCCGATCCAGCCGGCATGGCCGGGGTAATCGCTACGATGCGCTCGTCCTCTTCTGCCAGCTTGATCATCGTGTCGGCAAAAACAGAGGTGTACGTCGGCGAGGATTTTGGCGTGTCTCCTGACTCGATTTTGTACGTGCCGATGCCGTGCCATTTGACCGAGTCTGCCTCGGCCGGCGCATAGCCTTTTCCCTTTTTGGTGATCGCGTGGATCAGGACTGGGCCCTTTGTCTGCTTGGCTGTCTTCAGCGTGTCCAGCATCAGCTCCAGGTTGTGCCCGTCGATCGGACCGATGTACGTAAAGCCGAGCTCTTCAAACAGGATGCCGGAAACCAGCAAATACTTCATGCTGTCCTTAAAGCGCTCCGCCAGATGAGCCAGCTTGCCTCCCACTGCAGGGATGGACTTCAGCAGATGCTCCAGCTCTTCCTTGGCGCGGCGGTAGTTGGTCGTCGAGCGCAGCTTGCCGAGGTAATTATGCAGCGCCCCTACGTTCGGTGCGATCGACATCTCATTGTCATTGAGCACCACGATCACGTCCTTGTCCTCGTGACCGATGTGGTTCAACGCTTCCAAAGCCATGCCGCCTGTCAACGCCCCGTCGCCAATGATGGCCACGACATGGTTTTTCCCCTTTTTCAGGTCGCGGGCGGCGGCCATCCCCATCGCGGCCGACAAGGAGGTGCTGCTATGGCCTGTCTCCCATACGTCATGCTCGCTTTCAGACATTTTCGGGAAACCGCACAAGCCTTTGTACTGGCGCAAGGTCGGGAACATATGGCGGCGGCCCGTCAGAATTTTATGTACATAGGCTTGATGTCCTACGTCCCAAATCAGCTTGTCTTCAGGGCTGTTAAACACATAATGCAAAGCGAGGGTCAATTCCACGACACCCAGATTCGGTGCCAGATGACCGCCCGTTTTGGACAAGTTTTCCACAAGGAACTGTCGGATCTCCTCTGCCAGCGCATACAGTTCCGGCATTGAGCATTTCTTCAGGTCTTGAGGATGATTGATGCTCGTAAGCAGCATTGTGATTCCTCACTTTCCACTCGTACTCCGTCTGTTGAATATGCTGCAATCCAATTGATACGGATACCTGCTTCTTGTAGCTTGCTTCATTATAACGGTTTCTTGGTAAAAACTCCACTTTCATCTGATTCGGGATCAGCTCCCCAGCGATCTGCGGGGGAGGTGACTCCCTGGCAAAAAGGTGCAGGTTGACATAAAAAGAAGCTGCCCCGCAGTCATCTCAGACGTGTGGGACAGCTCCTTTCTCCTTATGGAAAACCGTATGATTTTGTCTGCAAAAAGCACCATGCTAAGAATCAAACGGATTCTAGCTTCATCTCCTGATGGGCAGACTCACCCAGCGTTCTTTCTGTTTTCTCCACATACGTGATTTTCCATCCAAAATGGCCGTAAATGATGGCGATGATTGGGCTGGCAAAGCAGAAAAAGGCAAAAGGTGCGTAGCTCAGCGAGTGAACCCCTAGAGTGGCGAACATGAAAGCGCCGCAGGCCAGGAGATTTGTCACGACACTGGTGCCCACCGTCGTCGATATCAAGTGGCCGGTCGTCTTCACCAGCTTTAGGATTGCGCGCACAATGCTCTCCAGAATTTTGGTTGTCTCCAATATCCCGCCATACGTCATCGCGACCATGATCAATCCACCTGGGGGCCGATGTTTCCGCTGCGGCTCCCCGCGATGCCGTCTTTTAACGTGATGAAAGCTTCATCCACGGTGCCGTGATAGCTGTAATTAAAGACCACCCTGCGACGATGATCAGTTGGTCATCGATGATCTCAAACTTCGATCCCGATCGCTGCCGTGATGGCTTCGGCTATATCCTGCGCTGTCTCTTTGATCTCCCACAAACTGGACATCTGGCACCTTCCCTTTCCAGATCATGCGAACCTTATCATACACATCATTCTCCGCGAAACAAATAGAGAGCCCAATCGAACATTGGGCTCCCGTCACGGTATTGTTTTACCGCAGCTTTTATTTTTTGCGTTCGATGACGTAATCGGCCAGCGGTATCAGGGCCGAATTCCCCAAACCGACGTCCCGCAAGACCCCTTTGGCGTCGGAGACGAGCTGAAGCAGCCGCTGCTTTGACTCGTCCATGCCGAGCAGGGAAGGATACGTTGCCTTTTTCCGATCGGCGTCGCTCCCTACTGCTTTTCCCAGTTGGACCGCGTCTCCTTCTACGTTGAGGATGTCATCCTGGATCTGAAAGGCAAGTCCGATCATCCGGCCGTACCGGGCGAGCGCCGCCATCTGGCTCTCGGTCGCTTCCGCCAAATAGCCGCCTCCGATCAATGCTGCAATCAAAAGATCTCCAGTCTTATGCCGATGGATGTACTCCAGCTCCTCCAGCGAGAGCTGTTTGCCCTCCCCTTCGATGTCGGCCATCTGTCCGCCTACCATGCCTCTCGCACCAGCCCGCTTGGCGAGCTCGGCAATCAGGCTGACGACGGTTTCCGGCTTTACCTCCGGATGATTGGAATACGCCTCCGCGATCAGCCCGAATGCGCGCGTCAGCAAAGCATCGCCAGCCAATATCGCGGTCGCCTCGCCGTACACCTTGTGGTTCGTCGGCTTTCCGCGCCGCAGGTCATCATCGTCCATGGCCGGCAGATCATCGTGAATCAGCGAATAGGTATGGATCATTTCCAGGGCGGCTGCGTAGGGTATGCCTCTCTCAAGCGGCTTGTCCAGCGCTTCCAGAACGGCGAGGACCAGCATCGGCCGCAAGCGCTTGCCCCCTGCCATCAGCGAGTACGCCATCGACTCATACAGGGAGCCGGGCACGCCCTCCCGCTCCAAGAGGCCCTGCAGGTGTTTTTCTATGTAGAGCGTTTTTTCTTCCAAGTAGGAATGAAGGGTTGGCGACATCTTAAGCTTCTCCCTCCACGCGAAACGGCTTCTGCTTGAACTGCCCGTCCTCTTCGATCAATTGGGTGATCTTGGCTTCGATCGCGTCCAGCTTTTGGCCGCAGATGCGGGAAAGAGTGACGCCCTCCTGGTAGAGCTGGATAGATTCCTCCAGCGAAACCTCCCCCTCCTCCAGGCGATGCACGACCTCTTCCAACCGCTTCATCGCTTCTTCAAATTGGATGTCCGCTTCCTGCTCAGTCTTTTTTCGTGCCATCTCGCTTCTCCTCCCGGTATATCTGTTCCACGTGCGCGCTGGCGCTGCCATCTGTTAATCGTATCACGACTTCCTCACCTGGGGCAATTTGCTCCACGGATTTGGCCAATTGACCGGAAGCATCGTAGACGAGGGAAAAGCCGCGCTGCATCACTTTGAGCGGACTCAGCGCATCCAATTGGGCGACGGAGGAGGCGAACGCCATTTTGCTCTTGTACAGCCGCTCCCTCATCCTCTCGTCCAGACGTTTGCGGCTCACCTGGACTGCCTGCCTGCGGCGCTCCAGCTGGTCCGTGAGCCGATACCGCCTGATCCTGCCTGCGAGATGCTGATACTGTTCCGTGCGTCTTCTCATGACCTGCCATATCGCTTGCTTCATGCGAAGGGACAGCTCGTCCAGCCGCTGCTCGGCTTCCTCGAGCCGCCGTCTCGGTCTGCGCATGGCGTAGGATTGGACAAATCCGGTTAGCCGTTTGCGCTCCGCTTGGACCCGGCCGACAAGCGCCCGGGTCATCCGCGTCTCCAGCACTCTCACCCGCTCCACCCATTCCAGGTAATGGGGGACGGCCAATTCGGCCGCGGCGGTCGGGGTCGCCGCCCGAACATCAGCGACAAAGTCGGCAATCGTCACATCCGTCTCATGCCCGACGGCGGAGATGACCGGAATCGGCGAGGCAGCGATCGCACGGGCTACCTGCTCCTCATTAAATGCCCACAGCTCCTCGATGGAGCCGCCGCCCCGGCCGACGATCATCACGTCGATGTCCGGCTGACTGTTCAGAATGCGGATCGCCGATACAATCGAGGCAGGCGCTTCCGTCCCCTGGACGACAGCCGGGGACAGGACGATTTCCGCTTGGGGATATCTGCGCCGAATGGTGGTGCAGATATCCCGGATGGCAGCCCCCGTCGGGGAGGTCACGACCCCCACCCGCTTCGGGAACTGCGGCAGCGGCCGCTTTCGCTCGGGCGCAAACAGGCCTTCCGCCGCCAGCTTTGCTTTCAGCTGCTCAAACGCCAAATAGAGCGAGCCGATCCCATCCGGCTGCATTTCCCGCGCATAGAGCTGGTAGGCGCCGTCCCGCTCATACGCGGAAATGGAACCGCGCACGATCACCTTGGTTCCATCCTTGGGGAGAAAGCGAAGAAAACGGTTGTATCCTGCGAACATGACCACCTTGATCCGGGACTGGCTGTCCTTCAGGGTGAAGTACATGTGGCCGCTGGAATGGTGCGTATAGTTGGATATTTCTCCGCGCACCCAGAGATCTTGCATGCGCGGTTCCTGTTCCAGCACCTGTTTGATGCATCGGTTCAGGTCGCTGACTGAAAAAATCTGCCGATTCGTCATGCGTACCTCCCGTAGTGTTTCGTAATGGTTGAGACCGTGAAACGATTCTAGCGGGCCGCGAGATTTTTTGCCGCTTCGATCGTATTCTTCAGCAGCATCGTGATGGTCATCGGACCGACTCCGCCCGGTACAGGGGTGAGATAGCTGGCTACCTCTTTGACCTCATCGAAACGAACATCCCCCACCAGCTTGCCGGACTCGATGCGGTTGACACCGACGTCGATGACGACCGCGCCCGGCTTGACATCCTCGCTGCCGATCATATGGGCCCGGCCAGCCGCTACGATCAGAATATCCGCCTGCCGGGTGTAGTGGCGCAGATTGACCGTGCGGGAATGGCACATGGTCACCGTGGCATTTTCCCGCTGCAAAAGATAGGAGACCGGTTTGCCGACGATATTGCTGCGGCCGATCACGACGGCATGCTTCCCTTCCATCGGCGTCCCCGTCTTCCTGATCATCTCCACGACGCCATGTGCCGTGCAAGGCAGCAGAGCATCATAGCCGATCATCATATTGCCGACATTGACAGGATGAAAACCGTCTACGTCTTTTTCCGAACGAATCGCCCCGATCACGGCCTTTTCCGAGATGTGGGAGGGGAGCGGCAATTGAACCAAAATGCCGTGAACGTTCGGATTTTCATTAAGCTCTTCGATCATTTGCAGCAGTTCTTCCTCGCTGATCGAGGCATCCCGAAGCAAAATTTCCGAACGAATGCCCACCTCTTCACAACCGCGCGCTTTTCCTCTCACATAGGAGTGCGACGCGGGATCTTCTCCCACCAAAATAACCGTCAAACCAGGCACAATTCCCTTGCGCTTCAGTTCTTCCACTTCACTGGCCAGTTGTTCGCGGATGTCCTTCGCGATTTCTGTACCGTATAAAATCGTAGCTGCCATGGCGGAAAGCCCTCCTTCTTTTGAATCCCTTCTCTAAGTGTACCGATTCAAAGAGAATGTGTAAAGGCGAATTTTTAAGAGGGAGAAATCATTTAATGTTCGTCTTTAGCTTTTTCCACCCGAGCATAGCCACGCCGTAAGCGTTGTCCCCTGAGTAAACAGGATCGCAAAAATATAAGCTGGCCTTGACAGCCGGATGCTCCAGCCGTTTGATGAGCCGCTCCCGTATGTACTGATTGGCGGCTACTCCGCCGACGATCAGGATCTCGCGAGGCAGGCCCTCCTCCACGGCCCGGCGCAGCACCTTTTCCAGGGTGCTGGCGATGCATTGCTCCGTCGCGCGGGCAATCTCGGCTGCTGAAGCTTCTTTTGTTTCAATTGCCCGCAGCAGGGCAGCCTCCGGTCCCGAAAAACTGAATTGAAGCCCCTTTACCGATGAAGCGACGCGAAACTCTCCCCCAGATTCTCTGGCCAGCTCCTCCAGCTGCGGCCCCGCCGGAAAAGACATGCCCAATGCCACGCCGATCCGGTCGACCAGCTGCCCGGCGTGGAGGTCCAGGGTGCCCCCGGCTTTTTCGATCCGGTAGCCGTCTTCGGTCCGCTCACAGAGGAGCAGTTCACTCGTCCCGCCCGACAGGTGAACGGCGAGAAACCGAGCCGCTTCCGGCCGTCTGTCCGCCGTGTATTCCCCGGCCGCGATATGTCCCTCCTGATGAGTCGTCAAAAAGCAGGGAACCTTCATGTAGGCGGAGAGCGATTTGGCCAAACCTTCGCCGACCTTGAAGACCGGCATGTACGACCCCTCCACCGGACGCGGCTTCTCGCTCGCACAGACACCGGCGATGTCGTACTCGGTCCACCCCATCTGGTCGCTGAGCTCCGGCAGGTTCATCACATGCTGAAAGACGGCTTCTGATTGCTGCAGGCCCCGCTTGCCTTCTTTTACCCGAAGAAGGCGCTTCGCTTCTGCCACAATCCGGCCGTCTTCCGTTGCCAGGCACAACGATGTCCGGTAATTGCTCGTATCGATTCCCAACATTACCTTCATGTTGTATTCACCCATCTTTTACGCGTTTGCGGTCGCGCGCGCTTTCAAATAGCTGGACAATACGCCGTTTATGTACCGGTACGATTGTTCGTCGCTAAACAGCTTGGCGATCTCAATCGCCTCGTTCAACACCACTTTATCGGGAATCTCCTCTTCAAACATGATCTCAAAAAACGCCAGGCGGAGGATGGCCCGGTCTACATTGGCAATCCGCTCCAATTTCCAGCCGCGCAAATATTTTTCGATCTCGGCGTCAATTTCCGAAAGACGCTCCAAGGTCCCCTGCACCAGATGGCGGAGAAACCCCGCGTCCTCATCGCTGTCTTCCATGACCAGCGCCAATGCATCTTCCATCTCTACTTTAGACATGTCGATCTGGAACAGGCATTGCACTGCTTTTTCTCGTGCTGTTCTCCGTTTCATGCGTTCACCTACTCAATGAATTGGGGTCCTGCTCCCCTTCAACGAAATTTTCCAGGCAGGATGCGATCGAGAATTTCCCGCAAGTCCTCTTTGTGATCCAGCTTGCGTCCGATGTAATAGCCGGTGCTGACAAAGACGACAAACACCAGTGTATCCCAAAAACCGACGAAGAGGTAGATGATGCCGAAAAAAAGTCCGGCGGCTACACCCAGTAGTTTCCCCTTGTGTTCCCACAACAACTCCCATATCATGGCTTTCACCTACTATTCCACTCGTTTGCGAGCCGTGTAATTCTCTTGCGAGGCCACTTCCGTTACCACCACGACCACCTCGGAGATCACCACGCCGGCAATGCTCTCCACCTGTTCTTTGATATTGGCCTGCAGATTCTGGGTCATCTCCGGCAGCGGCGTCTCACCGTCCACCGAGACGCGAACCGTAATCGTATTGCCGCTCTCCAGTGCACGCACCACGGTTTTCAGGTCGCGCACACCCTTTACTCTTCGCGCCGCACGCTCTGCGATCGTCTGGATCGTCTGCAGTGTGATGTTGACTTCGCCCAGATCGCTGCGCTGGCGAATGCCTTTTTCCGTCTTGGCTTTTTTGGAGGTGCGGAAGGAGCTGAAGAAGAATCGCAAGCTGACAATCAGGAAGATCACGGCCGTAATCAGGTATGCCAGATTGAAAGGCCCGAGGAGCTGCTCCAGGTACGGGCGTATGTATGCGGAAGGGATCAATCCGCTCGAAGCGCCGATGACAGCCAGCGAGAGGACGATGAGGGCAAAGCTGTACAACGTCAGGATAAAGCGGTCAAACAAATTCACAGGCATCTCTCCTTTGGCGCTGACTAACCAGGATGCTGTTTTTCTCTATGATGAGGAAAAATGCCCCCTGAGGCATAGGGGGCATCCAGTCGTGCTCAGACTAGCGCACGCGATGGAAATCTTCCACAACTGCCGGCGCCTTTTCTTCGCTCTTCAGCTCAACATCCACAATATGTACGTTCACTTCCACCACCGACAGGCCGGTCATGCTCTCGATGGCATTTCGCACACTATCTTGAATATTTCGCGCGACATCCGGGATTCGGTGTCCGTATTTGACGATGATCGATACATCTACTGCCGCTTCGCGGGAACCCACTTCCACACGTACGCCGCGAGCGATATTTTTACGGCCGAGCCGTTCTGCAATCTCACCTACGAAACCGCCGCTCATATGGGCTACGCCCTCAACCTCAGAGGCAGCCATGCCGGCGATCACTTCCAGGACTTCGGGAGCGATCTGTACCTTGCCAAGCTCCGTTCTCTCTAGATCCGGTGTAAACTCTTCCACGTTTCGCACCTCCCTATGGATTTGTATCCCATTATAACAAGCGGCTGCCACTTTTACAAATGGGCTTAGCCCTCCGATTCACCCAGACGCAGGTCATACGTCTCCAGGAATTTGGTGTCAAAATGACCGCTTACGAACACCTCGTGATCCAGGACTTTCAGATGGAACGGGATGGTCGTATTGATGCCTTCCACGACGAATTCGCCCAATGCCCGCTTCATGCGCGCAATCGCTTCATCGCGGTCTTGGCCCCAGACGATCAGCTTGGCGATCATCGAATCGTAGTACGGCGGGATGACGTAGCCTGTGTAAGCAGCGCTGTCCACCCTCACGCCAAATCCGCCCGGAGGCAGGTAGGTAGAAATTTTGCCCGGTGACGGCATAAAGTTTTTAGCCGGGTTTTCCGCATTGATCCGGCATTCAATCGCCCAGCCGTCGAGCTGAATCTCTTCCTGCGTAAAGGAGAGCGGCAAACCTGCGGCGACAGTCAACTGCTCCTTGATCAGGTCAAAACCGGTCACCAGCTCTGTGACGGGATGCTCCACCTGAATCCGGGTATTCATCTCCATAAAGTAGAACTTTCCGTGCTTGTCGAGCAAAAATTCAACGGTGCCTGCACCGTGGTAGTTCACAGCCTTGGCTGCGGCGACAGCGGCTTCACCCATCTCTTTGCGCAGCTCTTCGCTGAGCGCCGGAGAGGGAGCTTCCTCGATCAGCTTTTGGTGGCGGCGCTGAATCGAACAGTCGCGCTCGCCCAGGTAGACGACATTTCCATGCTTGTCAGCCATGATCTGGATCTCCACATGGCGCGGCCCTTCTACGAATTTCTCCAGGTAGACGCCGGGATTGCCGAATGCGGTCTTGGCTTCGCTCTGCGCCTGGCGAATCGCCTTTTCCAGGTCTTCGTCATTGACGGCTACGCGCATGCCGCGGCCGCCGCCGCCAGCTGTCGCTTTGACCATGACGGGATAGCCGATTTCATTTGCGGTCTTGATCGCATCGGCGATCTCTTCCACCAGCCCGTCTGTGCCGGGAACGGTAGGCACGCCGGCCGCCTTCATCGTTTCCTTGGCGGTCGATTTGTCGCCCATTTTGATGATCGCTTCCGGATCCGGTCCGATGAACGTGATATTGCAGGCAGCGCAAATCTCGGCAAAGTCTGCGTTTTCTGCCAGGAACCCGTAGCCGGGATGGATTGCGTCAGCGCCCACTTTGGTCGCCACGCTCATGATGTTGGCTATGTTCAGATAGCTCTCCTTCGAGGCGGTCGGCCCGATGCAGTATGCTTCATCCGCCATTTTGACATGAAGCGCTTCGCGGTCCGCTTCGGAGTACACAGCTACTGTACGGATGCCCAGCTCGCGGCAAGCGCGAATGACTCGCACAGCGATTTCGCCCCGGTTGGCAATCAATACCTTTTGAAACATTACGCTCTCCCCCACCTTATTCCGGCTTCACCAAAAACAGCGGCTGGCCGTATTCTACCAGCTGACCGTCTTCCACCAGCACTTTCACGATCTCGCCGTTTACTTCGGCTTCGATCTCGTTGAACAGCTTCATCGCTTCGACGATGCAGACGACTTTGTTTGCGGTCACCTTGTCGCCCGGCTGCACGTAGGCAGGCTTGCCCGGCTCTGGGCAGCGATAGAAGGTTCCCACCATCGGGGACACGATTTTGTGCAGGTTTTCGTCTGTCTCGACTGCAACAGGAGCAGCCTTTGGCGCTTCTGCCTGAACGGCAGGCGCTTCAACAACAGGCGCCGCGGCAGCAGGTGCGGCCGCCGGTACCACGGGTGCGGCGATGACTGCCGGCGCTGCCGCCTGCGTGACAGCTACAGTCTCGGTACCCGTCTTTTTCATGGTTAATTTGGCTCCATCCATCTCCAGTTTGAACTCGTCGATGGATGACTGATCAATCAACTTAATCATTTCACGGATTTCATGAATTTTAAACACAACTAAGCACTCCTTCATGTCGAAAGATTACCAGGGCGTATAACCGGTATGTAACGAGGTCATAGACTCATCGTAGCTTGTCACCACCGCAACGTCAAGAAAGGATTTCCCCTCATTTCCAGTGAAAAACGAGGGGAAACCCTTACCAGCATGCCCGTTATCCGTGCCCTTTAGTACCTGATCAAGATGCCTTGAACTGTACGGTGATATTGTTTGCAGGCACATTCAGGTGCTGTTTTACATTGGAGATGATGTTGACGGCTTCCTCGTAGCTGCCTTCGCCCTTTTGGACGATGACCGTCACTTTGTCATTTTGCGTGAAGATTACGGCATCCTTGTACCCGCTGGCTTTCAGCATTTCTTCCGCTGCCATCGTGGCGCTTTCCAGATTGGAGAGCTCCTCGTACTTCGCTTTTGCTTCCGCGACAGCCTGCGGCGTCGCATCCGGACTGCCCATAATGCTCAGCTGCTCATCCTTTTGCTGCTGGGTCTGGGCTTCCCGCTTCATTTTGTATCCCGTAAAGATCTCGCTCGGCGTATCCGTGAGCGTCGCGGTCTCCTTGGCGGCAGGTTCCTGCTCTTGCCCGGCGGATTCGGTGCCTTTGCCTTCCACGGCTGCCGCATCGGGAGCTGGCATATCGGTCTCTTTGCTTTCGACGATCACCTGAGAAAGCGAGCCGTCCTCCAGCTGAAGCTGATCCTGTCCCAGAGCGGGAACTTGGTTCTCCGGCCCCTTGACGAGGTAGTAACCGGAGAGGACCACCATCACGGCGAGCATTGTCAACAACCACACTGTTTGCTTTCGAAGCATCATGTTTCACGACCTCCTAACCTTTTTTGGGTAATATCGAAATTTTATAGGCAGGCACATCCAGCACTTTCTGGACGGCTTCGGTAATCCACGCTTTCACCTGAATGTTTTCCGCCCCTTTGGCGACGACGAGGACCCCTCGCACCTTGGGCTTCAGGGTTTTCAGGACGACGGGCTGGTCCTGCTTGCCGCCCTGTACGACGACCACCTGCTCATCGCGGGACTGGTCATTCTGGTTTCGCGTGGCACGATCCTTGTCCGTCTCCTGGTTGGTCGAGGAGCGGATGTTGCGGTTTTTCTCCACGACCAGCTCGGGCGTCGAATCCAGATTGACCATCACCTCCACATCCCCCACCCCGACGACGCTGGTCAGGATCTCTTTTAGCTGGGTCTCATACATGTTCTCGTACTCCCGGATCAGGTCGGGAGGACTAGCTCCTCCCAGCGCAGGCACGGTTTGCTCTCCTGCAGGCGGCCCGGTCGCCTCATTGCTGCCGAGCCCAAACCCCTGCGGCTGGTCCCGCCCGACGCTTAAAAAGTCGGTCAGAATCATGATCGCCATTCCGATCCCCGCGATGACAATAAAGTAGTGAATCGGCTTCATCTTCTTTTTATCCCCATTGCTCTCAAGCAACTGTTTCAGCTTTCCCAACACCCTCGGTCACCTCGCTTGGACAGCTCCTGCTCAGCGCTATTCAAAGCCGCCGCTCTCTTTCGTCACGATCACCTGATCTTCTGTCAGTCCCCACTCTGCCGCCAGTTCCCTGGCCATCTTTCTTGTATCCGCGTCACTGCTCTGTGCGGAAGCCGGGACATCCTCCTGCTGCTCTCCCGCTACAGCGCCGCCCACCTCGATGTGGACGGGTGCGATCGGCTGGATCGGACTGATCGTCCCGCCCGAATCCGCTTGATCAGGAGAGCGGATGGACACTTCGATCCGCTTCAGAACGGCCTCGTCCGCTCCCTGGCCGCCGATAGCCACTTTTACGTCCGCTGCCTCTACCCCGAAATCCTGCTTGAGCTGGGTTCGCACCGCTGCCTCCACCTGACTTTCCACGTAGGCGCTGATCTGTTTGTCCTGCTGTCCTGCCAGTCTTTCCGCCATCCGCCTCCACTCCGTATCGGAGGGCCGATTCATCTCCTGCTGATAGCGGTCCAGCTTCAGGGCCAAATCATCCTGGGAGAGCTGGAACAGGGCAAATACCGGCGAAATGATCGTCATCAGGATAATCAGGCCCATGACCATCTTGACGTAGCGCTGCAGGCTCGTATTGGGCAGAATCAGGTCGAGAAATGCGGCCAAAAGCACCAAGAGAATGATTTTTTTCAGCCAAAGTGTCAGCCAACTCATGTCGTCACCTACCGCACCATCATCGAGATATTGCCCGCCGCAATAATGATGGTGATGGCCAGGAAAAACATCAGTCCGACCGTCGCCAGAGCGGCGAAGACAAACAGCAGATTTTTCCCGATTGCCCCCAAAGCCGCGATAATCGGACTGTTGCCGAGCGGCTGCAGCGCTGCCGAGGAGAGATTGTAGATCATCGCCAGAATGAGGATCTTCAACGCCGGAAACGCGCAGAGCAGGAGCAGGATCAGGACGCCTGCCAGTCCCACCGCGTTTTTGACCAGCAGCGAGGCGTTCAGAACCGTGTCCGCCGCGTCCGAAAACATCCGGCCGACAATCGGGATGAAATTGCCCGTGATGTACTTGGCCGTCCGCAGCGTCACGCCGTCCGTCACCGCCGATGTCGCCCCCTGAATCGAGATGATCGCGAGGAAAATCGTCAGAAAAGAGCCCAGCGCCCCCATGGCGATATTTCTGAGCAGCGTAGCCAGCTGCGTCACCTGGTATCTCTCCGAGAACAGGCTCGCGATGGAGAGCATCGCGGACAGAAACAGCAGGGGAAAAATGATGTAGGAGATCAGGATTCCGCTGGTGTTGATCAGAAAGATAATCAAGGGGTGAAACATCGTCGCGGACGCCAGATTGCCCACGGAGGCGAGCAGAGCGATCACCAGCGGAATCATCGCCAGCATAAAGTCGGACATATCGGCAATCGCGTCTCTCGCGTAGTTGATCGCCACGTGGAAGCTGTTGATCGCCAGCACCATCAGCACCAGGTAGGCAATGGAGTAGGCGACGGTGGTCACCGTGTTTCGCTCGAAGGCGTTTTGCATCGTCTCCAGGATCATGGCGAAGACCGTGATGATGATAATCGAGCTGAGCAGCTTTCCATTGGTCAGGATTTCATGAAAGACGTATTTGCCCATGCCCTTGAGAAATCCGGTGAGGCTGAATTCCCCCTGCTGCATGATAAGCTGCAGAAAGCCTTGGGATTGGATGTCGGGCAGATAGCCTTTGTATTCCCGTTGAAGGTCCACCCAGAATTTTTCCACCCTGTCCACATGCAGATCGTCCACCTGCTGCTTGATCAAGCTCTCCATCGGCGGCGAAGCGGTGGCCTCGGCAGCTGTCAGCGACGATAATGGCAGAAATGAAAGGAAAAGAAAGAGGAAAAGCGACCAGCCCGCCCGAGTCATTTACACCCCTCCTCCGCCTAAGCCGGCAACAGGTCAATGACCGTTTCGATAATGATTTGAATAATCGGAACCGCCATGACCAGGATCAATACTTTTCCCGCCAGTTCAATCTTGGAAGCGATGGCTCCTTGTCCGGCGTCTCTGGTCATCTGCGCCCCAAATTCGGCGATATAGGCGATTCCGATGATTTTCAGGATCGTCTCCAAAAAGACCAGATTGAGGTCGGCTTGCACCGCCAGCCTCTCCAAAATCCGAATCACTTCGGCGATCTTTCCGATCAGGAAGTAGAAGATGACAACGCCGCTCGCGACGGCCAGCAGGTAGGCGAACATCGGTTTTTGTTCCTTGATGACCAGCGCGAGAATCGTAGCCACAAGTCCCAGTCCGACAATTTGTACGATCTCCAATCGTCTCCCCCTCCTTAATTGAACAGGAAGACGCGTTTTACCTCAGAAAACAGGTCGGCCACAAAATGGGAAACCATGTACAGGACGATGATAAATCCCACCAGGGTCGCCCAGTGTGCTATGTCCTCCTTGCCAGCCTGCTTCAGAACCGTGTGCAGAATGGCTGTGATGAACCCCACCGCTCCGATCTGAAAAACAGGTGTCAAATCAAAATCCACAGTGAACACCTCGCCTTTAGAACATCAGGATGACGACCAACAGACCGCACAGGAAACCGAGGCTTTTGTACATCTTTTCGTACCTGCTTTGTTCTGCGCGCGCTTCTTCTTCCAGACCGCGCAAATGGGTGACAGCCAGTCGCAAATGCTTCTCTTGGTCCGTTCGGTCGGAGGAGCCGAGCACCTGTCCCAGACTGATCAAGACATCCCGTTCTTGCTTCCGCAGCGCGGTCTGCGACCAGTGCGTTTCGATCGCGAGCCGAAGCGCTTCTTCCACGCTGGGAGCCCGTTCATCTCTCAGACTGTCCGACGCTGTCTGGAACATGCGGCCGATTTCTTCCGGCAGGCGGTTGCCCACCTTATGGAGGGCGCGCTGCAGCGGCGTCAAGCCGTAGACGATCTCGGTCTCCAACATCTGCAGGCCGACCAATAGCGCTCGCAGCTGAACGGGACGAGAGGCGTAATACCGCCCGATCTGCCACCCGACCATGGAGGCGGAAAAGAGGATCAGCACCGCGCCTATCAGCTTGACCATGCCGCTTCCTCCCTCTGTACGGACCGGAGATTCTGGTCGTAGATGCCTTGGATGGTTCCGACGCCGCGGGAACGATTCAGCACCAGGTAGCGGCTGAACACCCCGTTTTGCATCAATTTGCCGAGAGCCGGACGGCGTGCCACTTCTGCGACCTCCGCCCCGTGAGCCGAGCAGATGACGGACACTCCGGCGTGGATGGCTTCCCATACAGCCTCGCCGTCTTCCGGCCTGCCTACCTCGTCCACAATCAGCACATCGGGCGACATCGACCTGATCATCATCATCATTCCTGCCGCCTTCGGGCAGGCATCGAGCACGTCGGTGCGCGGCCCCACATCGCGCTGCGGCACACCGTTCAGGCATCCGGCCAGCTCAGAACGCTCGTCCACGATCCCCACCTTTCGGCTGGAAGACCATTCGTTCCCGTAGCTGATGCAGCGGGCGATATCGCGGAGCAGCGTCGTTTTGCCGCATTGGGGAGGAGAGATGATCAGCGTATTGTGGATGCGGCCGTCCTCGTAGAGATAGGGCAATACCTTGAGCGCCGCTCCTTTTTTCTCCCGGGCGATCCGGATGTTGAAGCTGGTCACGTCCCGGATTCCTTTGACCTCGCCCCTCTCCAGCACGACCTTGCCGGCAATCCCGATGCGATGGCCTCCCTGGACGGTGATGTAGCCGCGCTTCAACTCCTCCTCCAGGGTGTACAGCGAGTGCTGGCTGATCAGGCTGAGCAGTTTGACCGCCTGCTCTTCCGGAAAGGACCAGCCCTGTCTGGCGTTGGCCGTCAATAACCCCGCCTGTGTAACGTAGCTCGATTGCTGTCCATACCTTATTTCCAGCGGCTGATTCTGCCGTAGGCGTATTTCCTCCAAATGCTCTCTGACGGCGGAGGGTAATGCAGTCAGAATGTTGCGGATGGTCGCCGGCAAAATCGCCATAATCTCTTTCACGGCATATCCCCCCTCGTGGTCAGTGGTTGTACGTCTTTGTCCACGTTGACTTACCTCCATCCTATGCGCCGCTGGACGAGTATTATGCCTAAAACTGCTGTGGGGGCGAAGAAGTGTGTTTCCCTGCGCTGCTTCCCTCAGGCCTCGGAAAACAGCCCCGGAAAACAGCAAAAAACCCGGCTCTGTCTTGGCGCACTTCGGCCAAAAACCGAAGAGAGTGCCAACACAGCCAGGTTGCGGCGTTTACTATTTACTTGCTGAACAATTGCTGAACTGCGAGTCGACTGGGCATCCCCCTGTTAGGTCGGGTTGATCGCTTCGTGCCCTCTCTCTTGAGGCATCTGCTCGAAAACGTAGTGGCGATCCCCTTCTTCGTCCTCCCCCTCCGGGAAGTAAAGAATTTCATGGCAGGATGGACACTCGATTTCGTACGATGCGATAACTTGATCATCTTCCGAATCGAGCTCATAAACTGCCGCATCCTCATCGTCCTGTTCCGGGTAGTCGTCATCGAGCAGGATGGCTGTGTCATCGTCGCAGTCATCCACGATTGCGTACAGATCATCTTCATCGCCAAAGAGGTACAATTCCACATCATCCAGATCGTCGTCGATCGCCTCGACGTAATCCTCGGTTTCCTCGATTCTGGCGTGAAGCTCCCGGAACTGGCCGTACATATCGTCCATAATCTCGATCACTTCGGCCAGGATCTTGCCTTCATTGCTTCCTTGATTGACGTCCATGCCATCGGCCAAGCCTCGCAGATACGAAATACGATTTGCCAACTGTTCCAGCACGCGGAACCCTCCCCTGTTCGTTTACTCCTGCTATTCTTCCCGAGTTTTGGGGTGGTTACTTACGTTTTGGCGTAGCCATCATTTTCGAACACCGACGAAAATACAGACAATCCCGAGGAAAATCCACATGATTTTGGCAAAGCTGATCCGGTCCGACATGCCGATCAAACCGATCGTCGTCGTGGTCAGCAGTACCAGCGGACCCACAATCGCCAGCCCCGAGTTGATCAAGAGCGCCTTTTCCACCTGGTTTACCTTTAAAATGAACAGGGCAGCCAGCACCTCAATGCTCCCCGACATCATTCTGAGCGCCGCCATCCCGAGAATCGCCTTTTCCCACATCGCTCATGCCCTCCTCTCCCTTTACTCTATGCCCGTCCTCCACCGATTCATCACTCAAGCTGGGCACTTGCCTACAGGGCGATGGCTCACTTCCTGGCAAAACCGCACATAGACTAAAGCAAACGCCTAGAAGAAAAGAGGAAACTGCCATGTTTAACCGAGATCTTCCCTTCTGGCCTGCAGCGTGGACCGACCCGTCCCAAAGCAGGCAAGAAAAGCCGCGAGCAACCGGACTAACCATGGTAATCGACAAAGGCCTGGGCCGCGCCGCTTTCTGCGATCTGATGGAGCTGGCCGCACCCTTTATCGATATATACAAACTGGGCTTCGGCACCTCGGCCTTGTACCCTCATAAATTCCTGCAGCAAAAGGTGGAAGAGGCCAAAGCGTGGAATCTGCACATCATGCCGGGCGGCACGCTGTTTGAAATCGCCCTCCGCCACTCCTCCCTGGAGGAATACTTGAAGCAAGTCAAGTCCATCGGCTTTAACGCCGTGGAGATTTCTGACGGCACATTTCCTCTCTCACCGGAGCTCCGCAAAAGGGCCATCGCCACCGCTGTTGATGCCGATCTCGTCGTCTACTCGGAATTTGGAAAAAAAGCAGCCGATTTCCGCGCGGAGCAAGAGGACTTGCTCCAAACCCTGGAGGCTGATCTGGCGGCGGGTGCCAGTTATGTCATCGTCGAGGCCCGCGAGAGCGGAAACGTAGGGGTGTTTGACGCGCGGGGAAAAGTGGAGGAGCGCTATTTGCGGGACATCCATCAAGCCGCCGGCAAAAATGCGGCCCGGCTCATCTGGGAGGCCCCCCAAAAGGAACAGCAGGTGGCCCTGATCAAGACCTTGGGAACGGACGTCAATCTGGGGAATATCGCCGGCGGGGATGTTCTCGCTGTCGAAACGCTGCGGAGGGGGCTGAGAGGCGATACGGCTGCGATGTTTGCCGAGAGGAGGACAGCGGCGTGCGAATAGATGTCGTTCCCACGGTAGAGGAGATCCGTCATGAACAGATTGGCAACCGCGTCGTGATCGTCATCGATGTGCTGCGTGCCTCCAGCACGATCGTCACGGCGCTGGGTACCGGCTTTGAAGCCGTGATTCCCGTCGAGACGATCGGCCAGGCGCAGGCGCTCCGAACGAACGCGAACTTCCTCGCCGGCGAGAGACATTGCCGCAAGATTGCCGATTTCCACTACAACAACTCTCCCACCCAGATCGCCAGTCACCCGCATCCGGGCAGCGAGCTGGTTCTCACCACCACCAACGGGACGCGCGCCATTCAAAAGGCGGAGCGTGCCGCCTGTCTTTTGATCGGCTGTTTTCTCAATGCCAGCGCATGCATCCAGCACGCGCTGGCACGCCACCTGGACATCACGCTCTACTGTGCCGGCACTCGCTCGGAATTTGCCCTGGAAGACGGACTGGCGGCAGGGCTCTTGATCCATTTGGCCCAGAACCGGCAGCCCCAGATCCAGCTTTGCGATCTCGGAGAAGCCCTCAGGGCCAGCTATCTGCATGTCTCCGCCAGACTGCCCGAGGTGTTGCCGCATACGACGACGGGTAAGAGATTGGTCCAGCACCATTTTCAGGCGGATCTCGCCTTTTGCGCCCAGATTGACCGCTACCAACTGGTCCCCATCGTAAAGGAGAGACGCATACTCCCCCTCCTCGTCTCATAAAGTGGAAGAAGACTAGGGACGTGGACAGGGGTTTTGATGACAATGGTATCTGGGGAAATCATGCTTGTCATCCTGATCGTCATAGGCCTTATCGGGCGATCGCCGATCATCGCTACAGCAGCCAGCATCCTGCTTGTCTTAAAATTGACTTCATTGGAGCGTCTCTTTCCTGTCGTCGAGAGGCGCGGCCTCGAGCTTGGCCTTCTCTTTCTGACCATCTCCGTGCTCGTACCGTTTGCCAGTGAAAAGATCTCCTGGCGGGACATCACGCCGCTGTTTACGACGGCAATCGGAATGATGGCGCTGGCAGGCGGAGCGATTGCGACGTGGATGAACGGCAAGGGTCTCGACCTGCTGCGGACCGAGCCGTCCATCATCGTCGGTCTGGTCATCGGCTCCATCATCGGCATCGTCTTTTTGCGAGGCATCCCGGTCGGGCCGCTGATGGCCGCCGGGATTACCGCCTTTGTTCTAAAGCTGTGGGATTTATTCGGCGGCCGCTGATCCGGCTACGGTGAGAACTGGCCTTTCGCTGAGCTGACGGGTTACACCGGCTTGGGATGGACGAAAAAGACAGCTATAAAAAAAGCTGTACCCGATGAGGTACAGCTTTCTTCTTTCCCCCGAAGCGCGATGCCGGCGGGGGCTTTTAGGATTCTCGTTATGCGCGGGACACGTATGCTTCGGAACGTGTATCGATGATCAGTTTGTCTCCTTGTTCGACGAAAAGCGGTACGTTTACCACGAAACCTGTTTCCAGGGTTGCTTTTTTCGTAACGTTGGAGGCAGTGTCTCCTTTTACACCCGGCTCACACTCGACAACCGTCAGTTCCACAGTATTCGGCAGCTGAACCCCGAGGGTCTCGCCATTGTACTGCATGATTTGCACGTTCATGTTTTCCTTCAGGAACTTCAGCTCACGCTCGATCTGTTTGCTGGTGAAAGTCAGCTGCTCGTAGGTCTCCGTGTTCATGAAGGTATGATCGTCGCCGCTCGCATACAGGTATTGCATGGTAGAGGTTTCGATACGGGCAGGATTTACTTTTTCACCGCCGCGGAACGTCATCTCGGTCACGTTGCCGCTGCGCAGGTTACGCAGTTTGGAACGGACAAAAGCCGCGCCCTTCCCTGGCTTTACGTGTTGAAATTCCAATACTTGGTAAATATCGCCATCTACTTCGATGGTTAAGCCGGTACGAAAATCGTTAACAGAGATCATGTTTGTCCTCCCAAATCAACAAATAACACAAATAGTATAAATTAGACGGGCAAAATGAGCAACTCTTTCGTCGACTGGGTCAACACCTCATGCCCCTCTTCCGTAATAAGGACATCGTCTTCGATGCGGACGCCGCCCAGCCCGCTCACATAGATGCCCGGCTCCATCGTCACCAGCATGCCTGGCTCCAGGACGAACGGACTGACCGTGGACAAATTGGGCAGCTCATGCACGTCCATGCCGAGCCCGTGGCCGGCGCTGTGTCCGTAAGCGTCGCCATAGCCGGCAGCCGTAATGATGTCGCGCGTCACGGCATCTGCTTCTTTTCCGGTGATGCCCGGCCGGAGCGCATTCACACCGGCGATTTGCGCCTTGAGCACGATGTCGTAGATTTCTTTCATCTTGGCGCTGGGCTCCCCTACTGCTACTGTGCGCGTAATATCGGAATTGTACCCCTGGAACTGGGCACCGAAATCGAGCGTGACCAGCTCGCCCGCCTGGATCAGCTTTTCGCTCGCGCGTCCGTGCGGCAGGGCTCCGCGCGGGCCGGATGCGACGATGATGTCAAAGCCTATGCCCGAGGCCCCTTGCCTCCGCATGAAAAACTCAAGCTCCAGGGCGATGTCGCTCTCGCTGACACCCGGCTTGATGTAGCCGAGGATATGCTGGAAGGCATCATCGGCGATTTTTACCGCTTTGCGAACGATCTCTACCTCGGACGCCTCTTTATACATCCGCAGTTTTTCCAGAACTCCGCTGGTCGGAACCAGCTCTACGCCGTCAAAGGCTTGGCTCCACTCCGCATAGGAGCCGTAGGACAGGCTGCTCTCAAAAGCAAGCCGCTTGACGCCAGCCTGCTTCAGCACTTGGGCGATGGCTTCGACCGCCTTGCGCTGGTTGTTGACGACAGTAAAATCCGGGCATTGTTCCTGAGCTTGATCGATGTAGCGGAAGTCTGTAACCAAAAACGCATCTTTTTCCGTCACGATGACCCAGCCTGTCGATCCGGTAAAACCGCTCAGGTAGCGGCGGTTTACGTCTCTTTCCGTAATCAGCGCATCGGCACCGATATTCGCAAGGGCATCACGCAATTTGTTCAGGCGGTTTTGCATTTTCCTCTCCCTTTCTTCGCCAGCTCCCTCTTCTTCAGGAGCCGTTTTTATTTGCTTTGCACTCTGGCGGCCAATGACCGCAGGGCCCATTCATACCCGTCGATTCCCAGGCCGACGATTTGTCCGATCACCACAGGGGCGATCACGGACGTGTGGCGAAACTCCTCCCGTTTATGCACATTGGAGATATGCACCTCGATCGTGGGAATTTCCACAGCCGCCAAGGCGTCCCGTATGGCGTAGCTGTAATGGGTGAAGGCTCCGGGATTGATGATAATGCCGTTATGTACGCCCTTGGCCCGGTGAATGGCATCGATCAGGTCACCCTCGTGATTGGATTGGCAATGCTCCAGATGTCCGTCCCATTCCTGCATGACCTTCTCCAGCCGCTTGACCACATCCTGCAGGGTCTCACGGCCGTAAACCTCCGGCTCCCGCTTGCCCAGCAGATTGAGATTGGGCCCATTTAACAGCAGGATCGACAACATGTTTCATACCTCCCTTATGCCTTTCCGGTTCTCTTGTAAAAACAATTTTACTAGAGAGTAATTTTACCATACGGGACGTGATCTTGACAGCATCAGGCTTCATCCGACTGTTCCAGCGTCACGGTCATCCCGACAAACAAGCCGTAGGAAAGATACCAGAAGAGTTCCGTGCTCAAGGTCGCTTGATCCCAGTTGCCGATGCGGAAGAAAAAACCGGCAACCACCAGCAGCATCAGTCCGTACAAGAGGCCGCTCCACCAAAAGCGGGTGCGGCGGAACAGCAAGGAGTAGACAAAAATAGCGAGCAAGCTCTCAAAGAACAGCAAAATGGCGCCGAGGAAAATCGCGGACCAGGTATCCTCATTCGTGACGCCGAGAAAAGGACGGGCAAACGCGCCTACCCCATATGGCGTAAAGTTGAGGAAATGGGCCGTCAGGCGGAACACTCCCCAAAAAATCGTCCCCCAAAATGCCAACTCCACGATCCTGGAAGCGGAAAAGGGACGGACGTTGACAGACTCCTCCGGCCGCGCTTCCTCTCGATCGTCTGCAGGACTTCTTCGCAAAAAGGCTCTCGTTTTCGTCGTGCTCATACCTATCACCTCTGTCCCTAGTATGTGCAAAGCCTGCCGCTTTCACTAGCAGCTGGAGCGGATGGCCCGGTGATTTGATCTGCCAGTAGCCTGCACGCTTCGTTTCCGTTAGAATATGAAGTAAGGATGGTGATAGGATTGGCGCAACAAAACGTTCCCAGCTACGGCGGTCAAGCCGTCATTGAAGGCGTCATGTTCGGCGGTAAGCAAATAACCGTCACAGCGATACGCAGAAAAAGCCAAGAAATCGAATACTTTGAAGCACCCCGGACAGAGTTTCCATGGGTCAGGGCCTTGAAAAAGATTCCCTTTATCCGCGGAATCGTCGGGCTGATCGAAGCAAGCGCCAACGGAGCCAAACACTTGAACTTTGCCTCCGACCGTTACAGCACAGAATCAGACGAGGAAGTCTCGACAGGACCATCGCGGATGCAAATGATTTTTGGAGTGGCTGTCGTAGGCATTCTTTCGTTTCTCTTTGGAAAATTTGTATTTACGCTGATTCCGGTGTTCCTGGCCGATTTTCTCCTGGGAAAATGGGTGCCGGATGGAATCGCCCAAAATCTGGCTGAAGGTGTCATCAAGCTGATCCTGCTCCTCGGCTACATCTTGGCCATTGCCCAAGCCCCCTTGATCAAAAGGCTTTTTCAGTACCACGGCGCGGAGCACAAGGTGATTAATGCCTACGAATCCGGGGTAGACTTAACCGTAGAGAATGTGCAAAAATTTTCCACCCTGCATTACCGTTGCGGGAGCAGCTTTTTGATTTTCACCGTGATCATCGGTGTCGTCATCTACTCCCTCTTCACGTATGAAACATTGTGGGACCGCGTCGTTCAACGGATCGTCCTCCTCCCGGTCGTCATTGGGGTGTCGTATGAATTCCTCCAGTGGACCAATAAATTGCGGGACACTCCGGTCCTGCGCTACTTGGGATATCCGGGTCTGTGGCTGCAAAGAATCACCACGCGGGAACCGGACGACAGTCAAGTCGAGGTTGCCATCGCGGCCTTTGAACAAATGCGCAAGCGCGATCTTGAGATCAAGGAGCAAGGGTTGGTTTCCGCAGGATAAGGCATTTTCAAAATGATGAGGTGAGGCGCTATGTTTCCCCGTATATCCCCGATCATTCTGATCATCCTGTTGTTTGCTGCTTATGGCTTTTTAAGCTGGTTTTTCAATAATCCGCTAAACGCGCTGGTGGTCATCGGGCTGTCTGCACTGGTCATCTTTGCGGTGAGGAATTACCTCCAGACGGGCAAGTTTTTGCCTGGCGCCTCCAAACCGAGGGCAGCCAAGCCCAAGCCTGCTCCTCGCCCCCCGCATAAAAAAAGCGCACAGCAGGCACGGAAAAACCATCCGTTCCGGGTGATTGACGGAAACAAAGGAAAAGCGAAGGAAAATGACGGCGACCATGACCCTCATAATCATATTTCGCAGTAAAAAGAAAACAGGCTGCCTATACCAGGTGGCCTGTTTTTTCTGTGGGCGACAGCTGTCGGCGAAAAACCTCGATGTACTGTTCAAAATTCCATTGCTCCAGAAAATGCGTCGCTGCCAGTACGCCTGATTCGTAGAGACGCCGCCGGATGTCCGGCGAGAGCTGGAATTGCGTCGTTCGCACGCCCAAGGTATTCACAAATACGGTTCGAACTGCGTGAGCCCGGTCGACATGCAGGCGATCATGGGCATCCAGCATCGTGACGACGAGCTGGCGGGTGAATGAAAACAGCCCTCTAATTCGGTAGGCTTCGCGATCAACCTTGTTGTCGTGGAGTCGAAAACCAATCGTCGGCCAGCGGGGAATGCCCGGCACATCAAACAGCCAGACGGGATAATTGCTCAAGAGGCCGCCGTCGACGATGAAGTGGGGTGCCTCTTCTCTGTACAGGCGTGCCGGTTGAAAAAAGAACGGGATCGAGGAAGACATGCGCACCGCCCGCGCGACGGAAAAACGTTCGGGATCCAAATCGAAGTGGACGAGGTCATCCGGCAAGACCAGCATTTTTCCCGCGGTTATGTCGGAAGCGATGATGCGCAAGGCGTCCTTGGGCAGATCGCCGAAGGTGCGAATGCCCTTCCTCCGCAGCAGTTCGTCAATGAACTTCTCCAGCCGGTCCGTCCGATAGATGCCTTTGCGAACGGCCAGCTCGAACAAGGGTCCGACGATGGGCAATCGTCCGAGTCCCCTTCTCTCCAGAAAAAAAAGATAGTCCAGCTTCTCGAAGATCGGACGCAGCTCATTGCTTTTGTACCCGGCGCTGACCAGAGCGGCGACGATCGCCCCGGCAGAAGTACCGGCAATTCTCTGCCAGGCGAAGCCATGGCGCTCCATCACCTCCAGCGCCCCGATAAAAGCGATGCCTTTGACGCCGCCCCCTTCAAACACTGCATCTGCCTTCACTCATCCACCCCCTCCTGATTCTGCTCTGATCCCCCTTATTCCTAATATAGTAGAAGAGCTAGTCTATTACGACAAAAAACGCAAGCCCGAAGGCCTGCGTTTTTGGAGACATCCTATTCTTCTTTTTGTTCTTCCTCGAGCCGAATCCGGCGAAGGTCCTCCACGCGCTGCGGATCCTCCTGAAAATAACGGACCAGATATTCAAAGCAGGAGATCGATTCCCAGCTGAGGTGATGTTCGATTCCTTCGACATCTTGATAAATATGTTCCTCGTCTACGCCGATCAGCCGCATGAATTGCTCCAGAAGACTGTGGCGGTCGACGAGCCGTTTGCCGATTTTCTTGCCCTTTGGCGTCAGCACGAGTCCACGGTATTTTTCATAGACAAGGTATTTGTCTTTATCCAGCTTTTGAACCATTTTCGTAACCGAAGAGGGATGTACCTCCAACGCTTCCGCGATATCGGAGACACGGGCGTAACCTTTTTCTTCAATTAAGCTGTAGATGCGTTCCAAATAGTCTTCCATGCTGGGAGTTGGCATTGGTATCCCTCGTTTCAAAACGGTATTTCATCAGGGCCAAAAAAAGCATGTAGTTCTATCATACCGTGGATTCGGGACAGGATGCAAGGAAAACCTCTTAGTTCAACTGCTTCTCCGCTTTGATCATGCGAACCATCCGAACCAATTGCTGGCCGAGCAGCTCCACTCTCTCATGCAGGCGGGCGTCGATCAGCTTGCCGTCGGGGCCGAATGCGCGAGAGGAGTTAGGAATGCTCGGGCTGTTGGGAATAGCCCAGGCATGCAGGTTTCGCATGATCAGATGAAGCGTATTGACTGTATTGGCCGCTCCGAGGCTGCTAGCGGCAATCCCCATGACCGCTACGGGCTTTTCGCGCAGATGCCTGGCCGCGAGAAAGTCGATCGCATTTTTCAAAGCGCCTGTCAGAGTCCCGTGGTATTCCGGAGAGGCGATCAGCAATGCATCCGCATCGGAGATTTTTTGTATGAACCGATGGACCGTCTCTGGATACGTGGATTCGTCATCGCGCACATCATAAACGGGCAGCGGCCAATCGGCCAGATGGATCAGTTCCGTCTTCGCTCCCGCCCTTTCGGCAGCCTCATTTTAAGTTCAGCAAGCTCCTTCTATATCCAGTATAACCCATTTATCATACATAGAAAATAAATATGTTTGTTTATTTCCTTCGGTTCTGAACAAGCCCCACCCGCTCATACACTTGTACCAAGGTTGGATAAAGGATGATGATCGATGGACAGAGGATCCTGGCGAATTGCCGTTCTGTTTGCAGCCGCAGCCTTGGGTGGAAGCTATCTGGGAGGATCTGACGGACTTCGCTTTTTTGCCTATTTCGGTTCTTGGGGTTTCTTGGGCATTCTGCTTGTCAGCATAGGTTTCGGGTGGGCAGGCTATCGGATTCTGGTCCTCAGCCACCATCTCGGATTTCGCTCCCTTCACGATTTGCTGGCCTACGGTTTCGGGGAAAAAGCGGCCCCCGGCCTCTCGGTGCTGCTCCACCTGCTGCTTCTGGCCTATGCGGGGACGACGATCGGAGAGGCGGCCAGCCGCTTATCCGGAGAAGGTTTGGTCTGGATCGTAGCTTTCATTCCGATCGCGCTGGCCTGTTTCCTGATCGGAAGGGGCTGGCCGCTTCTTCTGCGGGCTTTGTCGCTTTTCTTCATCATCGGTTTTCTGCTGATCGCCGCCTCTTACATCGAACGGCCGCATATCGCCGTCCCTTCTCTGGGCTATCAGCTAAATTTTCAATGGCTGCTTCATTCGCTGTATTACTTTTCCCTTCATTTTCTGCTGATTCTGGTCATCTGTCTGCCTCTCGCTTCCCGGGCACCCCGTGTACAGCCGATCGCAACCGGCGTCATGCTCGGCAGCTTTCTGTTCCTTCTCTTGTCGTTGCTGCTTCAGGGCCTTTTTCTGGGGTACTGGCATGATATTCATTCATCGCCATTGCCACTTAGGACGGTGCTGTCGGCCGCTTTGCCCCAGGGGGAATGGATCCATGCGTTCGCGATGCTGGGACACGCAGGCATAATGCTGGCTGTGTGGGTGTACGCGCTAGCGTCTCCCGTCTCTGTCCGCTATGAGATCCGTCTGACGGCCCTGCTGGTCGTCATGATAATCGGCGTGATTCTCCTTTCGCTGCTGTCGGTCATCTGGGCAAGCCTCGCCTATCTTGTCGCCACCGCTGTCACGTATTTCGGCCTGTTTCTCGCCTTATCCTTTTTATGGAAAACAAAACAAGTTCCCTAATCAACGCGAAAAAAGCCCCGGATTCCTGATTCGTTCCGGGGCTTAACCATGTTCTTTTTTCCAATCCGGCTCCGTTAGGGATTCTTCCCGCGCTCTCCCACCTCTTCGAGCATTCGCAAGACTTCATCCGCTGCCAGAGCCAGCTGCTCGCCGGGGAGATTCCTGTGGCCGCTCTTCGCCGTTTTCTCCTCGGCGGGGTTGAGTAGGTCTGTATACGTCGCTGCATGGCTGAAGGCTGCGCGGAGTCTGCCATCTAGCCCTGCCCCCGCTAGCGGGCGATCCGCAGCCCGTACTCGGCCATCCAAGTAAAAGACGGCTGTGACGCGCTGTTTTTCGGCCGGGGTCAGCGTTTGCAAAAATTCTGCCAAGCCGCGATCCCCGTCCGAAGCGGCGCCGAGCGAGACGAAGCGAATGTCCGCCGCTTTATTATCTGCATGCAGGGACCAAAGACGGGCTGTTTCGAGAAGGAGCGCCGCCCCCGCTGCATCGCCGATTTTGTCCGCGGCGGCCGCATCGGCGTCATGGTGGGCAAGCACCAGGATCAAGTTCCCGTGAGCAGCTTGATTGCTTCCTGCGGGCATTTCCCCTGTGCGAAGATTGTACGACGTCTTTTTCATCATCGAGGCACCTGTGACTTTGATCCTGGCTTGTGCCCGCTCTCCCGCCTGCACGCGCTTCGCCAGTTTGCGCCCCTCCTCTAGGGCAACTGCCACTACGGGAACCCCAAAATCCAGCGGTCCTGGAAGGGAGGGCTTATACCCCGCCGCTGATTGCGTTTGGATCCAGATCACTCCCTTGGCTCCCGCGGCCGCGGCGTGACGCACTTTTTCCGCAGTCGGCACGGTATCGTCGCTGATCAGCAAAATATGGCCCTGTGCGCCTTTTAAGGCGTAGTCAGCGGGCTTCCAACCGCTGGCGTCGATCATTTCACCGGTTGCTTCTCCGTTTTGCGAAAATGTAACGGGGATCGTTCGGATCGTCTCCGCGCTTTTTGCCAGATCCCCGATCTGCAGCGCTGCCTCCGTCGGTTCCGTGTAGACGTAGTAGGAAAATGGCTGGAGGACGGTGGCATACCCGTAGATGCGGAGCCACTCCTCCAGATAGACCACGGCCTGAAATTCCGATTCTGTCGCAGGCACCCGCGGTGAAGAAACCAGTTTTTCCACATGTTCCATCAACCGCTCGGGATCCGCCTGTTCACCCGCCGCCAATGCTGCGTAACCAGGTGAAAGCGCAAGTAGTCCGCATGCGATGGTCAGTCCAATCAGCGTCCGCTTCCCTCTGCTCATGCCATACCTCCCCTTTTCGCCGGTCTTTCCCCCATTATGAAAGGGGATGAGCGGCAGCGTCTAGTCAGAATAGTCCGTCAAATAAAGCTACGGATGGCCAGCTCCCGACAGCATCTCCCCCGTCCGCGAGACAAGTTTTCGCCGCTTCCATTTTTCAAATTGACCCTTGACCGCGTATTTGTTAAGGTTGATGCAGACCATCACTCTTCGACATGACAGATGTTCGGAGATGAGGGTGGGACGCTTGCTTGCGACAAGCGCAAACGAAATCAGACATTCTACTCGTGTAATCGGAGAAGGAGGATTTACATGCTTTACGTGGATGGCAAATGGGTGGAAGCTGACCAGCTTTCCGTACATCCGGAAGACCGCGGCTACAATTTTGGAGATGGGATTTACGAGGTAGTTCGCATCTACAAAGGGAAGATGTATCAGTGGGAAGGACATCTGACGAGACTGTTGAGAAGTGCTCGCGAAATCAAGCTGGACATGCCCTGGACTGCGGAGGAGCTGTCTCGGATCGCCGATGAACTGATGGCCCGAAACAACATCACGTCTGAAGACGACGCCACCTTGTATCTGCAGGTGACTCGCGGTGTCGCTCCGCGCGTCCATGATATTCCGAGCGGCATTCGTCCTGTCATCATGGGCTTTGTACGCCGCAAAGAGCGTCCGCTCGCCGATATGAAAAAAGGTATGACCGCAAAAGTCATCGAAGATATCCGCTGGCTTCGCTGCGACATCAAAACCCTGAACCTTCTGGGAGCCGTTCTCGTAAAGCAGTACGCCAAGGAAGCCGGAGCGCAGGAGTCGATTCTGCACCGCAACGGCACCGTGACAGAGTGCAGCGCGGCCAATCTTTTCATGGTCAAGGACAACGAACTGTACACCCATCCAGCCAATCACCTGATTCTCAATGGAATCACCCGGCTGGATGTGATCGAACTGGCCAAAGCGAATGGATTTACCGTGCATGAGGAGCCGTTTACGGTTGATTTTATGATGCAGGCGGACGAGGTGTTCGGCACCGGAACGACTGTAGAAGTGATGCCCATCATCTCCATCGACGGCCAGCCTGTTGGCGGCGGAAGCGTGGGGCCGGTCGTGCAAAAGCTGCAGCAGTTGTTTGAAGAACGCATTACCCGCAGCGTAACCGTCTAGGGCCCTTCTCCGATCCTGACGACCGAATCGATTATAGGAACACCAAAGAAGCTCTCTCGGCTGCATTTCCGCCAAGAGAGCTTCTTTCTTTGATAGACATTCATGCGAAGCGATGGCGTCAGCGGCGAAAATTCCACTCGTCCGTGGCGTACCGCCCAACGGCCAGCTCCTCGGCCAGCGCCTTTTCCTCAGCCGTCAGCTCGCTGTCGACCAACTCCACGCCCAGTCCGCTCGCAAACCCTCTGCGAAAAGCATCCATAGCCTCGGGAAGCTGAACAGGGCGGCTGCTAACCTGGTTGATGGTCACCGCTTTTTGCCGGAAGCTCTCCATCATCCGCTCCTTGAGCCTTTCCGAAGAGAATTGCAAGAGCGAGAACAACAGCTCCACATCCATGTCAAGCAGGATGGAGCCGTGCTGCAAAATGACGCCCTTTTGCCGCGTCTGCGCGCTTCCCGCCACTTTCTTGCCCTCGACCACCAGCTCATGCCAGGAGGGCGAGTCAAAGCACGCGGAAGAACCGGGGGAGCTGTACTTTTCTTTCTCTTCCTCGGATGCGAGCGAGACCATCTCCGCCGCAAGTCCCAGATTCTGAAAGCCGTGCAGCAGCCCCATGCTGATCACCTTGTAGGCTTCGGTCACGCTGGACGGCATTTTGGGATGTTCCTCCGAGACGACGACGCTGTAGGTCAACTCCTGGTCATGCAGGACGGCTCGTCCGCCCGTCGCCCGCCGCACGAAGCCGATTCCTTTTTCCTGCACCAGCGCAAGGTCGATCTCTTTGGTTGCTTTTTGAAAGTACCCGATCGACAGCGTAGCCGGGTTCCAGGTATAAAAACGGACGGTCGGAGGCGTCTTCCCTTCGCTGTGCAGCTGAAGGATGGCCTCATCCACTGCCATATTCATTGCCGGGGACATGCCCTCGGTCACGATAAATCGCCATTGTTCTGTCACTTCGCTACCCCTCCTCACCAAACTCCATTGTACTTCTCCGAACGATCCTAGGGCAACAGATGTGCCGCTTCCTAGGTGCAGAACACAGACCGTTGGTCTCTGACCCGGCTGAGGTCCGCGCAACGGGACCGTAGCGAGAAGAATCATGTTTCCCTGCTTGGCTCCGGGCTCCGCCTTGCCGGGATGATTCACTGTCCGCTCCACAACGTTTGGCGGGGGTCCGCAAAAGCAGAGTCGCTCCGAGGTCATCCCAGGGTTGCGTCCCTGATTCCCGCCAAACGTTGTTATGCTGAGTCAGGCTTCACAGTCGCCCGCAGGGAAACATGATTCTTCCCCGAATATGCTGCTTCCACCTGACTTTGTACGGCCAGGAAGCTAGCTGATGGATAGCAGATCCCTGATAGGCTTGGATCTCATCCGTCTGCTTTTACCAGTACTTCTCTTTCCATTCACCTTTTGAAATGACGTTCTACATCTTTTTGAGAGCCTCGGTTTGTGAAGAAGCGTGTTTCCCTGCGGAGCGACTGTGGAGCCCTGCCCAGCGGAGGGGCGATTCGCTTCCCTGGGGGCGGATCCCGGAGCGGAGCAGGGAAACATGCTTCTTCTCGCCGCGGCCCCGATTTCACCACAAGGAAGAAAAAAGCTGCCGAACAAACTCGGCAGCTTTCCCCTCTTATTCCGGCTGATAGCGAAGAACCGGTTTGCGTGCAGCAGTCGCTTCATCCAGACGTCTGACGACAGTGGTGTGCGGCGCTTCCTGGACGATTTCCGGATTTTCTTCACATTCACGCGCGATTTGCAGCATGATGTCGATAAACTCATCCAGCGTTTCCTTGGACTCGGTCTCCGTCGGTTCGATCATCAGGCACTCATCGACGATCAGCGGGAAGTAGATCGTCGGCGGATGGTAGCCGAAGTCGAGCAGGCGCTTCGCGATGTCCAGCGTGCGGACGCCCAGCTTCTTCTGGCGCACCCCGGAGAGGACGAATTCATGCTTGCAGACGCGGTCATACGGCAGCTCGTAGGCGCTCGCCAGTTTGCGCATCATGTAGTTGGCGCTCAGCACCGCATTTTGCGAGACCTGCAAGAGGCCTTCCGGTCCCATGGAGCGGATGTAGGCATACGCGCGAACGAGGATGCCGAAGTTGCCGTGGTAGCCTTTGACGCGTCCGATGGATTGCGGACGGTCGTTGTCCCAATAGTAGGTGCCGTCTGCTTTTTTTCCGACGATCGGCGCAGGCATGAACGGCTCCAGGATCTTTTTCACCCCGACTGGGCCTGCACCAGGGCCGCCGCCGCCGTGCGGGCCGGTAAACGTCTTGTGCAGATTGAGGTGAACGACGTCAAAGCCCATGTCGCCCGGACGCGCGATTCCCAGGATCGCGTTGGCATTGGCTCCGTCGTAGTAGAGCAGGCCGCCTGCATCGTGGACGATTTTGGCCATCTCGACGATATCCTCTTCGAACAGACCCAGCGTATTCGGGTTGGTCAGCATCAGAGCGGCGGTATCCGGTCCGACCGCCTGGCGCAGCGCCTCGATGTCGACCAGTCCGCGCTCGTCGGAAGGAATCGTGATCGTGTCCAGTCCGGCTACCGCTGCGGAGGCCGGGTTGGTTCCGTGCGCGGAGTTCGGCACGATTACCTTGGTGCGGCCGTGATCGCCGCGGCTCTCGTGGTATTTGCGAATCATCAGAAGTCCGGTCCACTCGCCGGCAGCCCCTGCTGCCGGCTGCAGAGTCACGGCGTCCATCCCGGTGATTTCAGCCAGTTCTTCCTGTAGATTGTAGAGCAGCTCCAGAGCGCCCTGGACGGATTCTTCCGCCTGGTACGGGTGCGTCTGCGCGAAGCCCGCGTAGCGTGCGACGTCTTCGTTGATTTTCGGGTTGTATTTCATCGTGCAGGAGCCAAGCGGATAAAAACCGTTGTCAATCCCGTGGTTTCTGCGGGACAGCTCGGTGTAGTGACGCACCAGCTGGAGCTCGGATACTTCCGGCAGTTCGGCAGGTGTCTCACGAATCAGGTGCTTTGGCAACAGCTCCGCAATATTTACTTCGGGCACATCCAGCGCCGGAAGATTGTAGCCTACGCGACCGGGCTTGCTAAGTTCAAAGATCAGTGCTTTTTCTTTGTTGTTATGCACGGTTGATCGCCTCCAATTCCTCCGCCAGTGTATCGATCTCTTCTTTGGTTCTCAATTCGGTTACAGCCAGCAGCATGTAGCCGGCAAATTCCGGATAGTCCAGACCCAGATCGTAGCCGCCGATAATGCCTTTCGCCAGCAGGGCTTTGTTTACGTCTGCTACCGGTTTGTTCAATTTCACGGCAAACTCATTGAAGGTAGGCGCGCTGCCTGCGATCTCAAACCCTTTGGCCGCCAATGCTTGCTTGGCGTAGTGCGCTTTTTGCAGGTTGAGCATAGCCAGCTCCTGCACGCCTTGTTTGCCGTAGGAGGACATGGCGATGGAGGCGGCAAGCGCCAGCAGAGCCTGGTTGGAGCAGATGTTGGACGTCGCCTTCTCGCGGCGGATGTGCTGCTCGCGTGCTTGCAGCGTCAGAACGAAGCCGCGTTTGCCGTCTTCGTCCTTGGTCTGTCCGACGATGCGGCCCGGCATTTTGCGCATCAGCTTGGCTGTGGTGGCAAAGTATCCACAGTGCGGTCCGCCGAAGGATGCGAAGATCCCGAATGGCTGCATGTCACCCACCACGATGTCCGCACCCAGCTTGCCAGGTGCCTCCAGGACGCCGAGCGAGAGCGGGTTGGACGAGACAACCAAAAGCGCTCCTTTTCCGTGAACAATGGGCTCGATCGCGGTCAAGTCTTCCACTTGGCCGAGGAAGTTCGGGTATTGAACGATAACGGCTGCCGTCTGTTCGTCGACCAGTTGATCCAGCGCGGCTGTATCGGTCACGCTGCCGGCCATATCAACTTCGACCACTTCCACGCCTTGGCCGTACGCGTAGGTTTGGAGGACATTTCGCGCTTCTGGATGCACCGAGCGGGAGACGACCACCTTTTTCTTGCCCGTGTGGCCGGCCGCCATCATCGCCGCTTCTGCCAGGGAGGTAGCGCCGTCGTACATGGAGGAGTTGGCTACTTCCATGCCGGTCATTTCGCATACCATGGTCTGGAACTCAAAAATCGCCTGCAGCTCGCCTTGGCTGATCTCCGGCTGATACGGCGTATAAGCGGTAAAGAACTCCCCGCGGAGCAGCATATGATTGACGACGCTGGGGATATGGTGCTGGTAGACGCCGGCTCCCAAAAAGTTGACATGGGTGCTGAAGTTGGCGTTTTTGCCCGCAAGGCCGGAAAAATACTTGACCAATTCCGGCTCGGACAGCGCTTCTGGAATCTGCAGGGCGCCTTTGAAGCGAACCTCTTCGGGAATATCAGCAAACAACTCTTCCACCCGGGAGATGCCCAGGGTGTCCAACATCTCGCGTTTATCCTGGTCGGTTTGAGGCAGGTAACGGTATTTCACGAATGTTGTCCTCCTTGTATATAGGATCTGGTCAAAACGATTTATTGTTTGGGACGCTTGTAAAACGGCGTAGGCACGATGACCGCTTTGAGTCTCTTGCCGCGGATTTCCACGTCCAGCTCTGTGCCGACCGCCGCATGCTCCGCTTTGATCAGTGCCAGCCCCACGTTTTTCTTCAGCGTGGGCGACTGCGTGCCGGTGGTGACTTCCCCGATCTGTTCGTCCCCGATGAATACCGGGTAATGACTGCGCGGAATGCCGCGGTCGATCATTTCGATGCCGACCAGCTTGCGCGGGGCGCCGTTTTCCTTCTGCGCCTTCAAAGCCTCCTGGCCGATAAACGGCACGTCTTTGTCTACCTTCACCGCAAAGCCGATGCCCGCCTCGATTGGCGAAATATCCTGGCTCAGCTCTTGGCCGTAGAGCGGCAGCTTCGCCTCAAACCGGAGGGTGTCGCGAGCCCCCAGTCCGCACGGCACCAGACCGTCCGCCTGGCCGACCTCCAGCAGTCTGTCCCACAGCTGGATCGCCTTGTCGTGATCGAGATAAATTTCAAAGCCGTCTTCTCCTGTATAGCCCGTGCGGGAGACGAGGCAGGAAATCCCGTCAATCTGCACATCGCGCTGAAAGCGGAAGAAGCCAATGGCGGAGAGATCGGTATCGGTCAGCTTTTGCAAGATCGATTCGGCGAGCGGTCCCTGAATCGCCAGCTGCGCTGTCTGTGGGGAGATGTTTTCGATCTGCACGCCGTCAATCAGGTGCTCCTGCATCCAGGCAAAGTCCTTGTCTGTATTGCCTGCGTTGATCACCAGCAGATAGTGGTCATCGGCGTATTTGTAGATGAGCAGATCGTCCACTGTCCCGCCATCCGGGTAGCAAAAGACACTGTACTGGGCTTGCCCCACTTCCAGTTTGGACAGGTCGTTGGTGGTCATCTGCTGCAGGTAGAGAAAAGCCTTCTCTCCCTTTACCTCGACTTCTCCCATGTGGGATACGTCAAACAATCCTGCCTTTGTCCGCACCGCCTCGTGCTCCTGCCCGATTCCGGAAAACTGCACGGGCAAGTCCCAGCCGCCGAAGTCGATCGTCTTCGCCCCGTATTTTTCATAGACCGGGAACAGCGGCGTGCGCTTCAATGTCGTCATACCTGGCACCTCCTGATTTTTATACAACAAAAAAGGACAAAACAAGAGAAATGGGAACGCCAAAAGAAAGGCGCCCATTTCTCCTCCTCTGTCCTTGGTACCTGAGAGTTGCCTCGCTGCATGGGAGCCTGTCGCTCCGCCAGCAAGTTTCCCCTTTGGTGGCCCGCAGCCGGGCTCTCTCCAGAGATGCGTCCAGTAGAGGTACTTTTGCCTGAGAGATTCACCATGACTGGCTTGCTCCTTCGGCGCTGCCCCGCTCGGCAGTCTCTCCCTGCTACTATCATTCGCGATGGATACTGGGTCATACATAATCTTTTCCTTACCATTCCATACTAATGGAATGAACTCCTCTCTATCCTACCATGAGAGTCGGCTCTTGAAAATATGCAAATTGCCTTTCAACTTACAAAATCACTAACAAATTTTTTATAAAAAAGAAGCAATGTTCGTTCTTTTATTTTGTATACCCATTACATTGGGAAATACATGAATTGGATGTGATGTTGTGCCGAACATTCCCGTTTCCTTCGAGACTGATTGGATGGATTTGTTACAGGAGCGGCTCAAACAGGACGGTCCCTGGGACAAATGGGACCTTTTTCAGCTGACGCTGGAAGCGGAGGAAGCGATGGCGATCCGCGAGTTTGACCAGCTGCAATGCCTGCAGTATCTGCCCACGCTCAAACCCTATCCGCACCAACTGCAAACCGCAGAGCGCGTCTTAAACGAGATGCGCGGCCGGGCCATCCTGGCCGACGAGGTCGGGCTGGGGAAAACCATCGAAGCCGGATTGATCTTAAAAGAGTACATGATCCGCGGATTGGCCAAAAAAATTCTCATCCTGGTGCCGGCCTCGCTGGTTATCCAGTGGACCAAGGAATTGAATCAGAAATTCGGCATCCCGGCCGTCGCCCAGAAAAAAGAATACATGTGGCGGCAGTACGATGTCGTCGTCGCCTCCATCGACACGGCCAAACGCGATCCGCACAGACGGCATGTCCTGGATATCGACTACGACATGCTGATTATCGACGAGGCGCACAAGCTGAAAAACAAAAAAACGCGCAACTACCAGTTCGTCAAGGAGATCCGCAAAAAATACTGTCTGCTCCTGACGGCCACGCCGATTCAGAATGAAATGGACGAGCTGTACAATCTGATCAATCTGCTCAAGCCGGGCCATCTCGGACATACCTCCAATTTCGCCACCACCTATGTGGAGGGTAAGCGGCAGGCGAAAAACAACGAGCAGCTGAAGGGCGAACTGGAAAAAGTGATGATTCGCAACCGGCGAAGCGACGGCGGGGTCCATTTCACCGCCCGCCATGTGCAGTCGATCCCGATCGAGCTCTCGCCGGAAGAATCCGCTCTATACGAGGGTGTCACCCGCTTCGTCAAGGAGCAGTATCAGACCGGCTCCGGCGGTTACAACTCGCTCGCGCTGATCACGCTGCAGCGGGAGGTCTGCTCCAGCAGGGAAGCGGCTTTTCTCACGCTCTACAATATGTACCAGCGCGCCGCGGAGGACTCTCCTGTCCGCCCCGTGATCATGGATCTGGTAGAGATGATCAAGCGCATCGAGACGCATTCCAAGGCGGCCAAAACCGTCGAGCTGATCAAGGAAATCGACGACAAGGTCATTATCTTCACCGAGTATCGCGCGACCCAGAACTACCTGCAGAAATACCTGCACGATCACGGCATCACCTCCGTCCCTTTTCGCGGCGGATTCAAACGCAGCAAAAAAGACTGGATGACCGACCTGTTCCAGAACCGGGCCCAGGTGCTGATCGCGACGGAAGCGGGCGGCGAGGGGATCAACCTGCAATTCTGCAACCGCGTGATCAATTACGACATGCCCTGGAATCCGATGCGGGTCGAGCAGCGGATCGGCCGCGTCCATCGCCTCGGCCAGCAGCGGGATGTGCACATCTACAATCTCTCCACTATCGGGACGATCGAGGAGCATATCTTGCAGCTGCTCTATGAGAAAATCGATTTGTTTGAGATGGTGATCGGCGAGCTGGATGACATCGTCGAGCGGCTCCATTTGTCGCAGTCTCTCGAAGAGAATCTGATCTCCATCATCATGGACTCCCGCTCCGAGCGGGAGATGGCCCTGAAGCTGGACAACATGGGGCAAGCGATCCGCGCGATGCGGATGGCGAAGCAGACCCGCTCACCCCTGCCGGAAGCAGCGGACAAATAAACACCCGAGGGTGACAGGAGGGACGGATCAATGAACCAAATGCAAGTGCGCGAGTATGTGGAAAAATACCTGGCCGCCTTCTCCTCCCATATCGTAGAAACCCATCCCGATTTCCTGACCGTCAAACTGCCGGTCGAAGTGGACAAAGACATCGGCAACCGCCCCTTCTACTGGAGCTGGGTAGAGAAGATGAACCTGCCCTATCAGCCGATGGTCCTCACGTTTTGTTTCCATCCGGATCGCATGCCGAGCGACCGCAGAGTGGAGCATCTCCATCTGGGAGCGGCCCGGCTTCAGCAAATATTCCAATCCACGCGGAAGCACGGCAGCTTTGTCTGCATGTACGAGACGCAGCCCCCAGGGCAGACGCGTCCCCTCTCGCGCCGTTCGGCCCCGCTCGTGCCCTGGCTCGGGGTGAACTGGAAGATCTCATTTATATGCGACAAAAAGCGTGACTTGATCCTTCATTTCGGGGTGAATTTACACCAGCCGCAGCTTGTCCGGGAGTTTTATCCCTTTTTGCTGGAGCGTCCGTTGGCTCCCGCCATCCCCGACTACCACTACACCCTGGACCGGCGCATGACAATCCCGGAGGCATTTGCGATGATGGAAGCGGAAATTCATCGCATCCTGGCGCAAGAGGATCAGCGCTGGGCGGAAGAGGCCCGGCAGCGGCTGGAGGAAGAGCTGCAAATCCTGGAGGACTACTACCGGGAGCTGGAGGCGCGCGAGGCCGGGGAATCTACTGAACAGCACGAAGCGTCCCCTCTGGCGGAGCGGTCGGAGGAGATGTCGGAGGAGCAGGAGTTGCAGTTGGAGAAGCCGCAGGGGCAGCAAGCAGAGCAGCCGCAGGGACAGCAGGCAGAGCAGCCGCAGGGACAGCAGGCAGAGCAGCCGCAGGGACAGCAGGCAGAGCAGCCAAGGGGGCAGCGCGAGGCAAAGCCAGTTGAAGAGCCCCAGCCTCCTGCCTGGGGACCTCCCCCGCCGATGGGAGCGGCCAGGGACGAGCCCCCGCTCCCCACACTGGAGGAGCATCTTTCATCGGGCGGTAAAATTCTCGATTTCCTGCAGGCCAACAGCTTTCAGGAAACGCCGAAGGAAAAAATCCAGCTAGACGAGTGGAAAGCCAGTACCCCTGGGGAGGAAAAACAGCGTCGAATGGACGAGATGCGCTGGCAATACGAACCGCGAATCGCCGTCCAGTTCATCAACGGCGGGCTCTTTTACCTGCAATCCGATCCCGCCTCCGCCATGGCGCTCCCCTCCCGGCGAAAATTGTAAAAGCACAGCGAGAAAATACGAACGGCGAGGGACAATAACCAACAAATCTTTTTCCTCGCTCTGGTTACAATAGGTACCATAGAGAGCTGTTTTATCAAAAGGTGGTGCTTCATTTTGAGCGGAAAAGTCTCTATGGCCCGATCGCTTTTCGCGTTTCTTTTCGCTATGGCGCTTGCTGTTCCCATCCAGCCCTCTGCGTCTGCCGAGGAGGCAGGATGGGATGAACGCTTCCGGACACAAGTCGGTGAGTGGAAAAATACCATCGTCGCGCAGGATCCGCAGTTTAAAGAGTGGCGCGACGCTCAGATTGAGGTGCAGACACTCGGAACCAATCAGCACCAGTGGCTGATCAGCCTGTCACGCGGTTCCAAACAGGTCGGGTATATGGTGATCGGCGAGGTGATGCCTACGGATACTGCTGCCGCTCCGCCCCAATTTGTCCTCCTGGAGTACGGGCTGGGCGAATACATCCTGTTTGACGACACTTTCGCGCCGCGCGAGATAGCCGCCGAGCCTGTCTACGACGGATTTGCCTCCCACTGGCTGGTCAGCCTCCCGCAACATGGAAAGCAGGTCATTGATGCCAAAACCGGCGAGCGCTATCTCAGCACGACACAGGCAGAGGAGCCGGTCATGAGCTCGCTCCGGGAACAGGATCTGGCTGTTCCCGGACAACAGCTCACCGCGACCCGGATCGTCCGTTCTGAAGAGACCCATCCGTTTGACGACATTAGCTGGTTTGTACCTCTGGTCCGGGCGGCCGAGGAATCGCCCCGCCTTTCCTGGGAGGATCTGTGGCAGCGGGATACCGACAAGATGACGGTGGCCGTTCGGCTGTACCACTCCGAGGTGCTCTCGCCCTTTTCCGTGGGTTCCCTGCATGTGTGGAATCATCACAAGCCCTATGTGGGCGTCTGGGACGAAGGCCTTCGCTTTCTTCCGTATGCCTATGTGCAAAAAGTGGGGAAATTTCACAGCCAATAGACTCGGAGGGCAGATCACAAGAAAAGACCATATGCCCATTACATGACGCTTCTTGCTTGAAGAACCATTCGCTTTTCCTCACAATGAAAAAGCTCTCCGCGCAATTTCGTTCGCAGAGAGCTTTTTATAGCACCGAACCGCTTACCACCGGATTTGCCAGCAGCTGCATGCAGGCATGCTAGTGATGTCTGGTCGGGCTCAGCCTGACGTGGACAGCATGAAACACTTCCTGTGCGGTCATCCCGTTTGCGTTGATGACAGGCGCGCCGGTGATCGTCTTGCTCTGATCACTCAAGACATTGACGTCCTGTCCGGTAATCACGACCGCATCGACCGGATTTTGCCAGTTTCCCAGCTCGACTACCTGGTATCCATTGTCCCGAAGCATCTGGGAGATCTGCGTCAGATTTCCTTCTACAGCTACTCTCGCCATGGGTTCCCTCCGTCTGCATCCGTGATGTGTTATTTGCGCCTGAGCAATTTGATCGACATCGGAATGGCTCCGAACCAGCGGGCAGACCAGGACTCACGGGGAGACTTGTTTTGCCGCCGCTGTGATTTGGGTGTTTCCACGTAGTCCACAAACAGACGCGTCAGATACTTGAGGTATTCCTGAAACGACATCGCACGTCCCTCCTTCGCACGCGCGGATCGCTCCGTATGAGAATCGATGAGCGTTTCCACTCCTAGTCTCCCCTGAAACCGCCCTTTTCAACCACTGCCTGGCGGATTTCGGCGACGATCTCCCCCACTGTTTTGCCGGTCGTATCCACCTGGACGGGCGCGAAGGAATAGGCATCCTTCCGCTCTTTCAGCAGCGTCCTGACGCGCTCCGCCACGCCGCCGGCGAGCAGGGGGCGCTGCTGATCGGACTCCAGCCTGCGGATCAGCTCCTCCTCCGCGGCCGACAGGGCAATGACCGTCCCGCCTGCGAGCATGCAGGCCACATTTTCCTTGCGGAGCACGGCGCCACCGCCCGTCGTCAGCACTTGGCCTTCCTCCCCGAGGAGTTCGGCAAGCAGCTCGGACTCCAGATCGCGAAAAAAAGCCTCCCCTTTTTCTGCAAAGATCGCGGGGATGGTCGATCCCGCCCGGTTCACTATGGTCTCGTCCAAATCCCGGTGACGCATGCCCAATTCTGCGGCTAATGCTGCTCCTACTGTCGTTTTGCCCGTCCCCATGAAGCCGACGAGAATCAGATTGTTTTTCATCCCAGTCTTACCCCTTTATCCTTTGCGGTTGGAATTGCAGTTTTAAGATACGGTTCTTCTCGTCCCAATGCAGCTCGCTGCCCAGCACCTGCTCGAAGAAGCTGCTCGGCGCCAGCGTGCGGCCCTCGACCTCCTGCAGCGGCTTGCCAAAATCGATTCTTCCCCCGTCCGACTCGGCATAGTTGCTTCTCTCCTGGAGCCAAAAAGTACGGCCATAGCCGCTAACCTCGATTGCACTCTTTTCGGCGGACCAATGAACCCGGTAGCCCAGCTTTTCCGCCACTTCGCGGAGCGGCAGATAGACCGTCTGGTCGAGGATGCGGGAAGGGATTTCCGGATAGTAGCCGGCCCCGTTGATCACGGTCGTCACATACGGGATCAGCGTAATCGGCGCAAATCCCTCCCTGTTCATCTGCTCGTGATTGGTCGTAAAATAGCGGGCTTTGCCTTGCAGGACTTGTCCCAGCGCCTGGTCCAGATGTTCCGGTCCGATCAGGCTGCCGTGATACGTACGCTGCACACGCTGCAGGAAGCGCTTATAGGCGTCGTCACCGATCTTTTGCCGCAAATTCTCATACAGCAGCGCCCCGCGGGAATACCAGGTCCAATGGAACTCCTCTTGCGTCGCAAACTGGTGCAGCTCTTTGCCCAGCTTGCCGTACGGATAGCGCTCCGCCAGCCGCTCGACGTCCCGCCTGTACTCGGCGAGAAGACTGTCAGCCTGCTGCTGTCCGTGGCGCGCCAGCTTGTAATGAACGACGCTCCGCTCCACCAGTCCCTCATCGAGCCAGCCATAGCGGGCCTCCAGTGTAGCAATGCTGTTGTACCACCAGAGATGGGCGATCTCGTGCGGCAGCCAGTGATCAATCATACTGTTTGCGTGCATGTCTCTTTTGAAAATGGCCATGTTGGCGTATTCCATCGCATAGGTCGTACCCGTGCTCGTCTCGGCGATCGCCACGCGCGGATACGGAAGCGGCCCGTACCATTCCGTGTACACAGGGATGACGGCCTCAGCGATGGTTTTGATCCGGGCGATGTTTCGTTTGTCAATCGAGGCGATGTCGACCGTCAAGTTGGGCGCGAAGGTGACGGTCTCCACCTGATACAGCGGACTGCCGACGAGCGCAAAATTAAGCAGCCGCTTCCCGTTGTAATGGACGACCTGCCGGTTTCCTTCCACCGCTTTGGATTCGCCCAATCCGACCGTGCTCACCCAGGTGTAGCCTTGGGGAGAGACGAAAGAGATGTCGTAATCCCCGTAATGGTAGACAAAGGGATCGCCAAAGTCGACGCGCTGCGGGGGTTCGTACCACTGCCCGCGCTGATCCTGGGCTCCGAGCATCGGATACCAGGTGGTTAAGGTCCAGATGTCATCCTTCACCCCAAAACGAGTTCCCCGGCGCGGAACCGGATTCTCGAACTGAATCGTCAGTGTCCCCCGTTTTTCCCCGCCAAACGGATTGTCGAGCCCAACGACCGCCATCCGCCTGGAAAAAGGCAGCGACTGCTCCCCGTAGCGGATCGACTTGATCGTCATCGGGCTCCACAAATAATCGTATACGTAAAGGCGGATATCCGCTGTTCCCGGATTGTCGAATTCGACGGTGACACTGCCTTTGATTTTCGCTTCTGACGTATGTAATTCTGCCTGTATCTTGTACACCGGATGCAAGTCTTTCACCAGAGATGGGAGCGGCGGATCGTATGAAAACGGATCCACCCCCGCTTCCGGCTTGCTCACGGCGGGCTCGTCCCAGCTGGAGATCCAGGAAGAGATCACCGGCCAATTCAAGACGACGCCTACGGACAAGAAAGGAACCAAAATAGCAAAACAGATCAACAAGCTTGTTTTTTTCAAATCTTTCATGCCAGCCCCCAACTGCCTGAGCGACAAGCGTTCGCATTTTTCTCTCCCATTGTATCAAAGAACGGTAAGACTTAGTAGAAATTTGCAGAACCTTGTAGATTCCTGCAGAGGGACGGGCCCCTTTACCAGGTTTCGTAAACCACTTTTCCCGTATCGGTCAGGTTGTAGCCGCCGAGCGCGGACAGGTCATTGCGGAATTCGGGGGAACGCAGGATCTTCAGCACCTGCTCAATCCACGCCCGGTTTTCCCCCGTCTTGAGCAAGACGAGATCGTAGCGCTCCTCGATCATCGGCAAGAATTCGACTCCGACGAGGTGAGCCGCTTTTTCGATGCCGACCCCGATATCCGCCTCGCCGCGAGCGATTGCCCCCGCCACCGAGAGGTGATTGCCCTCCTCCCGCCCGTATCCGGCCACATCACCGCCTTTTATGCCATGCAGGCGGAACTGCTCTTCGACCAAAGTGCGAGCACCGGAGCCTTTTTCGCGGTTGACCATGCGGACGCCGGGCCGGCGAAAATCCTCCCACGCCGCAAGTCCCAGAGGATTGCCCGGCTGCACGTAAAAACCGGCCCAGCGAGAGAGCAGGTGGACCACCAGAAAACGATGGCCGACCAGAATATGCCGGACATAAGGGATGTTATACGTGCCCGTGTCCCCGTCAAACAAATGCGTGCTGACGATGTCGGCCTCGCCTCTGTACATCGCCCAGAGGCTGTTGATGCTGCCCACGTAGGAGCGAAGCGGACGGGCGCTGTCCATCCGCTTGCCCAGGTGATCCGCCAGCAGATCGAGACTGACATCCTGCCCGCTGATGATGACTGATTGACGCTGTGTGCTGCGGGCGGCGGAGACTGGCACTAACGTCGCTGCCTGTACGGGCATTGCCGCCGGCGAATACGCTGCGGCAGTCCCCCGGTGCGCCCCCTTGGCACGAGCCTTGTACGCTTCCAGATCAGAAGCGTCCACTCTCATTTGTCTGCCCACCCGATAAGCGGGGAGTTCTCCTTTTTTGATGAGATCATAGACCGTCAATTTGGAGATTTTCAGCAGCTTGGCGATTTCTTCGGTCGTATAGGAGTTCTCTTGCATGCATTCTGCCTCCCGGATTCATGCGAAATCGGACCATTTTTCATTTCGCAATTGATTCTTGGATCAATTCCCTATAATCTAATTATAATCAATTATAACTAGTTATATCTACATATAAGATTGGAGGGAGCGTTTCTTGGCTATTTCTTTGACCAAAACGAATTTGTTTTCCTTTTTGCTCGCCATGTTCATCCTGGCACTCGCCGGCTGTTCCGCCCCGTCGACACCGTCGGCACCGTCGTCCACGCCGTCTGCCGGGGCCGGCACTCCCCCTGCTCAAGACCAGGCGGAATTGATGGTCTCGGCCGCAGCCAGCCTCACCGATGCTTTGCAAGAGCTAAAACCGCTCTTTGAAAAGAACCATCCGGGCGTAACCGTCACCTATGTCCTGGGCAGCTCCGGAAAGCTGGCTACCCAGATCGAGCAGGGAGCACCCTCTGATCTCTTCCTCTCAGCCGGCAAAAAAGATATGGACAAGCTGGATGAGAAACAATTGATCGAAAAAGAGAGCCGCATCGATTTTGCCCGAAATCAGTTGGTCCTCGTCATCAGCAAGGATCGCTTAGTGCCGGTATCCTCCTTTGAGGACTTGCAAGCCGGCGCTGTGCAGCATATCGCGGTGGGCCAGCCTGACAGTGTCCCGGCCGGACGCTATGCAAAAGAGACGCTGGAACATCTGCAGCTGTGGGAGCCGCTGTCTGAAAAAATGGTGTTCGCCAGCGACGTGCGTCAGGTGCTCACGTTTGTGGAATCGGGAAATGCCGAAGCGGGAATCGTCTACAGCAGCGACGCAGCCAGCTCCGATCGGGTACAGGTCGCAGCCGCGGCAAATCCGGAGTGGCACCAGCCGATCGTCTATCCGGGAGCCGTGATCCAAGGCTCACCCCGCGCCCAGTTGGCCAGGGATTTCCTCGCGTCTCTGTCCAGCGAGGAGGGCCGGGAGATTTTGAAAAAATACGGTTTTCACTAAGCCCTGCGCGGGAGGAAAGGAGATGGATGGTACGTGGACTCAAATCTAACTCCCCTGGCCCTGTCTTTGAAAGTGGCGCTCATCTCCACGGCTGTCGTCTTTTTAAGCGGGCTGGTGATGGCGAGATTTTTGACGCAAAAGGAGTTCTGGGGGAAAAACATGGTGGAATCCCTGCTTTTGCTGCCGCTCGTACTCCCGCCGACGGTAGTCGGTTTTGGCCTGCTGCTCGCCTTTGGCAAAAACGGATTCCTCGGCAAGTGGCTCTCGGATGTCTTTGGTCTGCAGATCGTGTTCACGCTGACAGGTGCTGTCATCGCGTCGGTCGTCGTCTCCTTTCCGCTGATGTATCAGAGCGCTCAGGCGGCGTTTTCGAGCATAGACCGCCGCCTGGAGGATGCGGCGCGAACGATGGGGGCATCCGAGTGGCGCCTCTTTTGGACGGTTTCGTTTCCGCTCGCCTGGCCCGGACTTTTGGCGGGGCTCGTCCTCTCTTTCGCCAGAGGGCTCGGCGAGTTTGGAGCGACCTTGATGCTGGCCGGGTACATCCCGGGCAAAACGGACACTATACCCGTCGCGATCTACTTCGCGGTAGAGGCGGGTCAAATGGACAAAGCAATGTTCTGGGTCATCGTGATCGTCGCGCTGGGATTGTGCACGACCGTCTGGCTCAACTGGTGGAGCCGCCGCCATCTGCGCCGCTACGCCTACAAAAAATGAGGAGAGAACGCAGACATGCTTCATGTAGATTTTACGAAAAGCCTGCCGGAATTTACATTGACCGCCCGCTTTTCCGTCGGGGAGGAGATCGCCGTCCTGTTCGGTCCCTCCGGCTCGGGAAAGACGACGATTCTCAACTGCATCGCCGGTCTGACACACCCCGACGACGGGTCCATCCGCCTGTCCAGCCAGGTCTTTTTTGACGGCGAGCGGCCGTATAAGCTGCCCCCGCAAAACCGGGGAGTCGGGTACGTTTTTCAGGAGTACGCCCTTTTTCCCCATATGACAGTGGAACAAAACATCCGCTACGGGATGAAGCGGCACGCTCAGGTAAACCTGCCCGAGCTGCTGCAAACAGTAGGAATCGATCATCTGCTCTCCAAATATCCGCATCAATTGTCGGGCGGACAAAAACAACGGGCAGCCTTGGTCCGGGCGCTGGCCACGGAGCCGTCCATCCTGCTGCTCGACGAGCCGCTCTCCGCCCTCGATGCCCAGACCCGGCGTCAGTGTCAGGATGAGCTGCTGCGCATCCACGAAAAATGGCGGATCCCCATCTTGCTCGTCACCCATGACCAGGACGAAGCGGAGCGCCTCGGCGACCTGGTGCTGACTAGCGAGAATGGGGCCTGGTGCCTCCCCCTGCAACATAAAAAAAGCCATGCCCTCTCCCCTGCGCCGTAAGACACAGGGAGCGGCATGGCTTTTTTCGCCTGCTCGATTATCGCGGTGCGATGGCTTGCAGCTGGATATCATTCTGCTTCGCCCAGCGGTGCAATTCGATGAGAAATTGGAGGACATCGGGACTTTCGCAATGAACGCAGAGGGTATCGGCGGCCAAGGCAATGCTCGTGCCGTCAACAGTCTTGACCTTTTGCTTCAGCACCAACTGTCTGGTCTGCTCCATCTGTTCCTCCTTGCTGATCAGCACGCTGCCCTCCAGCTCGCGAGGGGCCAGGCGTCCGTTCGGCAGATAGGCGCGGTCCGCAAAAACCTCTTCCGCTACCTGCAGGCCATACTCCAATCCGGCTTCCACCAAAGCGCTGCCGGAGAGGGCGTAGACGATCAGCTCGTCATCGATGTCGGAAATCGCCCGTGCTACCGCCTCTGCCAGTTCCGGCCGTTCTGCCGCTTCGTTGTACAAAGCCCCGTGCAGCTTCACGTGATGCAGCTCTCCACCCAACGCGCGGGTCACGCCGGACAAGGCTGACACCTGGTACAAGATGAGCTCATATACTTCACGGACAGTCAGGTTCATCGAGCGGCGCCCAAAACCGTGGACGTCCGGGTAGCCGGGATGCGCGCCAATCTTCACCCCGTGCCGAAGCGCCGCTTCAACCGTCCGGCAAATGATATGGGGGTCTCCGGCATGAAGGCCGCAGGCAATGTTGACGGAGGTGATCCACTTCATGATGCCCAAGTCTTCGCCTCTTCTTCCGCGGCCATAGCCCTCCGCCAGGTCACAGTTAATATCGAGATGTATCATCACGCACCGCCCCTTCCATTTCTCTCTATCCTATTTTTGAAAACGCAATCATCGGCATAGCCGCTGTATTTCATTCCTTTTAGCATACCATGTAACCGATTAGCAGGAAAAGGAAAAAAGCTGCCTGAATCGGGCAGCTTGCATCCGGTATCATTGAGGGCTTCCCGCTGGTTGCAGTTCGTTCTCCCCGATCAGGGAATCAGCGAGCGCCATGAGCTGGTGCTTCTCCTGTTTGTAATCGTATTCCTTTGCCTTATCCGGCTTCGCATTATTGTATTCAATCGGAATTTCGTGACGATGGGAGCGCTCGATCCTGGTGACGAAGTGGAGCCGCTCCAACACCCGAATGGTTTCGTCGATCTGAGCGGCATCGACGTACATCGAGACGTAGTTTAAGCGTTTGGAGACGTAATGAATGGTTCCGAATTTGCGTAAATTTTTAGCGGCACGGGTATTTTTCACCCATACGGCAAGACCCAAACGTCTTTCTCTCATAACCAGTCATCCTGCCCCTTTCGATCGTGGTAAACTGTTTGCAACGAAAAGTATATGGAGATGATCGCCCACATGAGGCTGCTTGATCAATGGTATCATCAACTGATTATACACCTGCGGGAAGAAGGAGTCATCACCGAGGCTGCCTGGCGCGAGTATGCCGGCCAGCGCTTCCTCTATGTAAACAGCCCTCTCCCGCCTCCGGAGCTCGGCATTTGCCTGACGGAAGCGGGAGAGCGGATGACGCAAGGAACTGTCGCCCGGCCGGAATGCATCTTCGTGCGGTCATCGGGTACTGATCAGGTGTACCGCTTTCGCTTCCGCATCCCGGAGGACAAGAAGTTCTGCTGCGGCAATCTGTGCGAAGATTGCTTTCTGTTTCGATCCTAGGTGCAATCCCGGCTACGAGGAGCGCTTTTTCACACTGCAGCCGCAGCTTCCGCCGCCGCCGCAACCGCTGCTTTTCGCTTCCAGAAACGGGTTGTTGCTGGGCACCTTGATACTGTTTGACACCGAATCCGCGATGGTGCGGCTCACTTCGTACAGGAGCTGGTCGAGGGCATCCTCCGCCCGCTTAAAGGCTTGCACAGAGTCCAGCATTTCGATGGAGCGCTTGAGCTGACGAATCTCCGTAGAGATTTTCTCGTAGTCGGGATGGTATTTCCCGAAGCGCTGCACATCCTCGTACTGTTCTTTTTTCCGTTCAAACTGGGCGAGCAGGCGCTGTGCCTCTTCGTCCCTCTCCATGCACTGCTTGGCGTGTATATAAGCCGAGACCTCGCGGGACTGGTTGATCATCGTGGACAGCTCATGCGAATGCAGTATGAGCTCAGCCATATCCACTGTTTTCAATGCTTCCATCAGCGAGACCTCCTGTTTGTTTTTTACGGATCGCCTTTTATTGTACCACGAAGCAAACAGGCTAGTACAGAGATTCAGGGAGGACGATGCGCACTCGCTGAATCTCGTCCAGCCGATACCGCTGCTTTTTCTTCCCCTGCTCCAGGGAAACATACCAGTAGCCCATGTCGACTGCCACCTCACGCGGTACGCCGGCCCTCACTGCCCGGTCCGCGAGCTCCGCCTGTATCTCCAGCCCCAGTTCGGCTGCGCGCTGCAGCAAGGTCCGCATGGTCTGGGGATGGTAGGATTGAAAATGCTGCGTCCACATTTTGGGCAACGCCGAGAGTTCCCGCATGCCGTCCAGCTGATCGGGAAAGGTGTTTTCGACCGCGTACCCGTCCCAGGGACGAGCGATGGTGAACAATCCGTCCTTATATCCCGCAGCCTGGGGCTCCTCTGCTTGCGGCTCGCCGATCATCGGCTGAGGCTGGTGGGGCTCATAGCCGAATTTGCGAAAGAGCGCCACTACCTCTTTCTCCTGACTCGGCGAAATGAGAAAATCGGTCGGAGCGATGATCATGGACAAATAAGGCTGAAAAGGAATCAGGTCCCTGAGCTCCGCCAATAAGCCGGGATGAGCCACGCGGACGCGGATAAACGGTTCGAGCTGAATTTGGCGCGTCTCTCGTCCCCATTGCCGAATCATTTGCACGAGCGGCTCGGGTACGGGATGATGGCAATAGCGCTGCAAAAGCCTGATCGCTTCCTCTTCTGTCCCGCCCGCCGACAAGTAGGCCTGCAGCGGTTTTGGCTGCAGCGTGCCCGAGAGAAAGTCGCCGTGAAAATCAAGCGGACAAAATCGACTAAGCTGCCAGATCGCCGCAAGCGGCACCAGCGGCGGAATTGTCACCGTGCCGGCGGGATCGATAAACCAGCCCTCTGTCTGCGCCAGGCGAGGCAGGCTGCTCCAGCGCCAATACAAGCCGCCCGCCGTATCCTGCCCCATCTGGATCCAGCCAAAGCCCAGCAGCAGATGGAGCCACCCGTTCACCGCAAGGTCCGCCGCATCCTCCGGAAGCTCGAATCCGGCTTCTGCCAATGCTCGCAGCTCTTCTGCGAGGCTGTTCCACCGCTCCGGCTCCGCGGTCTTCATCCGCGTCGCCAGACCATCCCACCAACTGTCATGGGGAAGGTATTCTTCGGCGAGCAAATCGTACAAATCATCCCATCTCTGTTCGGGCGCAGCTTGCAGCCATTCCTCCAGGCGAGTGCGATTCAGGACGAGCTGCCTGCCCCGCATGCGAATCAGGCCGAGACGGACGGCCAGATCTAGGACGACCGTCAGCGCGATGCCCTCTTTCGGCGAATCAGGCAGAGCCGCCTCCGCCCATCCGCTGACATGCGCATCGGAAATGGACAGAAGCGGTGCCAATTTCAGGAGAATCCGACGATGGATCTGCCCTTTTTGCGTAATCGGCACGTCCCCGCCCCGCAAATAGACAAAAAGCCCAATAAGATCCAGATGTATCCCTCTGCCTGCTGTTATATAATAAGGGAGCGTTTCCGCAGGTGGTGCAGTTGGCTCCCTGTCTTTTATCAGGCAGAGGGTGAAGCCTTCTCTCACTTCCCGCGGCATCTGGTAGCCCACCTCTCCCCACATTTTGCGGACGGTGAGGATCATACCAAGACGGCGCAGCTTGTTCAGGCCTGCTGTCAGCAGACGGCCTTTTCGCTGCACCCATTTTTCCCATTCTTTTTTTCGCAGAAATCCTCGCGCGGCGGAGGTGACGAAAAGGCGAATGACTTCCCGTTCGTTCTCATCTGCGCGATGCCAATAGCTCTCGATTACGAGCGGATCGGTCAACCTTTCTGCCACATCACGTTTGTCATCTAGACCCAATCGTCTGGCATGCTCGCCCAGGATCGACTGCCTCGTGTTTTGGGATAAATATTCGATACCTTGATGGATACGCACGCCTTTCACCTCACTTACACTAAACAACCCACTCTTATGGAGGGATGACAATGTTGCACGCATGGTACAGTTTGCTTTTGGCTGCCTCTCTCGCATGGACAGGTCAGCCTTTCTCTATAGATCATCCTACCAGCCCGAACGCGGCTGTGGAAGTTGGAGAAGCGCTGCAGCCGGCAGCTTCTTCCTACCCTCCTGCTGTTCAGGATGCGCTTCGCTCCGTTCGGAAAGCGGGAGGACATACTATCGTACGCGCGGACAAACAGACCTACGTCGTGATCGGGGCCGGCCAGCGTCCGACAGGCGGATACCGGTTGATCGCTGAGCGGATCGAACGGAAGGGAACGCACGGCTACGTCATTCACGTCCGAGAGCAAAAGCCTGCCGCCGGAGCGATGAAGACGCAGGTAATCAGCTTCCCGACACTCGTCGTGACTGTTCCAGACAGCCAGGCACAGATCAATGTTGTGTTCCGCTAAAAAGAAATAAGAAAAGCCGACGATCCAGCGCAGGTGCCGGAAGTCGGCTTTTTTGCTTTCCTTCTGAATGCCGCAAAAAGAAGCTGCTTACGGCTTCACATTCACGCTGAATTCCTGTTTGATTCCGTATGAATCGTGGTTATTATGAGCCAGCTCGACGACGATGTCATGCTTGCCGCTGGGCAGGTCTTTGACCACGTACGTCTCCTCGAAGGCTTTGGCGATCTTTTTCCCATCTACGTAAATATGCACATGCCCTTCGCCAAAGCGGTTATCTTTGCCCATATTCTCCACGGAAAAAGCAAAGCTCGTCACCTTCAGCTGCAGATGAAGCTCGTTCTTTTCCAGATGGTGGCTTACCTCCAGCGTTGGGGCTGGGCGGCTTTCATCCGCTGCCTGGCCGGCGCCTCCGGTTTCCACATGGCGGAAGGCTGAAAACGCCAACTCCAGGCATGCGACCAGACCCAGCACCAGCAGGAGACGGTAGACCAGACGTTGCGTGATTCTCTCTTTCATGGGGACACTCCTTTTCTCAGACAATCATCCCCATTTTTCCCCAACGCGTCCTGCTTCATTCTCCCCGCTAGCGTTTGGGCGGGCGAAATCCGGCAGCCTGGGCTTCCTCTTCCGTCGCAAACCAGAGCTCCGCCTTCGTCCGTTCATAATGCGAAGTGCCCGGCATGTGATAGATTTTTTCCCCTTTGGCATTAATATTTCCTTTAATGGGCTTGCCCGGAGGGGGCGCATCCTCTCGGGAGGAATCGGACGGCGTCGCTGTGGACGGCTCCTCGCCTCCCTCCGGCTCCCCCGCGTCGGCGGACGGTTCCGCTCCCCACAGTCCCCGGTTGTGCTTGCGCGCGTCCCGCTCCGCCTCTAAAAAGAGATCGGCATAGGCAACGTTGGGCGGGATCGTCATGATCCGGGCGTAGCCTTCGCGTACCAGCTTTTCATTGACGAAAGTGCCATCCGGCAAATAGACGTACGCCAGAAGCCGTTTATACCGGTCATGAGGCTCTACGTCAAAGACGAGGCGCACTTCCTGTCCCGTCAGCAATTGTTTGGTAAAGTTGCTCGCTTCCTTGCCGTAAGTCTCAACAGGGTGATTCGGCTTGACGGTCTCCGGCGTGTCGATCCCGATCATCCGCACTTTCTCCCCCGTGGAAATTTCAAATGTGTCGCCGTCGACGACACGCGTGACGGTCGCTTTTATCTCTCCGTTTGCCGCCGGCTCCCCGGCATCGCCGCAAGCGCTCAGCACAAAGGCCAGCGCCAGGAGCCAACCCAGTAGACTTCTCATGGTTCTGCCATCTCCTTTTTCCCGCTAGCTGTATACCAGCGTATCCGAAGCGGCAAGGCGGGTCAATCGCCTGATGCCGGAACAAACAAAAACGACCCGGTGCTAAAGGTCGTTTTTCGCGATCCAGACAGGCTGGGGAATTAATCTCGGTCACTGTTAAACAAGAACAGCAGCACCACTACGACGATGATGATCCACAGCAGCTCATCATTTTCCCGGTCAAAAAAATTATCGAACAACCCCATAGTGGAGTCCCCCTTTCCTTCTCGTTACAGCCTATGCAGCCGACAATCTGGGTGTCAGTCTGGATAAGCCCAAAAGTTCAGGGGGAGAGGGAACCTTGTACTCGGCAGCCGCCCATCATCTCAGCCGCGCGACGAGCAGATGGACATAGGTGGTCAGCTGCTTCGCTTCTACCTGAAACCCCAATGCTTCCAGGTCGCCGATCAGCCTGGAGCGGTCCGCGTAGTATTCATCCTCGATTTCCGCGACCGCCTCCAGGCGGCCAGCCAGGCGGAGCGATTGCAAATGGGCGGCCCGCTTTTCCTCATCCTCAAACATGGAATCGGCGATGACCAGCCTCCCGCCCGCCTTGAGCACCCGCTTGCACTCCGCCAATGCCAGTGTTTTCTGTTCGTCGGTCAAGTGGTGGAGCGCGAGGCTGGTCGCCACGAAGTCAAAGCGGCTGTCCAGATAGGGAAAAGCGAAAAAGGTGCCCAATTTTGTCTCCATCCCGGGATTTTTTCGCTGGCATTGCTTCAGCATTTGCAAGGACTGGTCAAAGGCACTCATGCGGATGCCGGCATCGCGAAATCGCTTGGCCAAGTTGCCGGTCCCGGTACCCGCGTCGAGGCCTAGTTCCGAAGGGAGCGGAGCCGTCGCCTTGACGACTGCTTCGAGGATGGATTCGTATTCCTCGTACGGGTAAAACCCCCGCTTTTTTTCATTGACCCATGTGTCGTACTGACCTGCGATCTGATTAAAATTCCAGCGGTCCACCCAGCTGTTCCTCATTTGCCGCAGCCGCTTGTTCGCTTCCGCCAGCTCATAGAGGGAAGCCGGATCGACATGGCGCCGCTCCTGCACTCGCTCAATCATCCGCTCCGTCGTCTGGATCACCCGGGAGAGCTCGACCCATTGGTCGAACATGCAGGAGCGTTGGATCTCCAGGTGATGAAGGAGGCTGTCCTCTTCCTGATCGATCCGCGACAGGATCTCGCGGATATCCTCGATGGGCATGCCCACTTCGCGCAGGGTGATGATCGTCTGCAGCCGCCACACATCTTCTTCGGAAAAGTGGCGATAGCCGGAGTGATCTGCTTTTTTCGGGGCGATCAGCCCCTTTTCCTCATAAAAGCGAATGGCCCTTGGGGTGATTTGCAAGCGTTCTGCCAGCTCTTTGATCAGCACGTCCTTCTTCCTTTCTCGATTCCGCTTCTGTTTCTATTGTAAACCTTGACGTTAGGGAAAGGTAAAGACGCAAAAAAAAAGAAGCTGTCCCATCAGGGTGCAGCCTCTTTGTCTACGTAAATCCTTCCCGGGGGTATTGCTGCCGTGGTTGTTGCTGCTTGCTTTTTCCCGCTCTTAGTGCGTGTTGCCCAGCGGCTCCGAGATTTGCGAGAGCGCTTCGGAGGCCTCATCGTGGTGCACCTGCCGCACGGCCATGTCGCCAAGGGCCACGATGCCGACCAATTTCCCGTTTTCGACGACAGGCAGACGGCGGATTTGATGCTGGGCCATAATCTTGGCCGCCTCGTCGACGGTCATGTCCGGGCGGCCGAGGATCACGTCGCGCGTCATCACCTGCTCGACGGCAGCCGATCCCTCCCGCTTTTCAGCCAGACCGCGGATGACGATGTCACGGTCTGTGATCATCCCGATCACGTCTTCTTTTTCGTCTACCACGGGGATAACCCCTACGTTCCAGTCGCGCATTTTGCAAGCTACTTCATAGACGTTATCTTTAAGCGTTACCGTTTCTACGTTCTTGGTCATGATTTCACGCAGCGTCCGGTTTTCGACTTTTGCCATCTTTCTCTCCTCCTTTGCTGATAACAACTGTAGTTTGTCCGCCGCAAAAAGGTTTCATGCGCGCTGGACGCGCTACCCATTTTCTGACTAGGAATGATTCGCGGCGTTATGGTAAGATGGAAAGGTGGTGCTGGCGACTGCCGCACAAATGAAAGAAAAGACCGCAGGGTGCTGCAACACCCGTACGGTCTAGAATATACAATAGTTGTTCCCCAATGGGGGGCGGCTCTCATGTCTCGGTGTAGACCTCCCGGTGTTTCAGGTTACGGGGAGGTCTTATTTCTTTTTACTGGTTGACAGCATCAAGACTAAGGTCCCGAACGTTAGCATCAGACTTAGTGCTTCATATACTGTCATGCTATCACCCCCTTTCCAAAAACGGGGATGAACCGACCACCTTGGGGAGCGCACCTACTGTAGCTATAGATTATACCATAAATTGGGAACATAGGCATCCGGCCAGAGACACGACTTATCCATTGCGCTCTACAGGAAAACAGACTATCATAAGGAAGTGAACAACTTACCATTTGTAGGAGGAAAATCTAATGGTTATCAAGGAAACGGGAATCGGCAACAAGGAAGTCATGCTTGCCGATTTGGATCACTACATGAGTGACCTGGGATTCGTTCGCGGCGCGTGGGATTACCATCACGCTACATACGATTATGAATTAAAGGATAAAGGAAATGTGTATTATCTGCGAATTGAAGCCAATGTGACCGAAGGCAAGCTGGAAGACAGCCATGCCGTACTCAAATTGGAAGAGCCATACATGGGCAAGCATTTATTCCCTCATGGTCTGGATTACGACTCTCCGATTCCAGATTCCGTGGTGCAGACTGCCAAGCGCAAGCTGCAGGTATTGAACGAGAAGCTGTCTAATTACTAATCGCTTCGACTCCAACTGAAAGCCGCAACTGACTACAGAGAGGCAGCCCCTCTCTGTTTTACGTCAAAGGGGAGGGTTCTTTGATGAAGACACGGGGGGTCCCTGACTTTTTGCTCTTGTTGTTGACCGCCCTCTTGGTGGGCTTCGGCATCACCATGGTCCTGAGCGCAAGTTCCATCTTCGCCTTAACCAGTTTTACGGTGAACGGCTGCAAAATTTGCGGCGGCGACGAGCTGTATTTCGTCAAAAGACAGGCGATGTGGCTGTTGATCGGAACAGTCGGAATGCTCATTACCATGAATATTCCCTTTTCCTTTTACAAACGAAATTTTCTCTTGATTGCGTTTATTAGCGTCCTCTCCCTTTTTCTGGTACTGATTCCCGGCATCGGGACGGACATCAAAGGGGCGCGCTCCTGGTTCAGCTTTGGCCCCGCCAATCTGCAGCCTGCCGAATTTGCGAAACTGGGTCTGATCCTCTACCTGGCCGCGATCATTGCCAAAAAGGGGGACGGTTTTCGCGAGTTGAAGCGAGGACTGATGCCGCCGCTCGTCATCACCGGCATCTTTTTTGGCTTGATTGTCGCCCAGCCCGATCTGGGGACGGCCGCCATTCTCCTAGGGACGGCCATCGTGATGATGATCTGCGGGGGGGCTCGCCTCAGCCATCTTTTCTTGATCGGCTTTCCCACGACATCCCTCGCCGTCCTCGGCTATGTCGCGACCAAGGACCACGCGCTTAACCGGTTGACTTCGTTTCTCGACCCCTGGAGCGATCCGTTGAATACGGGCTACCACATCAAGCAGTCGTTGATCGCCATCGCGCACGGAGGGTGGTCCGGCACCGGGTTTGGGAAGAGCATCCAAAAATATCTCTACCTGCCCGAAGCGCATACGGATTTTATTTTCGCCATCATTTCGGAGGAGCTGGGCTTTATTGGGACAACCCTCTTCCTGCTGGTCTATCTTCTGTTTTTATTGCGCGGCATCCATATCTGTCTGAGAGTGAACGACACCTTTGCCAGCCTGGCGGGGATCGGCATCGTCAGCATGATCGGCATCCAGGCGCTCGTCAATATCGGCGGGGTGACCTCCACGATTCCTTTGACAGGCGTGACGCTCCCGTTTATCAGCTACGGCGGTTCCTCCCTGCTGGTGGTCCTGCTATCCACGGGCATTTTGCTGAGCGTCTCGCGGGAAGTGAGCCGGCAAAAAGTGGTGGAACAAGGAAAAAAACAGGTGCACGCCCAGCGGTAACCCCTCAGAAAAGGGACCTGCATCATGCTGCAGGTCCCTCCCCTTTTACATATCAATCCCGTCCACATGCACATGTACCGCCTCGACATCCAGGCCTGTCATCGTTTCCACGCAGTCCTTCACCTTTTCCTGAAGCTGGCGGCAAAGCTCGTGTATCGGCATTCCGTACTTGATCGAGACGCGCATTTCGATGGAGACGGCACCTTCCTGCACGACGACGAAAACACCTTTTCCGCTGCCGCCCAGTTTTTTCGCCAAATCATGGTAAAAACCGCCTGTCCGCACGGTTATCCCGTCTATTTCTGCCGCTGCGACACCCGCAATCACGGCCACGACCTGATCCGCTACCCTGATCTCACCGCGCATGTCATCCATGGATCGCCCTCCTCCCACGCTCTCTGTCCTCAGCATCACAATCCTCTTTTTCCCGCGAGACTACTTTCAGACTTTTCTTTCATTATAAACATGGGATGCTTGGGCTTGAAAGGGGATTTCTCGTTTTCTCTCCGTTAATGTCGGAAGTGTGCAGTGAATGTCGAGCAGATAGAGCTCATTCGACGCCAGCGCTTCCTGCAGGGCACCCTTGAGATCCTGTACCGCATTCACGCGTTTTCCCTTGATCCCGCAAGCGTCCGCCCATTTGACAAAGTCGGGGTTCTGAAGGCGGGTGCCAAATGGCGCAAGTCCGCTCTGGGTCATCTTCCATTCCTCCAGGCCCAGCGTCTTGTTGTTCACCACGATCAGCGGGAAGCGGAGGCCGCATTCCACAGCCGTCATCAGCTCTGCGGGAGTCATCTGGAATCCGCCGTCCCCCACGATGGCGACCACTTGTCTGCCTGGGTAATTCAGCTTGGCCGCAATCGCGGCAGGGAGGCCAAAGCCCATCGTTCTCCACTTTCCCGAGAATAACGGCAAGTGCGCCTTCGCGCGAAAAGCGCGGTTGAACCAGAGAGTGTGTTCTCCCGTATCGATGGCCATGATGGCATCCTCATTCACGCTCTCTGACAGGGCGCGAAGCAGCGTTTCCGGCTTAATCAAGTCATCCGGCCCCTGATCCACGAGCTGCTCCGTCTCCTCCCAGAAGTCCGCGTGCCACGCTTCGACCTGCCCTCGCCACCCCTGAGGAGCAGCCCGATTCTCCAATCGGCGCAGCCAGTGGGGAAGGACGTCGCCGAGCTCTGCGATGACGGACATCAGCAACGGATGAGCGTGGATCGAAGTGGGTTTGTGATCCACTTGGAGAATCCGCAAGCCTGCCGGAATAAAAGAGCGCGGAAACCAGCTCGCTCCGAGAATCAGCAGCAGGTCGGCCTGCTCCAGCGCGGCCAGTGCTGCTCTGCTCCCTCCTTCCCCCAAGCCCCCTACGACCAGGGGATGGGCTTCATCGACCGCCCCTTTGGCCCCCAGGGACAGAAGGATCGCCGCCCCGAGCGATTCTGCCAACCGCAGGCAGGATGCGGCATGTTCCCGGCTGCCGTTGCCCAGCAGGATCACCGGCCTTTGGGCATTGCTCAGCATCTCTGCCGCCAGCTCGATCTCCATCCGGTCTGGCTGCGTGCCGCTGATCAGACGCGGCAGGGACTCCACCAAGGGCATGGTCGTGGACCGTGAAAAGATATCTTTGCCGATGGCGATGTGCGCGACGCCGCGATGGCTTGCGGCGGTGACATAGGCCCGGTGAAGCACATGGCCAATCGCCTCTGGATGCGCCACTGTCGTCGTATACAGGCTGATGGGACGGAGCATGTCCTCCTGGGGGATATACTGCTTGTAATGCCCGCCCAGCTTCTGCGTCTCGACTTGACCGGTGATCGCCACGACGGGGACCTGATCGGCGGAGGCATCCGCCAGTCCATTGAGCAAATTCACCGTGCCCGGCCCGCTCGTGGCCGTACAGACAGCCGGACGGCCCGTCAGCTTCGCTTCGGCCGACGCCATCATCGCGGCGGCAGATTCATGCCGGCAGGCGATGTAGCGGATCCCCTCCTGTTTGCCGAGCACATCCAGCCACGGCAGGATCGCATCCCCCGCCACTCCGTATATATGTCTGACTCCCCAGATTCTCAGTTGCTCTGTAAAGTATTGGGCTACCTGCATGCTGACACCTCCTGCTTGATTTCCCTCTTAGTTTGGCAATCTATCCAGCATTTTACTAATAAGTTTCCAGTCTTTTCGGGAAGCCTAGTGAGCAGAAGGTGATAAGAAGGAGGAACAGGTATGAATCGGCCTGTTAAATGGCTGCTCGCCCTATTGGCTATCGTTCTGTTGTTTACAGCCTCTGTCATGATTTACCCCGTGCGCACGGACGCCTTCAGCAAAGAAGAAGTGCGCGTCGGCGCCAGCGGAAAAGACGTGAGGGAGATGCAGGGTCGCTTAAAATACCTCGGTTTCTACACCGGCAAGGTAGACGGTCAATTTTCCTGGCGCACCTATTGGGCCCTGCGCAATTTTCAGTATGAATTCGGCCTGAAAGTAGACGGCATCCTCGGCCCCAAGACCAAGCTGAAGCTCTATAACGCGACCACTGGATACCGGCCGACCGCAGAGGAACTGGGCGTCGCTCCTGCTCCTGCTCCCGCCCCGGCTGCGCCGCGAAACAAAACCTATCGCAGCAAGGGCATCTCGGAGAATGACCTGCGTCTGATGGCAAACGCCGTCCACGGCGAGGCGCGCGGAGAACCGTACGTCGGTCAAGTGGCCGTCGCTGCGGTCATTCTTAACCGCACCCGCAATCCTGCGTTTCCCAACACGCCGGCGGGCGTCATCTTTGAGCCGCGAGCCTTTACCGCTGTGGCGGACGGACAAATCTGGCTGACGCCCAATGATACATCCCGAAAGGCTGTCCGGGATGCGCTGAGCGGATGGGATCCGACAGGTGGCGCCATCTACTACTTCAACCCGGATACAGCTACCTCTGCCTGGATCTGGACGAGACCGCAGATCAAGCGCATCGGCAAACACATCTTTTGCCGCTAGCAAATGCAGACAGGCACGGTGGGTGACCGTGCCTGTTTTCTTACTTGTCCGGACGAGCCGGGAACCATTCGGATGTACAGGAACCCGCACTGTCAGGAGCGCTGCGCTTGCATATGCTCCGCCATCTTGATGAATCGCTCTTCCTGTTCGGTCGTCCCGCATATGCCGCACTGGATCAGATAGGACTCGCCTTTATACGGCTGATGAAACGTATCCAGCTCCTGCTGCGACAGCTCGGCTACCAGATCCCCTGTCTGCGGATCCAGCCTGACATAGCGCGGGATCTGTTCGATGACCGTGAACCTCATCCGGTTGGATTTACAGGTGGGACAAAGATAGGGCTTCGTCATATTGAAACGGCACCTCCTTGGGATGTCTCACCTGTTAGTATGCGCAAGCGAGAGGAATACCGATCAATGGAAAAATTTGTAAATCCGTTTCGATGAGGTGAATGTATGAATCTGCGGCTCTTTTTTACGCTCGTCGGGGCCAGTCTGCTGCTCGCCGGATATGCCCACTATTTTACTGAGAATGAACTCTTCCGGTTTATCACTTCATCCTTGGCGATTATTTTTCTCGCCGCCTGGCTGGGAAAGGCGACGGAGAGTGTCGCCCATTATGCAGGCGACAGGGTCGGCGGTTTTCTCAACGCCACCTTTGGCAATGCGGCAGAGCTGATCATCGCGTTTTTCCTAGTGAAAGAAGGGCTGTTCGACATGGTGAAAGCCTCCATTACCGGCGCGATTATCGGAAATATGCTGCTGGTATTGGGATTGAGCGTTCTGTTGGGCGGCTTGAAATACAAAGAGCAGACGTTTAACGGCCAGCTGGCCGGTCATAACGCCTCGCTGATGATGCTGGGGATCGTCGCCTTGTTCATCCCCGCTGTGTTCATGCAGGGATTGCCGCCTCTGGAGATCGAAAGACTCAGCATCGTGATCGCAGTGCTCTTGATTCTCTCCTATCTCCTGTGGCTGGTCTTCTCCATGTTTACCCACCGCGACTTTTTGTCTGACATTGAAACCCATGACAGCGAAGCATCCTGGTCCAAGGGTGTGTCTGTCCTGATGCTGGCGTTGTCCACCTTCTTCGTGGCGGTCGTATCCGAATGGCTGGTCCACAGCGTCCACCACGTCTCCGAGGCATTCGGCTGGTCGGAGTTGTTCGTCGGGGCTTTTGTCATCGCCATCATCGGCAATGCTGCCGAGCACAGTGCAGCTCTGCTCTTGGCGATGAAAGGGCGGATCGGCGCGGCCGTCGAGATCGCGGTCGGCTCCAGCCTGCAAATCGCCCTGTTCGTCGCGCCCACGCTGGTGCTGATCAGCCTCTTGATGGGCCGGCCGATGGACATCGTGTTCACCGCCTACGAATTGGCCGCGATCGGGGTGGCGACGTTTATCACGATCTCGATTACCCGAGACGGCGCCACCAACTGGTTTGAAGGGGTTTTGCTGCTCGTCGTCTACATTATTTTGGGCACGGCCTTCTTCTTTGCCTGATCCGATGATCCTTCCCTGCTCGTATGCCAAAAAAGAAGAGGCGCGGCGGTACATGTTTTTCAGACATGTTCGCTGCGCCTCTTTTTGGTTGCTTTTTTGTATCGTGATATCGGGGCCGCAGTGGGAAAAAGCTTGTTTCCTTTACTTCGCTCCGGGGTCCGCCTCCGGGGATGCGCGGACTGTCTGCTCCGGGGCGGTTGGGCTCCGCTGCTGCACCCTCTGTTATTCCTATAAAAGGCCCAACGAGCTGATAAATACGATGATAATTGCGAATGGGGCGACATACCGGAGCAACAGCAGCCATACCGCGAATGCCCGCCTTCCCCAATTTGTCGAGACCTGCAGTTCACGCATGAGCATCTCTCTTTTTAAGCGGAGCGGGACGAAGACGGCGATCAGAAAAGCGCCGACGGGCATCAGGATATTGCTGACCAAAAAGTCTGCCGCATCAAAGACCGATTTTCCCAGGATCGTCACCTCTGACCAGACACCGAAGGAGAGCGCAGAGGGAATCCCGAGGAGAAAGATCAGCAGCCCGACGATCCAGGAATACCGTTTGCGTCTGCGGGCCTCCCCTTTGGACAGAGAGGCGACGATGATCTCCAGCATCGAAAAGGCGGAGGTCAGTGTGGCGAACAAAAACAGGACCATAAACACCAGCAGGAACAGGCTGCCAAACGGAATGTGCTCAAATACGGAGGGCAGCATGATAAACAGCAGGCCCGGCCCGGCCGTCGGCTCCAATCCCAGGGAAAAGACCGCCGGGAAGATCGCCAGTCCGGCAAACAAGGAGACGAGCAGATTAAGCCCGACGATGGAGCCTGCAGAGCGGACCAGATTTTCCTGTTTGCCGAGGTAAGAGCTGTACGTCACCATGACCGAGACCCCGACACTGAGGGAAAAGAAGGACTGCCCCATCGCATATAAAATCGACTCGCCGGTCAGCTTGGAGAAATCCGGCATGAGAAAAAAGGATACGCCCTGCAGCGCGCCGTCCAGCGTGAGGGAGCGCACCATCAGCACGAGAAACAGGAGGAACAGGGCCGGCATCAAATATTTGTTCGCCGCTTCGATTCCGGCCTGTACGCCGCGGGCCACGACCCAGATCGTGATCAGCATAAACAACAGCTGCGCGCCGACCGCTCCCAGCGGATTTGCGATGACATTACCAAACAGCTGATCATAAGGCTGTCCCTTCATCTGTCCAGAGGCGCCAAGGAAAATATAGCTGAGAATCCAGCCGCCGACCACGCTGTAAAAGGACAAGAGCAAAAAGCAGGTGCAGACGCCCAGTCGGCCGATCCAATGCCAGGCGGTTCCCGGCGCGATCATCCGATAGGCAGAGACGGCTTCCCGCTGCGTGCTTCTCCCGATGATGAATTCGCCGAGCAGGAGCGGAAGGCCGATGGCGAGCGTAAAGAGCAGGAACAGAAGAAAAAATGCACCGCCCCCGCTGGTTCCGACCACATAGGGAAATTTCCAGATCGCCCCGAGGCCGATCGCGGATCCCGCTGCCGCCAGGATAAAGCCGAGCCGGGTTGTCCATTGTTCAGATTGCTTCATGTTGATTCCACCTCATCGACGTGATAGCTGGGGGTTATCGCTTTCGTACAATTAGGAATACTTGGTGATCGCATGAGCGAACAGATACTTTCCGAAAGTACAAAAAAACCCGTCCTGCAAAGGGACGAGTTGCTCGCGGTACCACCCTGTTTAGACAGCATGAAGTTCCAAGCTGTCTCACTTTTGTTCATTGGTAACGGGAATGACCCGGTGATCCTCCTACTGATGCCAGGGACGTTCAGAGGACAGCTCCGGAGGGAATTCGACGGGGCGCACTTCAAAGCCGCTTTCAGTCCGTGGCGGCTTCTCCCTTTCAAGACGCTTCTCGTCTACTAGTCTCCATCAACGCTTTTAAAAAAATATTCCTACCTACTGTAATATAACCCAGATGAAAAATCAACAATATAATTAAGTATAATAGAAAAGCGAGGAACGTTGCCATTCTCTCGCTCTTACTTCTTCTGATTGTAGAGTTCGTGCAAATCAGCCAGCTTTCTCTCCAGCGAACCCATGATCTCTCGTCCGATCTCTTCTTCTATCAGTCCCAAACGGACGGCGAACTCCACCTCGCGCGACAGCCCGAACATCTGAGTGTCCAGCACCTCTTCATAAAGCGGACACTGCGGCATTGTCAGGTTTTCCATCTGTACATCGATTAATTTAAATATCTTGTCCGCATCTGCTCGCAGCAATTCCAGTGCCTTTTGCTCCAGATCGGGAATCTTGGTCTCTGTCAAAATCTATCCCTCCGTTTGCCACCAACCTTATCTTACATAGTACGTCATTCTGATTCATTTGAAAAGAGGAGAGCATTTGGCAACTGCAAGTAGACAAATCCACTGCCACTAAAAAATACTAAGCTCCCATTGCTGCGATAGCTTTTGCAGCAAATGGACGCCGGCTACCGAGTTTCCCTTGTCATCCAGTGCAGGGCCAAATACGCCGATCCCCATACGCTGCGGCACGGCCGCCATGATCCCGCCAGCCACTCCGCTTTTCGCCGGGATGCCGACATCGATCGCGAATTCCCCGGAGGCATTGTACATCCCGCAAGTCACCATGAAGGTTTTGCAAATGCGGGCGACCTCGCGAGGAAACAGCTGCTCCCCGCTGCGGATGTCGTAGCCGTCTGCAGCCAGGACGGCAGCCATCCTGGCCACCTCGGCCGTGGTCACCTCGATGGAGCAATGCCGGAAATACAAATCGAGCGTCTCCTCCACATCCCCTTCGAGAATGCCGCTGTCCTTCAGAAAATAGGCGAGAGCCCTGTTGCGGTCTGCAGTCTGTTTCTCCGACTGATAAACCTTCTCATTGACGCGCAAATCGGCGTTGCCGGTCATCTTGCGGAGCAATCGCATGATCTTTTCCAGCCGCGCCTCGATAGTGGCTCCCGGAATCATGCCCGCGACGGCAATCGCCCCCGCATTGATCATCGGATTGAGCGGCTTGTGCGGCTTGATCGTCTCCAGCTTGATAATCGAATTGAACGGATCGCCCGTCGGCTCCTTGCCTACCCGCCGGAATACGTAGTCGCCGCCGTGCTCGCACAGCGCTACCATCAGCGAAAAGATTTTCGAGATGCTTTGCAGCGTAAAAGGGAGATGGGCGTCTCCTGCCGACAGCAGCGTGCCGTCCTGGAGGCAGACGCTTACACCGAGCAAGTCCTTCTCCCGCCTGGCCAGCTCCGGGATGTAGGATGCTACCTCCCCCTTCTCCGCTACACTCTTGGATTGCTCCAAGACATTCTCCAGAGTTTGCCGGATGCTTGTATGATCTGAGAAATTCATGGGTACCTCCTGTCTATGTACAGCCTCTGCCTGTCCAATCTCCAGAGACTTTTCATCCGCGTCTTTATTGTAGGAAAGAATCAGGCCGGAGTCAAAAGGCGCCGCTTGCGCTACGCTGGGCGCTCATATCGCGTGCAGGATGCTTGTTTGCCACATCCTCGCGGCTTGCGGTACAATAGAATCCATTAATGCAACTCGACGGAGGTATGTTTTCATGGCAGAGGTAATCGTGTTCAAGGGAGCTGTCTCTTTTCCCATCACCCTTGATCCGAGCGTATGGATTTTTGATGACCGCAAGTTCGATCTGAGCACCTATCAGGGAGAAACGGGCGATGGCGATGGCAATGCGCAAAAGTATCTCCAAGGCACAGGCGCACAGTGGGATAAAGAATTGCGGGAAGGAGCAGCCCTGCCGTCTGAGCGCAAAGGCCTGATCCAGGAGAGAAAGGCGCTGGAAGGCGATTACGCGATTCGCATGGAGCCCTTTATTGAAAATGCCGCCCCGCTCCCCGAAGCGACCCATGTGCGCATCCATCGGGAAGAAGGCGAGCCGATCCTCCTGCCGATCCAGGAAGCCAGACGAGCCATCCTGCAATTTTCCAAGGACGGCAAGCCGATCCGGACGGACGGGCCGGCATACTTCTACCTGCCGGAGATGTTCCTCGCAGGCGAAGCTCCAATCAAGGGGATTTACGCCTTCGAATTCGTAGCGGAAGAAAAATAAAAACGATGCAAACTATCTGAAAGCACAAAAAAACCACCCTCTCTCGAGGATGGCTCTTTCTAACATTTTTTGCTTTTTCGCCCGTTTACGCGCTGACCACTTGCGCGAGTCTGATGTTTCTTCTTTCTATCTCTGTGTTGAGCAATTCAATAAAATCCGGATCCAGTTGAAGGTCGACTGCACGATGATATACTTCGATCAACAGTTGGTCAGTTAAGTATTTCACGCTGTGTGTCACCTCCATCCCTTTACCTGAACCCATTGTAGCAGAAGAAACGGCCCCGAACAACCGTTCTGATATCCACAGGCAATGGGGATATCATGTGGGTAAGTTGTGGGCAAGCTGTGGGCAACTGACAAAAAGACAGGTTTGTCCATGTGGATTCTCCTTCCTGAATTATCCACATGATGTCGTAATTTGTCGAACGATTGTATGTCTATAACGAAAAAAAGCGGTCCCTCACTCGTGGCGGGACCGCTTTTCCGTTGTCATCTTCTTGGTATACCTTTGTCGCTTTTACGCGTTTGCTGTCTCTTTTACTTCCAGGACCTGCTTGATCCGCTCGATCGCCCAATCCAGATCCTCTTTGCTGATCACCAGCGGAGGGGCGAAGCGAATGGTCGTCTCATGCGTTTCTTTGCAGAGAAGTCCCAGCTCTTTCAGTTTTTCGCAGTAAGGACGCGCCGCGCCATGCAGCTCCAGCCCGATAAAGAGCCCGCGTCCGCGCACTTCTTTGATCAGCGGGTTTTGAATCTCCCGCAGCTTGCCGATAAAGTACTCGCCCAGCTCGCTGGACCGCTCTACCAGCTTTTCATCCGTGAGAACGTCCATCGCCGCAATGGCTACGGCGCAACCGAGCGGATTGCCGCCAAAGGTGGAACCGTGGGAGCCTGGCTCGAACACGCCGAGCACTTCGCGGTTGGCTGCGACAGCCGAGATCGGGAATACCCCGCCGCCCAGCGCTTTCCCCATGATGTACATGTCCGGCTTTACGTCTTCCCAATCGGCGGCAAACATTTTGCCCGTGCGGCCAAAACCCGTCTGGATCTCATCGCATACGAGCAGAACGTTGTTTTCTTTGCACAGCTCCGCAGCCTGTTTCAAGAAGCCTGCAGGCGGGATGATGATGCCCGCTTCGCCCTGGATCGGCTCCAGCATAAAGGCAGCCGTGTTAGGCGTGATCGCCTGTTTCAATGCCTCGATGTCGCCGTAGGGAATCAGCTTGAAGCCCGGGGTGAACGGACCGAAGCCCCGCTTGTAGCCAGGATCGGACGAGAACGAGGTGATCGTTACCGTGCGCCCGTGGAAATTGCCGGTACAGACGATAATTTCCGCCTGATCCTCCGGCACTTTTTTCACGTCATACGCCCAGCGGCGAACGGCCTTCAGCGCGGTTTCCACTGCTTCTGCTCCCGTATTCATCGGAAGGATCATATCTTTGCCGGTTAGTGCGGCCAGTTTTTCATAAAATTCGCCCAGGCGGTCATTGTAGAAAGCGCGAGAGGTCAGCGTGACTTTATCCGCCTGATCTTTCAGCGCCTGGATGATCCGCGGGTGACGATGGCCCTGGTTCAATGCGGAATAGGCGCTCAGCATATCGAGATATTTGTTTCCTTCCGGATCCTCTACCCATACCCCCTCTGCTTTCGCGATGACGATCGGAAGCGGATGGTAGTTATGGGCACCGAATTTTTCCGTCTGGTCAATTACCTGTTTGGTTTTGTTCATCGTCTTAGCCTCCTATATTCACTCTGCCTCTTCTCCTTTTCAAGAATGATGCCAACGCTGTCTTCCTTGATCTGACGCAGTTTGTTTCACAAGGAGAAGGAACATCGCAAAAATATTTTGCGCAAAATAACGAATGACAGCATAAATGAGCATAATTATTTTGCACCCATCGCATCCTGTGTTATGATGAACCTCATGAAGATTCGAGAAGGCAGGTGTATCTACCGTCATGCTTAGCGAAAAGCCATTCATCTCACCGGATCAATTCCTCCATATCCTCGAGAACATTCTCGACAGTGTAACGGAAGGCGTCCATGTCATCGATGCAGCGGGCAGGACGATCCTATACAATCGCAAAATGACCGAATTGGAATCGATGAACAAGCAGGATGTGATCAACAGACCGCTTGCAGAGGTGTTCCAGTTCCCCCCTGGACAGGAGAGTACCTTGCTCACTTGTCTTCGCACCGGCAAACCGGTCCGCAATGTGAGGCAAACCTATTTTAATGACAAAGGGCAGGAAATCACCACGATCAACCACACCTTCCCCATTTTGCTCAACGATCAGCTGCTCGGCGCGATGGAGCTGGCCAATGACGTCACCAAGATGGAGCGGCTCCTCCGCGAAAACATGCGCGAGAAAAACGGGGTTCGCTATACCTTTGACAAAATCATCGGCGAGAGCGCGGTGATCAAGGATGCCGTGGAGAATGCGAAGCGAGCGGCCCGCACCTCCTCCTCCGTCTTGGTCGTAGGCGAAACGGGATCGGGCAAGGAGCTCTTTGTCCAAAGTCTGCACAACGCCAGCCTGCGCGCTTCCGGGCCGTTTATATCCCAGAACTGCGCCGCTCTGCCTGATACGCTGATCGAAGGGCTGCTCTTTGGCACGGCTCGAGGCGCCTTTACCGGAGCCGTGGAGAGGCCCGGCTTGTTTGAGCAGGCCGAAGGAGGCACCTTGTTCCTGGACGAAATCAACTCGCTTAGTATGCCCCTGCAGGCCAAACTGTTGCGAGCCCTGCAGGAAAAGTCCATTCGCCGCATCGGCGATACCAAAGACCGCTCGATTAATGTGAGAATCGTCGCGGCGATGAATGAGGATCCTGTCGAAGCCATCTCCAACCAGCGGCTGCGCAAGGACCTGTACTACCGCCTCGGCGTGGTGACGCTCTTCATCCCTTCCCTCCGCGATCGGAAAGAGGACATCCCGCTTTTGGTACGCCATTTTATCGAGCAGTACAATCAATTGTTTCAAATGGAAGTGACGGGGATCAGCGACCAGGTGCGCCACTTTTTCATGAACCACGATTGGCCGGGCAATGTCAGGGAGCTGCAGCACGTGATCGAAGGCGCGATGAATTTGATGGTCGACGAGACTACCATCACCTCGGAGCACCTGCCCTACCATTTTTTACGCCGTACATCTGGTTCTTTAAAGGAAAAGATAACAGTGATGCCCGTCTCGGATGAGATCGCCCCGCTCAAGCAGAAGCTGCAGGAATTCGAGACCTACTATATCCAGCGCGTCGTAGAAAAGCATAACGGCAACATTTCCCGAGCAGCCAAGGAATTGGAAATCAGCCGCCAAAGTCTGCAATACCGGCTTCGCAAGCTGGGAGTAAAGCGTCCCGATTCCGCAAAATAATTTGGCGATCAACTAATTATTTTGCACCTGCTGACCAGTTTTTTTGCATCACACGCTTCCCGTTTCCTGTTCATGGGTCCCCGTATGGAAATTCCGACTTGGCACATTATTTGCAAAAAAGATTATACACGCAAATTATGAACATCAGTTGTGTATTCCGTTTAAGGAGAGGGTCAAATGGCATCAACGAATGAACAGCATCATGAATTAAAACGTTCCATGAACAGTCGACATCTTTTCATGATCTCTCTCGGTGGCGTGATTGGCACCGGTCTGTTCCTCGGGTCGGGGTATACCATCAGCCAGGCCGGACCAATCGGCACGATTATTTCGTATCTGGTCGGCGGGTTTATCATGTACCTGACGATGCTCTGTCTGGGAGAATTATCGGTAGCCATGCCGGTAGCGGGATCATTCCAGACCTACATGACCAAATTCGTCAGTCCGTCACTGGGCTTCGCTGTAGGCTGGCTGTATTGGTTCGGATGGGCGGTCACGGTCGCACTGGAGCTTTTGTCCTCCGGCCTCATGATGCAGCGCTGGTTCCCCGATTCGCCTGTCTGGATGTGGTGCGCGATATTCGGCGTCGTATTGTTTCTTCTGAATGCGCTTTCTGCCCGGGCTTTTGGCGAGTCGGAATTCTGGTTTTCGAGCATTAAAGTAAGCGCTATCATCCTATTCATCATTTTAGGCGGTGCGGCGATGTTCGGCCTGATCAGCATGAAAGGCGGACAGCCCGCTCCTCTGATGAGCCACTACTTCAACAGCCCCTTGCTCCCGAATGGCATCACGGGACTTTTGCTGACCATGATTACGGTCAATTTCTCTTTCCAGGGGACGGAGTTGATCGGGATCGCCGCGGGTGAGAGCAAGGAGCCGGAAAAAACCATCCCGAAATCAATCCGCACCACTGTTTGGAGAACGCTCGTCTTTTTCGTACTCGCGATCTTTATTCTCGCCGGTCTGATTCCGTACCAGCAGGCAGGTGTCGTGGAGAGTCCGTTCGTCGCCGTCTTTGACAGCATCGGGATTCCTTATGCGGCCGACATCATGAACTTCGTCGTGCTGACCGCGCTTTTGTCTGTCGCCAACTCCGGCCTGTATGCGGCTACGCGGATGCTCTACTCTCTGTCCCGGAGCAACATGGCTAGCGAGAAACTGGGCCTGACCAACCGCAAAGGGATTCCCATGAATGCGCTTCTGATCACCTTTGCCATCTCCCTTTTGTCCCTCTTGTCCGGCTTTTTTGCGGAGGAGACGGTCTTTATGATACTGCTGTCCATCGCCGGTCTCGGCGCCCAGGTCGGATGGATTTCCATCTCCGCATCCCAACTGGCGTTCCGTCGCCACTACCTGAAAAACGGAGGCAAGCTGGAGGATTTGAAATTCCGCACCCCGCTCTATCCGCTGCTGCCGGCTCTGGCCCTGTTGCTCAATCTGACCGTGCTCGTCAGCCTTGCCTTCGATCCGAGCCAGCGCATCGCCTTGTATGGCGGCATTCCTTTTGTGATCGTGTCGATCATCATTTATCAACTCTACTTTAAAAAGAAAAGCGGCAACCCGGAGCAAGGCGGCAGCGCAGCCTGATTCCGCCGTTGCAAAAAGAAAAGCTTGCGGCTGATACCCGCAAGCTTTTCGTCATGTTGTCGTTGTCGTTTACATGGATAACCGTACGATCTCTGTAATAACCACCATGGCAAAGACGGCAAAACCAAGGGAACTGGCTACAAGCAACATGCGTTTCAGCTTCTTCATATCTTCCATACGCGATTCCCTCCAAATGTGTAAATTGCCAACTCTCTACCGTTATATACGTACCCAAAATGGAAAATGTTTCAAAGCTTTGCACATTTCATGAACGCGCGGCATTCGGACAGTTTTTGCTGCTGTCAGCCAAAATGATCTGTTCCATCCGATACATCTGCCAAGCCACCCAGATCCCGATAAGCAGGCAGATGGTCCACGGCAGCCACGGCGTACCCAAGTCGCGGGCCGTGTCGTACACCCATCCCCCGGCAAATTGTCCGAAGGAACCGCCGATGGCCAGCGAATATCCGTTAAATCCATAGTAGGCACCCACCTGCTCACGCGGGGCCAAACGCGGAACGACTTCCACCAGATTGGGCACGGCGATCATCGTCCCGAGCGCATACAGGAAAGAGTTGACGATGAGCAGCCACAGGTTGTCGGCAAAGGCGAGCAGAAACAGCCCTGCCCCCATGACCATTGTACCAATACCGATGAGCGTAAAGCGCTGCGTATATTTTTCCAGCCACTGCGTCACTTTCATTTGCAGCAGGATGACAGATAAAGAGATGGCGGATAGCACGATGCCTACATCCGCTTTCCGCTGCGTCACATCCTCCACCAGCTGGGGAATGGTCAGAAACAGCTGCATGTTCAGGTAGTAGTAGCCCATCAGGATCATCGTATAGCGGACAAAGCGACGGTCCCGGATGACCACCGCCATGCTGCTCCAGATTCCCCGACTGGTATTTTTCGCTGCGATCGGCTGCAGGAAGAAAAAGACAAGCAGGGCATTCGCGGCAAACATGCCTCCCGCAAAAACAGACAGATAGGTAAAATCCACCGAGGCCAGCAAAGTTCCGATGATTTGCGAGCCGACTACGCCGATGTTGGTCAGGACGTTGCGAAACGAAAAGACTTCTTTTCGGATCGAGTCGGGAGTGAGCACGGCAAAGGCTGCCGAGCCTGCTGGATCAAACAGCGACCCGCCCAATCCGGACAAGATGGCCGCGATAAAAAAATGCCACGTCTCCGTGCAGAACGCAAACATGGCAAACCCGATGGCCCTGACCATCATGCCGAGCACCATCGTTCCCTTGTATCCGAATTTGTCGGCCACGACTCCGCCCAGAAAAGCAAATCCCTGCTGTGAAAACTGGCGCACGCTAAGCACGAGGCCGGCCATGGCGACCGTCCATCCGATGCTGCCTGTCAAGTGGAGCGTCAAATAGGGAATGAGCGCGTAAAATCCCAGATTCATCATGAAGGAGGTACATAACAACAGCTTGACGGAAACCGGGGTCTGGCCCCATATTTCCCGATTCATCCCGATCACTCTCTCTCTTGATATCTCTTCCACAAATAACGGTACCTTCAGCATAGGGAACAAGGTATAATTTGAGAAACGATTCTTTTTGTATAGAGTTATCAATTCTCTAGATAAGAGGTAGCCCAAAGAATGGATTTCGAACAACTTCGCGCATTTTATACATTAGCCCAGACCAAAAATTTTACCAAGGCAGCGGAGATCCTCCATCTGGTACAGTCGACGGTGACGATGCGGATCAAGCAGCTGGAAGACAAGGTCGGCAAGCCCTTGTTTATCCGCGACAAACGCAGCGTAGAAATCACCCAAGCCGGCCTCACCCTGCTCCCTTATGCGGAGCGCATTCTCAAGCTGGCCAACGAGGCCCTGCATGAAGTGGCATCGCTGCAGCCTTATGAGGATTATCTGTCGATCGGGAGCCTGAACTCGATCTGGACTGCCATCCTGGAACCGATCCTGCGCGAGTACCACTGCCGCTACCCGCAGATCGCCATCAGCACCAAGACGGGACACTCCTCTGACGTGATTCAGTACCTCCTGGACAATGTCATCCAGCTGGGGATCGTCTACGTCCCGCCGTCGCTGCCCAATTTTGAGGTGATCCCCTCCTGGGAGGACGAGATTGTGCTCGTCTGCAAGCCGGGCGACTCGGTGACGGCAGCGACGCATGTGGATGCGAAAGAGCTTCGCCACCTTCCGCTGTTGTACGTCAACTGGGGGCCGCCTTTTGACGAATGGATACGCCAGACGCTTCCGCGCAGCTACGTGCCCAATCTGCATCTGGACAAAGCCGAGCTGGCGATTGATCTGGTCAAAGACGGGCTGGGCGCAAGTCTGCTCACCCGCTCCACGGTAAAAGCGGAGCTGGAAGCGGGCACGCTCCGGGAGATCAAAATCGTCGGCAACCAGCCGCCGAAGCGATCCGCCTATATCGTCCTGCCCAAAGACAAGAAAAACAAGCCCAGCGTAGAGAAATGGCTGAGCTTGATGAATGAATTCGGCTACTCTACCTGAGGGTACTCGCACCCTTTCCACACGTCGGTCCATGCCGCCTCAGCTGTCCATCAGCAGCCCCAGCGCGTGGCTGAACCGGTCATCATCCTCCTGACTGCGGGCGGCAGGCCCTCTCGTCCGGCCGCCCCCTCGGCGAAAGCGGGCTTTTTCATTCCTTTCCTCCAACTGAAAGGCGATCCGCTCCTGATCAAAGATCGTGCCGTGCGGCGATACGGCTTTTGCCCGTTTCGCCAGGATCAGCGCCGCCAGCCCGATGTCCTGGGTGACTACGATATCCCCGGCCCCCGCCTCATTGGCCAGTCTCATATCCACAGCTTGCGGGCCTGCATCGACAGTGACGTGGTCTTCACCCGACAGCTGATGATTGTAGCTCGCAAATGTGATGCAGCGCCAGCCCTTCTCCCGGCAAAGGCTTCTGGCGATCGCCAACGCCTGCCGGGGACATGCATCGGCGTCTATCAACACTCGATTTTCCTGCAATCTGCCACCTCTTTTCCTGCTTCCCCGCCCTCTCCTTTTTTGATACGATGAGGAGGAGAGGAGTGAAGAAGCCTTTGCGTTACCAATTTGTTTACGATGAAAGGATCGGGATCCGGCTTCCCGAGCTATCGTTGGCGTGGGAAGAATATTCTCCAGGCGAGCGAGCCGATATTTTGCTGGAGTGGGAAGAGATCCGCGCCACGATCCCGGATCGGATTATCAAGCTGGAAGCCATGATCAATGAAAAGCAGACGCAGCTTTCGGAGGAAGAAGATTTTCCCCGCTGCTGCGAATTAAATACGGAAATACACGAATTGGCGAGCATTATCAACGATCTTAATATATGGTTCCGCATCCAGCAAGACTACGACACCAAAACGCATCAATAACCGCCCATTCCGCCCATAAAAGAAACCGAACGGCATCCCCCTGCGGCAGCCGTCCGGTTTCTTTTTCTTCTCACACTCTGCTTGCAATCTTCTTCTTCCTGCCCAGCCGCAGGGCCAAAAGCCCCGTCACATGGGGAGCCGCCATCGAAGTGCCGTTCAATGTGCGAAAGGTATTTCCCGGCCAGGTCGACTTGATACCCACACCCGGCGCCTTTACATTCATCCCTTTACCGCGCGAGCTGAAATCGGCCAGCTTCCCCTCCTGATCGATCGCGCCGACGCCGATGACGCCGGAATAGCGGGCCGGGTACTCCACCTCGCCGCCGCTGTTGCCGGCCGAAGCCACCATGACGATCCCCTGCCGGGAGGCTCTCTGGATCATCCTGTCCAATGCCTCACTGTAGCCCTCCATGCCAAAGCTCATGTTGATCATATCCATCTCATTGACGATCGACCAGTGGATGGCCCGGAGGATATGGGACAAGGACGCGGTGCCATCCTCGCGAAAGGCGCGCACATCATAGAGATGGGCCTCCGGCGAGACCCCTACGATGCCCTCTTGGTTCATCTCAGCCACGATAATTCCGGCCACATGCGTGCCATGGCCATTCCGCTTGCCTCCGACCAGATCCACTCCCCCTTTGACCCGGTCTCTCAGCTCATAGTGGTCGCGGGCGATTCCCGTATCGATGACCGCGATCTTTACTCCCTTGCCCATCCCCTTTTTCCATTTCCGTTCGGCCCCGACGTACTTCACACCCCAGGGGATTTCGTCGGCGGCGTGGATGCGAACGGTCACATTCTCTTCCACGGTGGGGTTGTACCGCAGAAAATCTTCGCGGTAGAGATCGAATGCATCCTGTTTGACGCAGAGGCAGCCGACATCCTCGTAACAGTTCCAGGGCTGTTTGACCATGTGGCGGGAGATTTTCTCCTGCAGCTCCGATAAGATGGCCGGAAAGGGATGTTTCCGGTGAAAGGACAAAATTTTCAACACGCTTCCTCCTATCGTGACAAATGTCTGCCTCATCATATGTAGGAGCGGAGTAGGTGGGTTGGGTAGATACACAGAGCAGAGAAATTGGGCCTCCCCGCTTCGGCTTCTGACCATACATAATCCGTTCGGCTGCCATATGACTGCAATGAGACAAATCGCCGCCAAAACGGCAATAACGGTCAGAGGGAGTGAAAAGAACCATGGCAAAGACGAGCGACCTGTTAAAAAAAGTAAACCAGAAGAGCAAAAAGAAGCTGAGCATGAGCGATATCAAATCGCTGGCGAAAGGGTATAAAAAGAAGGACTTCAAAGACGACAAAAAACTGAAGGAACTGATCAAGAAAGTGAGCAAAGCAGTAGGGTTCAAGCTTTCCGATGATCAACTGGCCAGCGTGCGAAAGCAAGTGAAAAATCGCCTGCCGGGCCTGTAAGCCAAACTCCGGACGAAAAAGAAAAGAGGAGAGCAGCCGCTCCCCTCTTTTCTTTTTTTCGCTGGCAGGAGGCGGACTCGACACCTGCCGCCACTCATGCATCCGCCATCATTAGTCGTCGCAAGAACAACCCACGATGGTCAGCAATACAAAGAGAACCAGGATCAGAGAGAAATCGTCAAAGCCGCCGCTTTTGAACACGCTCATCCTTTTACCTCCTTTACTGGCAAACTACTCATACAGTATGTGGAAAACAAAAAACGTGACTGGACTTGCGCCCAATCACGCGTGATCTTTGCCTTTTATCAGTTATGGCTAGCTCGCCTTTCGATGCAGCCGCTCCGTCATTCCGTACGGCTTTTGCATCACATTTTCCCAAAAGGGAATCGTCCGTTGGATCAAGGGTCCTGTCAGCAGCGCGACCAGCACCGTCCCGAATGAAACCGGCCCGCCGAGAGCCGCACCCGCGAGGAGTACGGAGATTTCGATAATCAGCCGAACCTTCTGAATGCTCCAGCCCATCCGCTCATGCATCGCCAGCATGAAGCTGTCCCTGGGCCCCGCCCCCAGCCGCGGCGAAATGTACATGCCAATCCCGACGGAGATGACCAGGAGGCCGATCAGCAGCATGACGATGCGCTGGGCCATGCCTTCCACGGAGGGAATGAGATTCAGCCAGAGAAACATATCCAAAAAAAGCCCAAAGCAGACCATATTTAAAAACATCCCAAATGTGGGTTTGATTTTCGCCAGTACGTAGGAAAGCAGGATCACGATCGCCCCGACGATCTGCGTCCACAGACCAATCGTGAGGCCAAATGTCTTCTGCAATCCGATATGAAACACATCCCAAGGCGACACGCCCAGATTCGCCTTGATCATCAGGACACAGCCAAAAGCGCTGACCAGCAATCCCAGCACAAACATGGCATAGCGAATGACGATGGGCGAACCCATCCAGTTAACGGACACTTCTGCTCACCTTTCCTCTCTCGAAGTCCTTCTCATCAGCAGAAACCGATCCGTCTTTCTACCCGCCTCTCTGCCACGCCGGTATGACCTCGTAAAAGACGCCATCCCGCCGGTAATAGGCCATCGCTCCCGGCATACCCAGATAGGTATCCGCATCTGTCAGCCGCTCTCCTGCGAGGACGACCTGGCGCTGCTTTTTCACCTCGTCCTGATATTCGATGACCAGTGACAGCTCATGCTCCTGACAATGCACCTTCAGTTCCTCCAGGGAGGCAAAGGTTACCCGCTTCATGGTTTCCCTCTTTTCTTGCAATGATCATTCATTATAGCAGGCTTTTTCGTTTTCTCCCACCGTGATTCTCTCTCTCCTCACCGAAAAAGTGGCAAAATCACTGGCGAGAGCGGTGTTCGGAAAGACCTCCTGCGCCTCGCGAAGCAGGTCCGCCATCGTCAAATCTCCCTCCTCGTTCTCATAGCGCGGGCTAAAATGGGTCAGGCACAGGGCCCTCACGCCCGCCTCCCGAGCCAGCAGCGCCGCTTCCCGTGCGGTCGAATGTCCGCTTCGAACCGCCAGCTCCTTGTCCGCAAAAGCGTAGGTCGCTTCATGGACCAAAAGATCCGCGCTATGGGCCAGTTCAGCGACAGCCTCACAAGGCTCTGTGTCTCCGCTGAACACCACGCTTCTGCCCGGCTGACCAGGTCCGACGAAATCCTTGCCCAGAACGGTTCGTCCGTCCGGGAGGGTGACGGCTTCCCCCCGCTTCAGCGCGGCGTACAGCGGGCCTGCCGGGATGTTCTCCTGTCTGGCCTTCTCGACCAGAAACGACCCGGGCCTCTCTTTTTCCCGCACGGCATAGGCATAGGCAGGCACCCGATGCCGCACTTTGCGGCAAACCACGCGGTACTCCTCGTCCTCAAAGATCGTGCCCTCCTGGACGATGTTCACGTGAAGCGGATAGTGAAGATGGACCGGACTTACATCCATGACCGCTTTGATGTATCGATCTACCCCGGGAGGACCGTAGAGCTCGACAGGCACCGCATGGTCGTTGCGCAGCGAACGGCTGGCCAAGAGGCCGATCAGTCCGTACAGATGATCCCCGTGCAGATGGGTGATAAAGATTTTTTCCAGCTGACTGATTTTCAGCGGGGAGCGGAGAATCTGGTGCTGCGTCCCTTCTCCGCAGTCAATCAGCCACCATTTGGCCCGCTGGTCGAAACCAAGCGCGATTCCGCTTACATTTCTCCGTGTGGAGGGGGCACCGGATCCGGTTCCTAAAAAGGTTACGTGCATGCTGCGATCGATCTCCTTTATCTTTTTTTCTCGCGGTGCCTGTCTATGGAATGAGCAATCACCCTTTTTTCTCTGGGCGCATACCCTACAACAGAAAAACGCTATGGGTCAGGACAATGCCTGACAGGAGGGATGAGGATGAGACGTTTGCTTAAAGCGTCACTGGCTGCCGGGCTGGCACTAACCGCCATCATCAGCGGATGTTCCGGAAGCGCGGAAAAAATCCGCATCGGCGAAGTGACGCGTTCCCTGTTTTACGCACCGCAGTACGTCGCGATTGAAAAAGGCTTTTTTAAGGAAGAAGGCCTGGAAGTCGAGCTGAGCACGACATGGGGCGGCGACAAGACCATGACCGCGCTTTTGTCCGACGGGATCGACATCGCGCTCGTCGGTTCCGAGACCAGTATCTACGTCGCACAGCAGGGAGCAGCCGATCCGGTAATCAATTTTGCGCAACTCACACAGACCGACGGCACCTTCCTGGTGTCGCGCAAGAAAACAGACAGCTTTTCCTTCGACCAGCTGAAAGGAAGCGTCTTTCTCGGCCAGCGCAAGGGCGGCATGCCGCAGATGGTCGGCGAATACGTCTTGAAGAAAAACAATATCGATCCGCACGGCGATCTGGAGCTGATCCAAAACATCGAATTTAAAAACATCGCTTCCGCGTTTGCCTCCGGCACAGGGGAGTACGTGCAACTGTTCGAGCCGGAAGCCTCGCAGTTTGAGAAAAACGGCATCGGCCATGTCGTGGCCTCTTTTGGCAAGGAGAGCGGCACCGTTCCCTACACCGTCTTCATGGCGAAGCAAAGCTATCTCGACAAACAGCAAACAGCTATACAAAAGTTTACCAATGCGATATACAAAGGGCAACAATGGGTCGACACCCACTCCGCCAAGGAGATTGCCGACGTGATCGCCCCCTACTTCCAGGATATCCAGCCGGAGATACTGGAGGCCTCTGTTCAGCGCTACAAGGAGCAGGGCTCCTTTGCCACCGATCCGATACTCGACGAGGATGAGTGGAACCGGCTGCAAGACATCATGGACTCCGCAGGTGAGTTAAAAGAGCGGGCCCCCTACGGCAAACTGGTCAACACCACCTTTGCCAAAACTGCTAAAGAAGGGAAGTAAAGAATATGAACCAGCTTCTTTCTACGCCGGCCAAGATTGAGCTACGCCACGTTACGCATCTCTATGTATCGACGTCCCAAGCGTTCATGGCGGTTAGGGACATCAACCTGCGCGTGGAGGAAGGCGAGTTCATCTGTCTGGTCGGCCCTAGTGGTTGTGGAAAAACCACGATTTTGTCCCTGATCGCTGGACTGGAGAAGCCCACGGCAGGAAAAGTGTTGATCGAGGGCAAACCCGCGCTGGGCAGCTCGCGCCAGGTGGGCTACATGCTGCAGCAGGATTATCTGTTCAATTGGCGGACGATTGAGGAAAATGTATTCCTCGGTCTGGATATCCAGGGCATCCGCAACAAAGAAACAGAGGCGTTCGCCCTGCATCTCCTCGAAGAAATGGAGCTGGCCGACGTGCGCCGCTCCTACCCCGCGCAGCTCTCCGGCGGCATGCGCCAACGGGTGGCGCTGGTGCGGACGCTTGCGTGCCAGCCCGACATCCTGCTCTTGGATGAACCTTTCTCGGCGCTTGATTACCAAACAAAGCTCAAACTGGAGGACCTGATCTTCTCCGCGCTGCGGCGTCATAAGAAAACAGCGATCCTGGTGACCCATGACCTCTCCGAATCGATCGCGATGGGAGACCGCATCTACATCCTGGGACGGAATCCCGGACGTATCAGCTCGGAGATAGCCGTGCCCGATCCGATCCGCCACGCCCTCCCCTTTGATGCCCGGAACATCAGCGGATTTCAGGATCTGTTCCATCAAGTCTGGAAAGAGATGGAGGTGGTTTCCGATGCAGCAAAAGGAAGTTGAAGCGATCCACCGAAATCACATCAAACAAAAAGCAAAAGAACGATACCTGATTCTGGCAACCCAGGTCGCCATCTTTTTATGCTTCGTCGGCATCTGGGAATGGCTCGCGCAAATCAATGCGATCAATGTCTTGATCTTTAGCCACCCCTCGAAAATGTGGGAGCTCTTTTGGACGCAGCTGATGGACGGCAGACTCTTGCCCCATATCGGCATGACCGTCTGGGAGACCGTCGTCGGTTTTCTGCTGGGGACGATTCTCGGTACGCTCCTGGCCACTTTGATCTGGTGGTCGCCCTTTCTTTCCCGCGTGCTCGACCCCTATCTCGTCGTGCTGAACAGCATGCCCAAAGTAGCGCTGGGCCCCGTCTTTATCGTCTTCCTCGGACCGGGCCTGCTATCGATCATCGCGATGGGCTGCGCGATCTCCGTGATCATCACGACGATTGTCATCTACACCAGCTTCAAGGAAGTGAACCAGAATTACATCAGGGTCGTACGGACCCTGGGCGGCAACAAGCGGCAGATTTTCCGCCTGGTGATCCTGCCGTCTACGATCCCCGCCATCCTCTCCACCCTCAAGGTCAATGTGGGCCTCTCCTGGGTGGGAGTGATCGTAGGTGAATTCCTGGTCTCCAAAATGGGACTCGGCTACCTGATCATCTACGGCTTTCAAGTGTTTAACTTTACGCTGGTCATGGTATCCCTGGCGATCATCGCCGTCGTGGCTACGCTGATGTATCAGGGTGTGGCATTTCTGGAGCGGCGGTTGACCAGCCAGTTTAAATAGAGGACAGACGGCGCTTGCGGCCTACCGCCGCGCCGTCTTTTTTCAATCAGGGAGGGGTGCGGTCGCTCTTGGCACACATCTTCAGACATTTCCCGATTATTATTCCATTAACCGCCCCGGATGCAAAAAGACGAAAGCGCCCGGCAATCGCTCAGGCGCAGACAGTCATTGTTATTTCCAGAACTTCCATTTGCTCTTCTTTTCTTCTTCACCGGATGGCTGATTGACGGCGGTCTGTTTTAGGGATGCCTCCACCTCATCCGCACCCGGTATGCGCGAAAGGAAGTGGTCGACCATCGGCTTGTACTGCTCGGACAGATGCTGCTGCATCTCGCGCAGGACGGCGATCGCTTTCTCCTTTTGGTCGGTGGTCAAAAGCGCGTTGGCATAGTTGAAGCCGGTAAACGGGTATTGGCTCAGGGCCGGGGACCAGTACTGCTCGCAAATTTGAATCAGCTGGTACACATAGCCCGCCTGTCCCAGTTCGCCGGTCACGGTCATGATGACTTCTTCCTTCTCCGGCGCCCGCTCGACCGCCTCTTTGTACCAGTGCATCGCTTTCAGCAGATTTTCCTCTGTCAGTGCGAGCCTGGCCATGTGCAGCTGCGGCCGCCATGCGCCTTCCTTGGCCATGAAAGCCTCCAAACGCTTCTTCAGCTCATCCCGCTTGTTAAACTGCAGAAAGCTCTCCACGTACATATTCAGACCGTTTTCCTGATTGGGGTCCCGAAACAAGCCCGCTTCCAATGTTTCGAAGGCTTTTGCCTCCTGCCCTTCCAGCGCGTACACCTTGGCCAGATTGGTACAGGCGGTACCGGAAGACGGGAAGCGCTCCAGGCAGTCGAGCAGCATTTTTTTGGCCTGCTCATACTCGGCCGCTTGCATATGGACCACCGCCCGGAAAATCAGCGCGGACTCGATAGGGCCATACAGCTCCAGCAGCCGGTCTGCCGCCACGGCCGCCTGCTCCGGAAAGCGCTCCCGCACCAGGTCCATCGCAAAGTCGCGCAATTTCTCCTTGTCATCCCAAAATTTGTCGAGACTTTGCGGGATGATCTTCTTTTGAAAATCCTCTCGCGCCAATTGAACCGACTGGCCAAACTCATTGGTAAAGGTCACGAATTCTGACATGCAACAGCCTCTCTTTCCTTTGGATCACCGCGTGCCTCGGGATTTACACCAAAAAGAGAACGAACGATTCCCACGCTCGGAAACCGCCCGTATCCTCTGTCTCCCGATTCTCTAAATCCAGGCTTTTATATTCACTTTCCGGATAAACTCTTCCATGGATTCCTTGACAGGTTCGCCATTTTCCACCGTTTCGTCCGGAATCCCCATCAATTGACGAAACAGGGCTTCGTTGCGTGTAGCCAATGCATAGTCAAGCAGCGCCTCTTTCTGGATCCGCTCCGCTTCTTGTTCCCTCAGGGTCTCTTCCAGAGCGATGTCATCCTCTACCACGGCAAACTGCTTATCTATTTTGGGAATACGCACAATCCAGGAGAAAGCGCTGTCCGGATTGCGATCTCGACCTATCAGATACCCGTACTCACCGATCGGCATACCTTGTTCGAAGGAGTCAGCAACGATGACGACCCGTTGTCCAAGCTTGAACATGAGCGTCAACCCCTTTTGAGATTCATTCTAATCATACTAAATTGTATGCATACTTGGGAAGGGCAAACCGCTCCTTTGTCTTTTTATTCGGCAATATGCGCAAAAAGATTTGTTGGAACGGCGAAAATGCGTTACACTTCTGTAGATATCACTTTTTCCAGTGTAATCGAATGGAACGAGGTGTACAAATCATGACCCAAATGTCCACGGGCTTTTCCATCTTTATCGTCGGCTGGTCGATTGTCCTGGTAGGCTTGATGGGAATTGGCGGCTTCTTCATGTTTCGCAAATTCCTCAAGTCGATGCCCAAACAGGACGGCAAGTCTGACCTGGATTGGCAGGACTACTATATCGAGCAGACCCGCTCCATGTGGACGGAAGAAGGCCTTCAACTGTTAAACGAACTGGTGGATCCCGTCCCGCAGCTCTTTCGGGATGTGGCTCGCCGCACCATCGCGGCGAAGATCGGAAAGCTGGCTCTCGACGAAAAAGCAACCGTGATCAGCATGGAGCTGATCATCAAGGGATACATTCTGGCCACGCCCAAGCGGGATCATAAATTTCTGATCAGCCACCTGCAGAAAAAACAGATCGACTACGCCCCTTATGAAAAGTACCTCCATCAGGAAGCGTAATACGAGAAATGTGAAAGGGACGTCCCGCTACCGGGCGTCCCTTTCTCTCTACTTTCGGCGTTTGGCGCAGTCCACGAATGCAGCAAAAAGTCTCCGCATCAATGGGTCGGAGGCTGCCTGCGATTCCGGATGCCATTGGACGCCCACGGCAAAGGAGGAGCCGGTATACTCGACGGCTTCAATAATGCCGTCCGACGCCCTGGCGACTACCTTCAGATCGTCGCCCACATCCTTCAGCGCCTGGTGGTGCAGGCTGTTCACTCTGATCTGCTCGGTCCCGAAGATCTCGGCCAGCCAGCTGCCCGACTCGATCGTCACCCAGTGCGTATCCCGGCTTCGCTCTGCTTTTTGCGCATGCTGAAGCGGGTCTTTCACCTGGCTGGGAATATCCTGGATCAGTGTGCCCCCTCGGGCTACATTCAGGATCTGCACCCCTCTGCAAATCGCCAGCAAGGGAATCTGGCGTTCGACGGCGTAATTGGCGAGAGCGATCTCCACATCGTCCCTCTCCGGGTTCGTATACCCCAGATGCAGATGCGGCTCCTCGCCATAGTACAAGGGATCGACGTCCTCGCCGCCGCTGAGGATGATTCCGTCTACAAGCCCCGCGGTCTCCAGGGCAATCTCCGGACTGAGATAAGGCAAAACAATCGGGAGTCCGCCTGCTGCTGCCACCGACCGGTGATAGTCATGGTGGACGTAGACTCCTTCCGAGAAGGCATTATGCTTGATATAGGCCCCGGTAATACCGATGACGGGCTTTCTGGACATCCGGCTTCCACCTCTCCTGCGCTGCGAATGCGATCGATGCTGCAGCTTTCACTTGCTCCAATTTTCATATCCGATTGGGTCTCTTTATACGATTCTGGCCGCACGGATTCCTGCCAGTTCCGCACGTTATCCGATAAAAGCGGCGTATCCCCGAGATCTGTTACACGGGAGAGGTGAGTAATCTTGCGTACTGCTGCCGCTTTTCAAAGGCTGTCACAATTGGCAAACAAGGCTCAAACAACGGGCTGCTTGCGACCTGAGCTCAAATCCCTTTCGTTTCCGACTGGACCAGCTGCTCTCCTTCCCGCTTTTCCGGATTTCCTTCCTTTTTGGAAGCGATCCCCGCTGTCAGGCAAAAACGCATCGCATCCTCTACGGAGACGTCGAGAAACTCAATTTGCCCGCTGTCCCGGGGAAACAGCTTCAATTCCCCGCTTACCTGCATGCCGTGCGGGATGTAGACCGCGATCATGTCCGGGGGACAGCCGAGAAAGGCCAGATCCTCCGTCGTCACGAAGCCGATGCGCCGAACGCCGTTTGGCTCTTGCACCATGACCACCTGGGAAAAGCTCCGCTTCTCACCCACAAAGGATTGCAGCGTCTCCTTCACAGAATTGTACAGGGTCTTTAATACCGGAAAGCGGTTAAACAGGGCATCTATCCAGCGGATCAGCTTTTGGGCGAGCCAGTGCTGGCTGATAAAACCGATCAGGATGATCACGCCGAGCGTCAGCACCAGCCCGGCGCCAAAGGGAATGACGGGGAGAATCAGGCCAAACACCTTTTGCCCCAGTTCATCCACCAGCCGGACGAGATAGGCCACCGCGTAAATCGAGACGACGATCGGCGTGATGACGAGCAAACCATTGAGAAAATAGCGAAGCAACCTTTTCATGGATGTGTCTTCCTTTCATCTGGACGGTTTCCTATTTCTTCTACCAAACATTGTACCCGAGAGCGCGGCCATCTGCTATGATGAAGGAAAAAAGAAAGTGGGAGATCCGCATGCAGGCATTGGTATCAGCGCAATGGCTTCACGAGCATTTGGAAGATCCTCAGATTCTGGTGGTAGATTGTCGGTATAACCTGAGCGAACCGTCTCTCGGCGAAGAGCAATACGGCGAGGAGCATATTCCCGGCGCTCTTTATTTTCATCTCGGCCGCGACCTTTCCGGAACGAAAGGAGAGCATGGCGGACGTCATCCCGTGCCTGACGTGGAGCAGCTCGCCTCCCTGTTCTCCCGCGCCGGCATCGATCAGGATGTGACGGTTATCGCCTATGACGACCAAGACATGTCCTACGCCGGACGCCTCTGGTGGCTGTTGCGCTATGCCGGCCATGAGAAGGTGGCCGTGCTCGACGGCGGTCTTTCCGCATGGAAGCGGGCCGGCTATGCAGTGACTAAGGAAGTGCCGGTGAGAGAGCCGCGCACGTTCGTACCGCAGTTGCAGGCACATATGCTCGTCGACTGTCAGGGCGTGCAAACCCGCGATGAGCAGGCAGCCTTGCTCGATTCTCGCGCGCTCGAGCGCTACCGCGGAGAGGTGGAGCCGCTCGATCCGAAGGCCGGCCACATCCCGGGCGCCCTCCATTATTTTTACAAAGAAAATCTCACGGCCGAGGGCTGCATGCGCCCCTCAGAAGAATTGAAACGCCGCTTCGATGACCTGGAAGGAAAAGAGATCATCGTCTATTGCGGCTCCGGAGTTACCGCCTGCACCAATCTGCTCGCGCTCCATGCAGCCGGACGGACGGATGCCAAATTATATGCCGGCAGTTGGAGTGACTGGGTCTCCTATGCAGACAACCCTGTCGCCACAGGTGACGAATAGATATGACGCAAAGAAGCCATAACCGGTTCGTTCGGGGTTATGGCTTCTATGGCCGGGAGGAAAATCTGCATGGATTGGAACTACTACGATACGTTTATCACCGTGGCGCCCGATTGCCCTGCGGACAGAGCCATCGTGCCTCCGGAGAAAAAGAACGGAAAGACCAAGCACGGCATCGAGTATGACTTGATCGCAAGCGCGCCCTACCGCTACACGCAGGAAGAGCTGCTCTACCAGGTGCACATCCGCCACAAAGGCTACACGGCAGAGGAGCTCAGCCAACGCGGAGAGCAGCTGCGAGCCGAATTCTTCCAGAAGCCCAAGCCCTGTCTGCGGGCATCGATGCTCCCGAAGAAATTCGGCTGGGGGATTCACTTCGATCACGAGGGAAAAATCGCACTGTACGCTGTCGATTCGCCCGAATACGAGCGTTTCGTCCAGGGCGCATACGAGCAGGTCAAGCTGCTTTCTGCCATGCGGAACAAAAGGGCTCGCTAAGGCCGCTGACAGCTACGAGGCTGCATGAGGATGCCTACACCTGCTCGTCCGACTCGCACTCTCTCTCGTTCATGATCAGGATGACCGGACAATGATCGCTCCCCATCACTTCGGAATCGATGCGGGCATCGATCAGGCAGGGAGCCAGACGGGTGGAAGCGAGAAAATAGTCGATGCGCCAGCCGATATTCCGCTCCCTCACCTTGGGCATGTAGGACCACCAGGTATAGGCATCCTTCTGTTCGGGATAGAAGTGGCGGAAGGTATCGAGAAAGCCCGATTCCAGCAGCGTCGTCATCTTTTCCCGCTCCTGCGGCGTGAACCCGGAGTTTTTCATGTTGGATTTCGCATTTTTCAAGTCGATTTCCTGATGGGCGACATTGAGATCGCCGCAGACGACCACCGGCTTGCGGCCGTCCAGCTGCTTCAGATACGCGCGGAAGCGGTCTTCCCACTCCAGCCGCAAATCCAGCCGGGACAAATCACGCCGGGCATTGGGCGTATAGACATTGACCAGATAGAAGCGCTCGAACTCAAGCGTGATGATCCGGCCCTCCGGTTCGCCATCCTCTTCCATGCCGTAGCGAACCTGGAGCGGCTTTCTTTTCGTAAAAACAGCCGTCCCCGAATAGCCCTTCTTTTCCGCGTAGTTCCAAAATTGCAGGTACTCCCCGCCCAGCTCCAGGGAGATTTGACCCTCCTGCAGCTTCGTCTCCTGGATGCAGAAGATGTCGGCGTCGGCTTCTTTGAAATAGTCGAGAAATCCCTTGTTGAGACAGGCTCTCAGCCCGTTTACATTCCAGGATACCAGCTTCAGCATCGTGTTGATCTCCTTTATCTTTTCTCTGTCCGTGTGGATACATCTCTCCCCTCCAGTGTAACATAGCCGGCTGGCCGTGCGTATTAACTCTCAGCACGCCGATTGCCCGCGAACTTCTTGACAGGCGTTTCGCTTGATCAGGCAATCATCCATACATCGTGATTTTTAGGGGGATACACGTGTTGAGCCGCTATTTTCGTCTTCTCTGCCACTTTACCTATCAGGAGGCGATGTCCTGCCTGTTCCCAGTCTTTATCTTTGGTTCGCTCGCCTTGTCCAAACTAATCCACATCCCGGGTCTTCCCCGCTACGATCTGCTGCTGCTTCTCTGTCTGCTGTTCCAGATCTTCATGGTCAAAAGCGGCTTGGAGACGAAAGACGAACTGAAAGTGATCACCGTCTTCCACTTGATCGGCCTTGCGTTGGAGATTTTCAAAGTGCATATGGGTTCGTGGTCTTACCCGGAGTTCGCCTACGCCAAGCTGTTCGGCGTCCCGCTCTACTCCGGCTTTATGTACGCCAGCGTGGCCAGCTATCTGTGCCAGGCCTGGCGCCGGTTGGATGTCTCGCTGGAAGCATGGCCCCGCCATCTGTATGTGGTTCCGCTCGGGGCCGCCATCTATTTCAATTTCTTTACGCATCACTTCACCATCGACATCCGCTGGTTTTTAACCGCTGCGATTTTTCTCTTGTTCTGGCGGAGCCGCGTCTATTTCCGCGTCGAGCGGGAACGCATGTGGATGCCGCTGCCGGTGGCCTATGTGTTGATCGGCTTTTTCATCTGGATCGCGGAGAATATCGCCACCTTTTTCGGCGCATGGCGCTACCCCAACCAGCAAGAGGGCTGGCAGCTGGTGCATCTGAGCAAAATCAGCTCCTGGTTCCTTCTGGTCATCGTCAGCTTTATCATCGTCGCGGAGCTGAAGCATGTTAAACGGGCCTTAGCCGATCGGCCGGTTGAGAAAGAGGCGGTGGAAGCTGCCAAAGAGTAAAGAGCCAGCCGTGACAAAAAAGACGATAAAAAAAGAGTGGTTCCAATTGCTGATCAGGCCGGACACGACAGGCGCCAAAATGGCCCCGGCGGAGAGCACCGCCGAAAAAATGCTGAAGGCACTGCCATACAGCTCTCGCGGCGCATGCACCGTGAGGATCGTCGACAGCGCCGGGAAGAGCAAGCCCGTGCAGCAGCCGAGCAAAAACATCATGATATAGAGCGAGAGCGGCGTGCCCAGGGCCATGAGGTACATCAGGATGCTGAGCATGCCCAGGCCGGCGAGCGTCCGTTCCTCCGGTCCGATCCGCGCCAGCCAGAATTGACTGAGGATGGCCATGGAGCCTAATCCCTTGAGGCTGAACAACATGCCGGTCACGGAGAGCGGGAGATTCTCCTTTTGAATCGAAAGCGGAATCTCGTAAATGATCGTCCCCTGCGCATACATCACAGCGAAGCCTCCCAGATACGCCAGGTACAGATGGCGGTTCTCCAGAATGTCGGTGAGGGATGGCGCTCGGGACAGCTCCCGGAGTCCTGCTCCTTTTCCGAAGCCTTTTTTCGCAGCATCACCAGTCTCTCTCTCAGCCCTCTCTACGGCCGGCCCCCGCGGCAGGACAAGCAGCGCAAACAGTCCGGCGCCCCCCATGATCCCGCCCAGGATGACAAAAGACATGCCGTACCCGAATTGTACCCCCAGAAAGCTGCCGACCGCCGGCGAGACTACGGCGGCCGCTGTCAGCACCATGCCGTTCTTCGCCATCAGCTCCCCTTGTTCGGCACGCGTCCGCCCCGTCTCTCCCAGCAGGGCAAAACAGGCAGGAGAGACGAAAGCCATCAAAAAGCCCAGCAGCAATCTCAGGACAAAAAAAGATTCCGTCTCCCGGACGATGCCCTGCCCCGCCAATATGAAGCCGGAGAGGATCAGGGCAGAGACGATAAACCACTTTTTGGGAAAACGGTCCAAAAATGGGCCGGCAATCAGATTTCCGGTCATGTTGCTGACGCCGTAAGCCCCGAGGACAAAGCCGATCATCGCTGTGGATGCGCCCAGTACGTGCATGTACGGGGCCAACAGCGGTGTCTGCGCATGCATGTCGAAGGAGACGAGAAACAAGATCACAAACAGTAGAAAGCGCAAATACTGCCCACTCCCTCCGCACCTCTTTGTCCCATGTATATGTCAATAGTCGTCCCAATAGAAAAAGACTCTCCGCAAAAGGAGAGTCCGTCCGATTTGTATCGTCTGCTACAGATTGCGCTCTTTGCCTGCATGCGAGATCGTGATCCGCGGGTGATACCACTCCTCATAGACCGCAGTCCCCGCTCCGCCGGGATCTACCGGCACCTCGAACGGCTCGATCTCCCCGCCCTTTGCCGTGAGCGGATACCCGGACAAGACAGGCGGCAACTCCCGCCCCTTGGGTCCGTATACCGTCAGCTCCAGCTGGACGGCTTCATCCCCGTGGTTTTGCAGCATGATCATACAGGAGCCGGTCCGCACCCCTTCGGCTTTGGTTTTGGCGATGCACCGTGATTCGTCCTCTTTGTATTCGATCATGTAGATCCCATTCGCCATCGTGCGCTGGTACCACCGGACCAACTCTTGCTGCTTGGGCAGCCCCGCGGGAGCAAGCAGCAGGATGACAAGCGTGATCAATGGCCGCTTCGTCACGCCGACGAGCATCCAGTAGGATACAATCATCAGCCCCAGCTGGATGATGGCTGCGTAGTGAAAGCCTTGATTGCCTCTGGACCACGCAGGAAACCCCATGCCCTCCACCAGCTGGTCCGCCAGTGACAGCCCGTGGGGAAACTGGATATTCAATCCCCATGCCAGCAGATAGAGAACGATGGCCGTCAGCGCCATTTTCCCCTTTTTTCCAAACATCGAGCCGCCTCTCCCTTCCTTCGCTCGGCTGGCCAACTGCCAGACTGCGTCCTCCTGTGTATGACGTTTTCACATCGGATTGGGATACGGACATGTGAAAGAAGGGCCCCTCGCTGCTACGAGCGGAAAGGCCCCCCATGGTGTCGTCGTTGTGAAAGCGTCGGAGGCGAATTGCCCGCAGCCCGCCGATGCCTCTGTCAATCCTGTGCTTTTTTCAGTCCCAGCGAGCTTTCATGGAACTTGATATTGGCGTACTTCTCAGTGGCGACGCGGAGCTGGTACTCGCTTTCGAACAGCATGACAGGACGTCCGTAGCGATCCGTCACCGTCTTGGATTTGATGGCGTCGAGCGCTGCCTTCTCTCCCTCCAGCCAGCGGGCGATCTGGAACGGCATGCGCGTCAGCGTGATATCTACGCCGTACTCCGCTTTCAGCCGGTATTCCAGCACCTCGAACTGCAGGACGCCCACGACCCCGAGAATCAGCTCCTCCATGGGATACGTCCGGAACAGCTGCACGGTGCCCTCCTCGGTCAGCTGCAGGATGCCTTTCTGGAATTGCTTGTGCTTCATCGCATCCTTTACGGTCACCTTGGAGAAAAACTCCGGCGAAAAATGCGGCATCTCCTCATACTCAAACGGTTGTCCGACACACAAGGTATCGCCGATCTGGAAAATGCCCGGGTCAAACAGGCCGATGACATCCCCCGCATAGGATTCCTCGACGATTTCCCGGTCCTGGGCCATGAACTGTACGGGCTGGGCCAGCTTGATCTCCTTGCCCAGGCGGACGTGCTTCACCGTCATGCCGCGCTCGAATCGGCCGGAGCAGATCCGCAGGAAGGCGATGCGGTCCCGGTGCGCCGGATTCATGTTGGCCTGGATTTTGAAGATAAAGCCGGAAAACGGATGCTCGCTCGGTTCGATCAGGCCCGCCGTGCTCTTTTTCGCGGACGGCGGCGGCGCCATCTGCAGGAAGTTGTCCAGGAAGGTCTGCACGCCGAAATTGTTGATCGCGCTGCCGAAAAAGACCGGGCTCAGCTCGCCCCGGTTGATCAGGTCCATGTCAAACGGATCGCCCGCCACATCGAGCAGGGAGATCTCATCCTGGAGCTGCTGCCACAAATCCTGGCCAACACGCTCGCCAATGATCGGATCATCGGCTCCCTGCACCTCGAAAAAGCGGATGTCCTCATGATCCGAGTCATTCTGGTACAGCTCTACACGCGATTTCACGCGATCGAACACGCCGCTGAACGAGCTGCCCATGCCGATCGGCCAATTCATCGGGTACGAGCGAATTCCCAGCACCCGCTCGATTTCCTCCAGGAGTTCAAACGGATCTTTTCCGTGACGATCCAGCTTGTTAATAAAGGTAAAGATCGGGATGCCGCGCATCCGGCAGACTTTGAACAGCTTGATCGTCTGCGCCTCTACCCCTTTGGCCACGTCGATAATCATCACCGCGGCGTCGGCCGCAGTCAGCGTCCGGTAGGTGTCTTCGCTGAAGTCCTGGTGACCCGGCGTATCCAAAATGTTGATATGGTGTCCTTTGTATTCAAAGTCCATCGCACTGGACGTAACGGAGATTCCCCGTTTTTTCTCGATTTCCATCCAGTCGGATGTAGCGTGCTTGGAATTTTTTCTGCCCTTGACCACACCGGCCTCGCGGATCGCTCCGCCGAAGTACAGCAGTTTTTCCGTCATGGTCGTCTTCCCTGCGTCCGGGTGGGAGATAATGGCAAACGTGCGCCGTTTAGCAATCTCTTGCTGCCATTGAGGATTCATTTGATTCATCGTCACTACTCCTGTCGCATAACGTCTCTCGCATCATTCATTCTTTACGATTATAACGGCAAATCGGCATGCCATCTAGCTAGTTTTTTTTTGCCAAAAAGGTATAATGTAAGTTATAAAAATTTTTTGACTGCATGTACATATCCCCGAAGGAGGAGTTCTATGTCCACCCATGAAAACCGCGCGGCTGCCTTTCGCCAGTACGTGAAAAAGATGGTGAGCTACAACCAGGCGCTCGCTGTCCTGCACTGGGACAAAAACACCCAGGCGCCCAAAAAAGGAATGGATGCCCGCTCTGAGATCATCGGTGTCCTGGCCGGGGAGCAGTTTCGCCTCGCCACCTCCAAAGAAATGGAGGAGCATCTGGAGGCCCTGAGCGAGCCGGCTGCGCTGGAATCGCTCGACGAGGTGACCCGCGCCACCGTGCTCGATTGCAAAAAGGATTTTGAGCGAAACAAAAAGATCCCGGCAGATCGCTACGAAGAATTCGTCGTGCTCACTTCGCAAGCCGAGACCGTCTGGGAAGAAGCCCGAGCCAAAAACGACTTCTCCATGTTCCGGCCTTATTTGGAGCGAATCGTCGGCTTCCAGCTGGAGTTCGTGGACTACTGGGGGTTTGACGGCAAAAACAAGTACAACACCCTGCTCGATCTGTACGAACCGGGCATGACCGTCGATCAGTTGGACCCGATCTTCGCCACGCTGCGCGAGAAGACCGTGAAGCTGGTCGCCGCCATCGCCGACTCGCCCAACAAGCCGGATTCTTCCTTTCTCAACAAGCATTTTCCGGAAGCCGAACAGGAAGCGTTCAGCCGCTTTATTTTGGAGAAAATCGGCTATGATTTCCAGGCGGGCCGGATGGACCGAAGCGTTCACCCGTTCTGCACTTCGTTTAACCCTGGGGATGTCCGCATCACGACGCGCTTTGACCCGAACGACTTCAATAACGCCTTGTTCAGCTGCATTCACGAAGCGGGCCATGCGATGTATGAGCAGAACATCGATCCCCGCCTGATGGGCACCACGCTCTGCGACGGGACGTCTATGGGCATACACGAATCGCAGTCCCGCTACTGGGAGAATATGATCGGCCGCAGCCGTCCGTTCTGGAATCATTTTTACGCCGATCTGCAAAAACAGTTCCCCAGCCAATTTGAAGGAGTCAGTGTCGAGCAGCTGTACCGGGCGATCAACCGGGTGACCCCTTCCTTTATCCGTACGGAAGCTGACGAGCTGACGTACAATCTGCATGTAATGATCCGCTATGAGATCGAAAAAGGGCTGATCAACCAGACGATCGAGGTCGGCGATCTGCCGGCGATCTGGAATGAAAAGATGAAAGAATACCTGGGCATCGTGCCGGAAACCGATACGCTCGGCGTCCTGCAGGATATTCACTGGGCCGGCGGAAGCTTTGGCTACTTCCCGACCTACTCCCTCGGCAATGTCTATGCTGCCCAGTTTACCCATGTCATGCAGCAGCAAATCAGCGGCTATGAAGATTTGATCGCGAACGGAGAGTTTGGGCCGATTCGCGAGTGGCTGAAGAAGAATATTCATCAGTACGGCAAAATGAAGAGTCCCGGTGAAATCGTCAAAGCCATCACCGGCGAGGGCACCAATGCGACCTACCTGATGAATTACCTGGAGAAAAAATTCTCCGAGATCTACAGCCTCTAAGAAGCAGAACACCTTTCCGCGAGGAGCCGTCCGCTCCCTGTGGAAAGGTGTTTTTTCGTTCACAAAGCCGCCACGGAACCTTCAACTTCTCTTCACAAATACCCAACAATTTCCACACAAAAGTGGTCTATGATGAGTGTGTAACCAATTGATTGAGAGAGGGATGTTCAAAATGAGAACGACCTTTGCCGAATGGCTGCGGGTCCTGGTCAGTGAAGAAGTAACAGCACCGTTTGAGAAAAAGATCTACGTCAAAAATGAGCTGGAGCAATTCGTCCCGGCACACCACGAGGATCTCATGACGTTTCCCCAGATGTAATTTTCATCCGATATACAGCCAATCTGTCTTCGGAAAATCACAAGCCCAGTACCGCTCAGGTAGTGGGCTTTGTTGTATGCTTATAATAACCAATGCCTCCCCTTCAGGTTCAAGGAAGGGCAGCGAACGAAGTTACCAGCGAGAAGGAGTGGCTCTCATGCTTCCCTATACGGAAAAATGGCTCCCTACCTACATCCGCCGGGATCTGATCGTCCTTTTTTGCGGGATCAATCCGGGACGAGTCTCGGCTACGGCGGGCTATCACTATGCTAATCCCGCCAATCTGTTCTGGCGCGGGCTCTACGAGGGCGGCTTGACGCCGAGACAGCTGAAGCCCGAAGAGACCGCTTCCCTGCTCGATTACGGCTACGGCATCACCGATCTGGTCTCCCGCCCGACCCGCTCTTCCAGCGATCTGAAGGAAGAGGATTTCGCGCAGGGGGGTGCGCAATTTTCACAGATGGTCGGCGTTTATCGCCCCCGCGTCATCTGTTTTAACGGCATCACGGCTTTCCGTCACGCCACCGGCCGCAAAAAAGAGCCCATCCGGCTCGGCCTGCAGCCCGATCGCTTTTTTGGCCAGACAGACTGGCCGGGCAGCTATGTCTTCGTCATCCCGTCGACCAGCGGGGCGAACGCGTCTTTTTCCCGCGAGGAGCGGCTGGCGATGTTTGCGGAGCTGAGCGCCTTTTTGCGGCAAAAAGGCTGGCATCCCCTGCGATAGAGCTCCAGTTCACGCCCCAAAAAGAAAACCCTGGCCCCGATGCCGTCATCAGACCGCTCGGGGCTAGGGTGACATGAGTTTCTCAGTCCGGTTCGGCTCAAATCTGCCCGGACGTCTGCAGCAGGCTGCTCTTTTGTTGCACGTACTGGATCAGCTCGACGCTCATCTGGTAGTAGTTAAACGGCGTGATCAGATAGATGCCGTTGAAAGCCGGGATGGCGGCATCCAGCAGTTCCTTGGCTATCTTGATCCCTTCCTGGCGCGCAGCCTCCCCCTGCACCCGGCGCATCCGCTCCAGGGCCTCCTGGGAGAGCTTGATCCCCGGCACCTCGTTATGCAGGAACTCGGCATTGCGGGAGCTGGTCAGCGGCATGATCCCGATAAAGACGGGAATCCCGATATGCTTGGTCGATTCATGCACCAACCGGATCGATTCCACGTCATATACCGGCTGGGTCATGATGAAATCGGCCCCCGCCTCCACTTTTTTCTCCAGCCGCTTGATGGCCGCATCGATCTGCCGCACATTGGGGTTAAACGCCGCGCCCACGATAAACTGCGCCTTCTGCTTGAGCGGTCTGCCGGAGAAAGAGATTCCCTCATTCAGTTGCTTGACCATCCGGATCAGGTCAAACGAGGTGACGTCAAAGACGGAGCTGGCCCCGGGCAGATCGCCAAACCGGGACGGGTCCCCGGTCACCACCAGCACCTGGTCAATGCCCAGCGCGTGCAAGCCCATCAGATGGGACTGCTGCCCGATCAGATTCCGGTCGCGACAGGCGATGTGAATCAACGGGTCCATGCCGTACTGCCCCTTCATGATCGCACCCAGCGCCATGTTGCTCATCCGCACGTTGGCCAGCGAGTTGTCCGCCAGCGTGATGCTGTCCGCACCTGCGGCGTGCAGCTCACAGCAGCCCTGGATGAAGCCTTCCGTATCCAGATCTTTGGGCGGATCAAACTCGACGATGATCGTCGTCCCTGTCTTGACCCGCTCGACAATGCTGGGTTTTTGGGGGTCCCGCACGTAATGGGCCGACGGAGACGTACGTTCCGGATCGGCTATGACGGGATTGATCCGCGGCTGCGGCGCCAGGCCGCGGAGCGCATCCGCCATCGCCTTGACATGCTCGGGGGTCGTCCCGCAGCAGCCGCCGATCAGCCGCACGCCTTGCTCGCGCAGGCGCAGGGCGCTTTCGGCAAAATACTCCGGCGACGACTTGTAGGCGTACTCGCCGTCGGCCAGCCCCAGCCGCCCGGCATTGGGGAAGGCCGACAGGAGGGCCCCCTCCGGCACCTGCGCTTGCTCAAAAGAGCGCAGAATTTCTGCGGGACCGAGACGACAGTTGAGGCCGATGATGTCAGCCCCGGCCTGCTGGAGCTGGGCAAAAGCCTCGGTCAAGGTGTAGCCGTCCCGCGTCCTTCCGACTTCCAATGTCGCCAGCTGACAGATCAGCGGCAGGTCGGTGAGCGGACGGATCACATTGATGGCGAGGAGCAGTTCCTCTACATCCAAAAACGTCTCCAGGATCAAACCATCCACGCCGGCATGCAGCAGGGCGATCGCCTGCTCCTCGTACTGGTCGCGGAATTCATCGAGCACTTTCTGCCGCACGCGGCCCGCCAGGATGGAGCCGACACTGCCGACGACAAAGGCATCTTCCTGTGCGGCTTCCCGCGCGATGGCGACGGCCGCCCGGTTGATCCGCGTCACCTTATGCTCCAGCCCGTACCGGGACAGCGCGTCGCGATTGGCGCTGAAGGTATTCGTCTCCAGCAGCCTGGCTCCCGCTTCGTAATAAGCCTTGTGTACATCATGGACCAGCTGGGGGCTGGAGAGGCAGAGCTCCTCAAAGCTGACGCCAACCGGCACGCCCATCCGGTAGAGCTGGGTGGCCATCGCTCCGTCCCCGACCAGCAGGTTTTCCTGCAAATACGCACGCAACTCTCTCTTTTTTCTAGACAATTGGATCCCTTCTCTCCCCATATCGATCACCTACAGGTCAAAAACCGACGGTCCTGCATTGAAATACCGGGCCTCCGGGTGGGCAAACACCATCGCTGTGACAGAGGCCTCCGGCTCCATCATGAAGCCTTCTGTGAGCTGAACGCCGATGTCCTCCGGCCTGATCAGCCGAAACAGCTGCGCCTGATCCTCCAGGCTCGGGCAGGCCGGGTATCCAAACGAGACGCGAATCCCCTGATAGCGCGCTCCGAATCTCTCCAGCATCGTCATGTCGGCTGGATCGGGGAAGCCCCAGCTGTCCCTCATCACGTGGTGGACCCGCTCGGCAAACGCCTCCGCCAGCTCCAATGCCAGCGCCTGCAAGACATGGGAACGGAGGTAATCGCCATTCTGTTTCAAGCGTTCCGATTGCTCGCGGATGCCTCCTCCCGCCGTGACCGCCAGAAAGCCGACATAATCCATTTCGCCGCTCTCGACGGGACGCAGAAAGTCGGAGAGACAGAGATACGGCTCCTCCGTCTGGCGCGGGAACTGAAAGCGCTCCAGCAGCCTGGTCTGATCATGCGGATCGTAAATCAGGATCTGGTCGCCATCCGCCTGGGCCGGGAAGAACTGGTAGATGCCGTTTGCGGTAATCGTGCCGGTCTGGACGGCTTCCGCCAGCAGTTCCTGAACCAGGTCGTTGAGCTCCGTCACTTTTTCATCCCCGCTGGCGATCAGCTTCTCGACATTGCCCCGCACGCCCAGATGCTTGCCCAGCAGCATTCTGAGATTCAGGTACGGCTGAAGATGGCTGAGCGGGTAGTTGCGCAGCACATGCCGCTCACAGTCAGGCGGGAGATGGATCGGCACCGTCCGGCTTACAGCGGAGCGCTTTGGCTTTGTGGACTTCTCCGCCTCCGGCGCCGGCTGCTCGACAGAAGCCGTCTCTTGGGCCTGCTCCTGTTCGGCGATCAGCTGCTCCCGCTCCTGCGGATTTTGCAGTCGATTGAACAGCTCCAGCCCGTCCATCGCGTCTTTGGCGTACAGCACGATGCCTCGGTACTCGGGAGCGATCCGGTTGGAGGTGAATTTGCGCGTCAGAGCCGCACCGCCCACCATCAGCGGAATATCGATGCCCGCTTCGCGCAAGTCCTGCGCCGTGATCACCATCTGCTGGGCCGATTTGACCAACAGTCCGGAGAGGCCGATCGCATCCGGCTTCTCTTCGCGGCAGGCGGCGATCAGCTGCTCCGGCGGCACCTTGATGCCGAGATTGACCACTTCGTAGCCGTTGTTGGACAAGATGATTTCCACCAGGTTTTTGCCGATGTCATGCACATCCCCTTTTACCGTAGCCAGCAGGATTTTCCCTTTGGCGGCCGATTCCGTTTTTTCCATAAACGGTTCCAGGAACGATACAGACGCTTTCATCACTTCCGCGCTCTGCAGCACCTCTGCGACGATCAGCTGGTTGGCGTTAAACAGCCGGCCCACTTCCTCCATCCCGCTCATCAGCGGCCCGTTGATAATTTCCAGCGGCGCGTATTTGTCGAGAGCCAGCTTGAGGTCATCGATCAGCCCGTCCTTGGAGCCTTCGACGACGTAGCGCGCCAGCCGCTCCTCCAGCGTGAGCGAAGATACTTCGATGCCTGTCTCCTTTTTCTTTTGCCGGTAAAATTCGGTGAAAGCCGCCAGTGTCTCGTCTGTCGTATCGAACAGGAGGGCTTCTGCCAGCTTTTTCTCCTCTTCGGGAATGGAGGCGTAGCGCTCCAGCTTTTCCGTGTTGACGATGGCGTAATCCAAGCCAGCCAGCGTCGTGTGATAGATAAAGACGGCGTTGAGGACTTCCCGTCCTGCCGCCGGAAGGCCAAAGGAGACGTTGCTGACGCCGAGGATCGTCTTGCACTCCGGCATCGCCTCCTTGATCAGGCGGATGCCCTCCACAGTGGCTTTGGCGGAGCCGATATACTGCTCATCTCCGGTCCCCACCGGGAAGACCAGGGGGTCAAAAATAATGTCCCGCGGGTTCACGCCGTACTGGTTCACCAGCAGATCATAGGAGCGTTTCGCCACCTCCAGCTTTCGCTCGGCGGTGACGGCCATGCCGGTTTCGTCGATGGTCCCGACGACGACAGCGGCCCCGTATTTATGGATCAGCGGCACGACCTGTTCGAAACGCTCCAGGCCGTCCTCCAGATTGATCGAGTTGAGGATCGCTTTTCCCTGGGAATACTTGAGGCCCAGCTCCATGACTTTAGCGTCGGTGGAGTCGATCATCAGCGGCGCTTTTACCTTCTTGACGACAAACTGCAAGAACTTCTCCATGTCGGCGTACTCGTCGCGATCCGGGTCGGCCAGGCAGATGTCGATCACATGGGCGCCCCGCTTCACCTGAGCCCGCGCGATGTCGGACGCTTCTTCATAGTGGCCGCCTGCGATCAGCTCGCGGAATTTGCGCGACCCGATGACGTTTGTCCGTTCTCCGACGAGGAGCGGCCGGTTGTCCTGCTCCACGTAGACCACATCGATCCCCGATACAGCGCTGACCTCGGCTTGCTGCGGCCTACGCGGGGTCACATCCCGCAGGGCCTCCGCCATCGCCCGGATATGCTCGGGGGTCGTGCCGCAACAGCCTCCCGCGACATTGAGCCAGCCCTGCTCCGCAAACGCCTTGATCTTGGACGCCAGCCCCTGCGGTGTCTCATGGTAATGGCCGTTTTCATCCGGAAGCCCCGCATTGGGATAGCAGCTCACTCCGCACTCGGCCAGCCCGGACAGCGTCCGAATGTGGTCGCGCATGAATTCCGGTCCTGTCGCGCAATTGAGGCCAATCGTGATCGGCTTCAGATGCTCCAGCGAGACGTAGAAGGCCTCGATGTTCTGACCGGCCAAGGTGGTTCCCATCGGCTCAATCGTGCCGGAAAGCATCACCGGCACCTCTCTCCCCAATACCTCGAATGCTTTCCGAATCCCGATGCCTCCTGCCTTGACGTTCAGCGTGTCCTGGGAGGTCTCCAGCAGCAAGACGTCCACATCGCCGAGCAGCAGTCCCTTGGCCTGGCGGTAGTAGGACTCCACCAGATCATCAAAGGTGACGCCGCCTGTCAGCGAGAGCGTCTTGGTCGTCGGCCCCATCGCCCCTGCGACAAAACGCGGCCACTCCGGCGTCGAGTAGGCATCCGCCGCTTCGCGCGCCAGCTTGGCTGCCGCGATATTGATCTCCAGGTCCTTGTCCGCCACGTCGTACTCGGCGAGAACGATGGAAGTCGCCCCGAAGGTGTTGGTCTCGATGATATCGGCGCCTGCCTCCAGGTACTTCTCATGGATAGAGCGAATCACATCCGGACGCGTCAGGTTCAACAGCTCGTTACAGCCGTCGTACGCATCTCCCCCGAAATCCTCCGCTGTCAGATTGGCTTGCTGCAGCATGGTCCCCATCGCGCCGTCCAGTATCAGAATTTTTCGGTAAAGTTGTTCACGAAAATTTGTTTTCATGGTTAACTCCCTCTCTACAGGCTGCTATTGAAGTACAAAAAAAATCCTCTCCTGTGCAGAAGAGGATTTTGTCCGCGAATAGATTAAACGCCCGACACATCCTCTTATCTTTCAAAGCACAGGGCTTTGCTGGAATTGGCACCTGAAAAATCCGGTTGCCGAGGCTTCATTGGGCCAGTCCCTCTGCCTCTCTGGATAAGAGATGTTGCTTTGCTATTCGATTCATTCCAGTTATTGCAATGTTTGAAAGTTATCTTAACACCCCCCCTCCTCTGCGTCAATGAGGAAAATGCCATTCTTTTTCTTGGCATCGCCCATATTTGCCATCCCTAGTCATCCGCCCACACGATTCCCCGCATTCGTGTATAGACTAAAACATAACGGAAAGGAGGAAAACAAACATGAGTACATCCTATTGCGGAAACAACTTCTTTGACGACAACTTCGCCCTGGTGCTCGTTCTGTTTATCCTGCTGGTCATCGTAGGGTGCAGCTGCGACAACTAAGGGGACTGCTTGAGGAAGAAGCCTGGATAATGCCGGGCTTCTTTTTTCGTTTTTCCCGCAAAGAGCACAAAAAATCAAAAAAATGCCGGCTCTTCCCTGTACAATAGGGGTATCAACTATTGGGAGAAAGGTGAACGCATGGATACATTTGAAAGAATTCAGGCAGCCATTGAGCATATCGAAGAGAATTTGCAGGAAGAGCTGCCGATCACCGAAATCTCGGCCAAAGCCTGTTTTTCCGCCTTTCATTTTCAGCGGTTGTTTCAGGCCATCACCGGTTTTTCGGTGCAGGAATACATTCGCAAGAGAAGGCTGTCCGAGGCTGCCGTGCTGTTGAAGGAGACCCAGAAAAACGTGCTGGAGATCGCCGTTGGCTATCAATACGGTTCGCAAGAGGCCTTTACCCGCGCCTTCGAAGCCTGTTTTGGCGTCACGCCCGCCAAATACCGGAGAGCCGCCACGCCGCTTCCCTTGCAAAAAAAGATGAACTTTTTTGCCTATCAAAAAAAGGAAAAGGGGACCTTATCCGTGAACAAACCGACCATCGTGGAATGGAATGCCATCGACATCATCGGCTACCGCTATCAGACCAACCTGCGCCATGAACAATACCTCGCCGACATTCCCCAGTTCTATGCCGATTTTGGCAGCAAGCAGTACTTCCAGCACATTCCCCACAAGACCGCCCCGGATATGGCTTACGGCATCTCCTGCGACTTCCGGGATGACGGCGGATTTTCCTTTATCGTGGGGGAAGAGGTAAACGCCGCCTTGCTGGACGCTGAGCCGACCCGCGCGCTCCCCGAGGGCTTCGTCCATTTTCAACTGCCCCCCGGGAAATACGCCGAATTCAAAGTGAGCGGCGGATTCGAGCAGCCACAGCATGTTCGCTCCTACATCTACGGTATCTGGCTGCCCATTTCCAACTACGAACGGAGAGAAGGACCCGACTTCGAAATCACCGATGTGGTGAACTCCTCCTATCCCGATCTGATCAAAATGAAAATCTACATACCGGTAGATTGAGCAAATTGTCATCTCCATCCCCTTTTGCTATGATGAGACCGAAGCCAAGCAAAAGGAGCGAAACGCTTTGGATCCACTACTTCCCACAGAAAAACAGGAATTCCTCTCCCGTCTGGAAACGGTGAAGAATTTGGATGAGACCGATTTCGAGACGTACGCGATCGTCAAGGATCGGGAAAATGGCCAACACTATTTGCGCTATTCCTTTACCCATATCAATTTGTCCGAGGGCGGCCGGAAAGACGAGTTTGATCATTTCCTGCCGCTTGCCTCCGACGACGTGCTCGCGATCCTCTTCGGCGAACAGCCGTACCAGTTTCCGGATCAGTGGAAGCGTGCCTATCTGCGCAGCGGCACCGACGACCGCCTGATGCCGTTTGACCCCAGCGAAAACCACGACCTGGAAAAGGACGCCGAAGCGGAACTGGCCCTGCTGGCCAAGCTGCAGCAGTTCAAGCGGAAGTGGGAGGACGCCGATGATAAGGAAGCCTTGACGCGCGACCTGTTTCGCGATCTGGACGAGATCATCAAAAAAACGGATGAATAAAGTTGCAGAAGCGCTCCCTTTTTCGCTATACTAAAAGGAATGACAGGGATCGATGATGAGGACAGTACTCCGCCTGACATGCCCAAGCGAGCCGGGGATGGTGAAAGCCCGGTGCAGGACGGCGACAGGAAGCGCACCTCGGAGATTGCAGACTGGACGGCCATGCGGACATTCCAAAATGGCAACAGGTCTGCCGGGACTGCCCGTTAGCGCAGAAAAAGCGGCGATGCTGCCGGGGAAAATCGGGCAGCATGGCAAGAAGAGTGGCACCGCGGGAGCATACCTCTCGTCTCTTGTTCGTACGGAGACGCAGGGGTTTTTTATTTTTTCATCGTGAAAGGAGTTTTTCGACTTATGAGTTACAAACATCAAGTGGCCGAAATGATTTCGAAGGCCTTGTCCCAAATGGGTGTGGATACCCTGAATGCGGAGCAGGTCCGCGCCATGCTGGAGACTCCGCCGAACCCGGCGATGGGCGATGTCGCGTTTCCTTGCTTCCAGCTGGCCAAAGCGCTGCGCAAGGCACCGCCGATGATCGCGGCGGAACTGGCTGGACAGATCGCCGGGGCCCCCGTTCGCGAGGTACAGGCGGCCGGCCCGTACGTGAATCTCTTTCTCGACCAGCAAGAGGTAGCGGCGCAGGTCATCAGCACCATCCTCTCCGAAGGCTCCTCCTACGGCAGCCGTGACATCGGCCAAGGACGCAATGTGCCGATCGACCTCTCCTCGCCCAACATCGCGAAGCCGTTTTCCATGGGCCATCTGCGCTCCACCGTGATCGGAAATGCGATCGCCAACATCATGGAAAAGCATGGCTACCGCCCCGTGCGGATCAACCACCTGGGCGACTGGGGCACGCAGTTCGGCAAGCTGATCGTCGCCTACCGCCTGTGGGGGGACGAGGAAAAGGTAAAAGCGGAGCCGATCAAGGAGCTGCTCAGCCTCTATGTCCGTTTCCACGAGGAGGCGGAAAACGATCCCTCGCTGGAGGATCAGGGACGCGAGTGGTTTAAAAGGCTGGAGGACGGAGACGCCGAAGCGCTCCACCTGTGGCAGTGGTTCCGCGACGAATCGATGAAGGAATTCATGAAAATCTACGAGCTGATGAACGTCAGCTTCGACTCCACGCACGGGGAAGCCTTCTACAACGACAAGATGGACCGCGTCGTCACGCTGCTGGAGGAAAAAGGACTGTTGACAGAATCGGACGGCGCCCTGGTCGTGACGCTGGATGAGTACGACATGCCGCCTTGCCTGATCAAAAAGTCGGACGGCGCGACCCTGTACGCGACGCGCGATTTGGCAGCCGCTCTCTACCGCCACGACACCTACGATTTCGCCAAGGCGCTCTATGTGGTCGGCAACGAGCAGCGCCTCCACTTCCAGCAGCTCTACAAGGTGCTGGAAAAAATGGGCTTCGAATGGGCAAAAGAGATGTATCATGTGCCGTTCGGCATGATGCTGAAAGACGGCAAAAAGATGTCTACGCGCAAAGGCAAGGTCGTCCTGCTGGAAGAAGTGCTGACGCAGGCGATCGAGGATGTCAAAAAAGTGATCGAGGAAAAAAATCCTTCGCTGGAGAACAAGGAAGCCGTCGCCCGCCAGGTAGGCGTGGGGGCTGTCATCTTCCACGACTTGAAAAACTATCGCCTCAACGACATCAACTTCTCCTGGGAAGAGATGCTCACCTTTGAAGGCGAAACCGGGCCGTACGTCCAGTACACGCATGCGCGCGCCTGCTCCCTCCTGCGCAAGGGCGGCTACACGCCAAACACTTCCGTCTCCCTGACAGCGGAAGCACTGGACAGCAAAGAAGCTTGGGCCGTGGTCACCCTGCTCCATGCCTTCCCGGAAGTGATTGACCGCGCGGCCAGCCAGTTTGATCCGTCCCAAATCGGGAAATACGTGATCGATGTGGCACAGGCCTTCAACAAGTTCTACGCCAACGTCCGCATCCTCGCGGAGGAAGAAGCGGTGAAAGCCGCCCGTCTGCAGTTGGTGGCCGCAGTCGTGGTCGTGCTGAAGGAAGGGTTGCGCATCCTCGGCCTGTCTGCACCGGAAGAGATGTAAGAGACCGCAATAAAAAGCGACAACTGCAGAAAAACCGCTGAAGCTTGGCATGCAAGCCTTCAGCGGTTTTTCCCATTTTCCTGTCAATCCTCTTTTCTCGCCGGCTTCCCGAACCAGACCTTGGCCAGCTGCTCCACTGCCTGTTTGGACAAAGAGCGCTCCTCCTGCACCTGTCCCCCCTCATCGACGAGGCGGTACAGCAGGGACTTGTCGTCAGCCGGGTCCGACTTGGTCTCCAGCTTGTACGCCCCGATCGCGCCTGCCGCCGTCCATTCCTCGATCATGATCTGGTACTCGCCGGGGGCCAGCTCGATGTAATCCTCTTCCGTCAGATCGATGATGGCGTAGCCGTCGTGCTCGATTTCCGCATCGTATGTATGGCCGTTGGCTCCCTGATAGAGAGCGAGCTCCGCCGGATCGTTCAGGTTCTCCTGCAGGTTGGTAAAATCTTCAATGGTTACTTTTACTCGTCTTTTCACGTAAGGCTCCTCCTCGGTTCTGCAACAGACAATTCCATCCCTCACTCTACCATACACGCGGTTCATTTTTCCACAGGCAGACGTGTGTCCTCGGTCTGCGCCAGCTGCCGGACGAGAGCGATTTCCTGTTGATGGCCGCCGTCTGCCGGAGCAGGCGTCTCCAGGATGATCGGCAGATCGGCCAGCTCGGGCGTCTGCAAGAAACGGGCGATGGCTTCCGCCCCGATCTCTCCCCTGCCGATCGGGGCATGGCGGTCACGGCAGGAACAGCACGGGTAGACGGAGTCATTCAGATGAACCGCTCCCAGCAAGGCCAAATAGCCGCTGCTTCTCATCCGCTCCGCCACCTCGTCCCAATTGTCCCCGCGCCACAGTCCGCTGGCGAAGGCGTGGCAGGTGTCCAGACAGAAGCCGACTTTCTCCGGTGCCGCGAGCAGCGAGCGCACCTGCAGCAGCTCCTCGATGGTGGTCCCCATCCGTCCGCCCACTCCGGCGTTGTTCTCCAGCAGGATCTTGGCTTGGCCGCTCCAGTCCGCCAAAAGCTCGTTCAGCATCTGGATTATCCGCTTGTACCCTTCCAGCGGATCCGGCCCTTTGAAGTGTCCAAAATGGACGACGACACCGAGCGATCCGCATGCTTCCGCGATCTCCAGGTCATTGCGCAGATGTCTGACCGTCAATTCATACAGCTCCGCCTCCGCCGCGCAGAGATTGATCGGATAGGCAGTATGTGCGATGGAACGGAGTCCGTGATCCCGGCTGAAGCGGCGGCAAGCCTCCGCATCCTTTTTGTCAAAGTCCTTGATGCCCATGCTGCGCGGATTTTTAGGAAAATACTGAAAGGCATTGGCTCCGATGGCATAGGCAGTCCGGGCGGCTCCCAGATAACCGTTTCGGATGCTGATATGGCAGCCGATGCGCACGCGTAATCCCCCTCTCGGTGCTGTTTGCTATCCAGTCTCCCCACTCGCGTACCGTTTCACTCTCCATTTTGTTTTCCCCCTTGAAAGGAGAGGGTGGTTCGACCGTACGAAGGCACCCTTGTCATTAAAAAAGGACTGTCCACGCATCTGGACAGTCCTGCCGCTCCTGTAGGAAGCGAGCGGCATGCATTACTTGACGATTAACAGCGGCGTGCGGGTACGGTGGATGACTTTAAAGGTGACGCTGCCCATCAGGGTTCCCGCTACGCCGCCCAAGCCGTGATGACCGAGCACGATCACATCGGCCCCGCTTTCATGGGCGACATCCTTAATTGACATCGATGGATCGCCGATCAGGACTTTGCTCTCATAGGGAACCTGCGCCGCCTCGAACATGTCCCGATACGGACGGAGCGTCTGTTCTCCCCATTCCTCCAGGGTCGCCGCATCTTCCCAGCCGATGCCGTACACGCCTGCATAGCTGGCAGGAGGAATCACAGCGGTCAGCAGGATGAACCGGGCCCCCTGCTCTTTGCCCAGCCGGATGGCCTGGGCCGTCGCCCGCTTGGCATGGTCGGATCCGTCTACAGCGACCAGGACGGTCTTCCATTTTTCGTTGACTTGGGCATCCTCCGGCACCAAAAAGACAGGGATATCCACATCATGAATCGTCGGATAGCTGACGCTTTGCATCAAAAATCCGGTCATCCGGCCATAGCCGTGCGTCCCCATGACGATCGCCGCGTACCCGTCGCGCGCATGGGCGGCAATGACTTCAGGCGGCTCTCCAAACTGAATGACCATCTCACAGGGCACCTGGCTCGCCTGCACGAGCTCCTCGATGCTCTTCAGATCCTCTTTGGCCTCTTCCAGCTGAAACTCTTCGACGGGCTTGTTGCCCAGCTGATTGACGACAAAGCGCGCGGAGAACGGAGGAATGGCGTGGAGAAGGGTAAGGCTGTCCTCCTGCTTTGCCAGTGCGAGCGCGAACTTGACGGCCTGCATGGATTGGGGCGTTTGATCGACCGGGACCAAAATTCTTGGCATCATGCATCATCCTTTATCTTCACAACTCGGGCGGGAGCAGCATTGCCCTGTTCTGTCTTCATTGTAGAGGATGGTCCCGATGCCGTAAGTAGGGAAACTCCCTGATCTTTCACGCCGCACTCCCTGATTTCTACTTTTTTACTCCAAGATGCCTGTGATAAAAATGGTTGGCTCTTCGCTTAAATCCACGTCGCGAATCTCATGGTCCTCTCCTGTACGGTGATGGCCGGCTCTCTCTTTGCGGATGATCCGCACCACGGGACGGGAGGGCAGGCCCCTGTTCTGATCGATGACAACGCCCACTTCGCCGGTGCTCAATCGCAGCGAGGTGCCCGTCGGGTACATCGCAATCGTCCGCAAAAAGTGAACCACCATCGCGTGGTCAAAACGTTTTTCCGCAAGGCCCATGATGCGCTCGCATGCCTCGTACGGCTGAAGCGTCTCCTCTTCTGTCGAAAACGGCGAAATGAAATTGTCATACGCATTGCAAATGGCGACGATTTTTCCGAAGTCGTGAATCTCCCCTCCGGTCAGTCCGCGCGGGACTCCGCTCCCATCGACCCACTCGTGATGCTGCAGCGCGATATGCGCGGATACGATGCTCATCTCGTGTTTTTTCCGCAAAAGGTTAAAGCCTGTCCAGGTATGATGGCTCTCCAGACTGTCCTGCTTGTAGATCGAAGTCTCCCCTTCGTCCCGCGCCACTTTGCCGATGTCGTGAAGCAGGGAGCCGATGGCCAATTCCTTGAGCTGGTTTACCGAATACCCCAGGCCTACTCCCATGACGGTCGCCATCATGCACACGTTGAGAGAATGGATGTACAGCGCATTGTCATTGGTGCGAATTTCGCCCAGGTTTAAAAGGACGCGACGATTCCGCAAGGTCTCGTCGACGATATGGTTCACCGATTTCTGAAGTCCGCGCACATCCACCTCTTTGCCGGCCTGAACGCATTGTATGGCCCCGGAGAGGTTGCGAATGGCGTCTTTTCGAGTCGTTTCGGTCAGGACCTCTTCTGTTTTTACATCCTGCAGATGCGGGTCTTTGATGCTGATCATCGTCACGCCATAACGGCGCAATTTATTGATCATTCCGACGGTGAGCTGCACATCGGTCTGCAGCAGGGTCAGTCCGTCACTTGTGTAAATGCTTCGGCCGAGGATATCTCCCGGCTCCACTTGTTCCAAGCTGACATATTTCATATGGGGTCGTCCTCCTGATTTCCTACTCCCCTGTTGCGTTCGGTTCTCCCTATCTTACCACGAAAAATGGGAGAGGAAGGCAAAAAAAAGGCCGCTCGGGGCCTTTTCCTCACTCGTCTTCCTTTCGTTTCATCACACTGTATGGCCCTCTGACCATGGTGACCTGCTCGCCTTGCTGCGTCATCTCCAGCTTGTGCAGGATATCCTCCAGCACGGTCGTTAAGGTCAGCATCAGCTCGCCGGTATGTACGGGTGTGCGAAAGTAGTGTCCGATCATCTCGTACCCTTTTCGCTTGTAGGCGTCCGCATCGGCTTCGTCCATCGCCTCGCCCAATTCCTCAATCAACTCCAGGAGCGATTTTCGGGTTCGCTCGTAGACATCCAATCCGGTAGTCGGCTTGGTCTCTTTGTCACTGCTCATTCCCGCTCCCCCCTTTCTCTCTTTAGCGTGAACAAGAGGACTGGCCGCTATTCATTTTTTTCGGTTTTCGAAACAGGGACAGACAAACAGACGGTTTCATCGGCATATGATAGCTTTTGCCAAAAAAATGAATACAGGAGTGGTGATGACCATGTGCGGAATTACCGGATGGATCGACTGGGAGCGGGATGTCCAAAGCGAGCCCGCCCTCGTGGAAGCCATGACAAAAGCATTGACAGATCGGGGACCGGATGAAGCGGGGATCTGGTTCTCCCCCTCCAAGCACGCAGCCTTTGGTCATCGCCGCCTGATCGTCGTGGATCCCGCAGGAGGCAGGCAGCCGATGACGAGGCGGCGGGATGACGGAACAGCGTATACGCTCGTCTACAACGGTGAATTGTACAATACCGCCGATCTGCGCCAGGAATTGATCGGCCGCGGCCACCGCTTCCGCTCCCACTCCGATACGGAAGTATTGCTCGCCGCCTACATGGAGTGGGGGGCCGATTGCCTGCATAAGCTAAACGGCATCTTCGCCTTTGCCGTCTGGGAGGAAAAAGCGCAGCGACTCTTTCTGGCCCGTGATCGCCTGGGCGTCAAACCGCTTTTTTTCGCGCAACGGAAGAGTGCCTTTCTCTTTGGGTCGGAGCTGAAAGCACTGCTGGCCCATCCGCTGGTTGAGCCTGAGGTCGGCAAGGAAGGACTGGCGGAAATCTTCGTACTCGGCCCTTCCCGCACGCCGGGTCACGGGGTTTTTCAAAATGTGTGGGAACTTCGCCCGGGCTATCATCTGACAGTCACGCGCGATGGCGTGCGGGAGCAGAAATACTGGGGACTCGTCAGCCACCCGCATGAGGATGATCTCAGCCGGACGGCTTTGGCCATCCGCGAGCTGCTCTATGACTCCATCGCCCGGCAGCTCATATCCGATGTACCGATCGGCACCCTGCTCTCCGGAGGGCTGGACTCCAGTGCGATCACGGCCATCGCTGCGGCTGTCTTTGCGGAGGAAGGACGCGGCACGCTGCGCACCTATTCAGTCGACTACGCAGACAACGACCGCCATTTTCAGACGAGCGAGTACCAGCCGGGCGACGACGCTCCCTACGTCCGGCTGATAGCGGATCGCTTCGGCACGAAGCATCAAACGGTCCTGCTGGAGAATACGGCCTTGACCGATGCGCTGCGCGCCGCTCTTCAGGCCCGTGACCTGCCCGGGATGGCCGACGTGGATAGTTCGCTGTATCTGTTCTGCCGAGAGATCAAAAAGGAGACGACCGTCGTCCTGTCCGGGGAATGCGCGGATGAGATGTTCGGCGGATACCCCTGGTTTTACCGTGGGGAGATTCCGGGCCAGCGGTCTTTTCCCTGGCTGCAAGCCACCAGCGAGCGGGCGGCCTGGCTGTCCCCCGAGATGAGGGAATGGATCAAGCCGGAGGCGTACCTCAAACGGCGCTATGAAGAGGCGCTGGACGAAGTGCCCCGGATGCCCGGCGAGAATCCCGCCGAAGCGCGGCAGCGCGAACTGTTTTTCCTCAATCTCACGCGGTTCATGAGCACACTGCTGGATCGGAAGGACCGCATGAGCATGGCCGCCGGTCTCGAGGCCCGGGTCCCTTTTTGCGATCACCGGCTGATCCAATACGTCTGGAACATCCCGTGGGAGATGAAAAACACAGGCAATCGGGAAAAAGGCATTCTGCGGCTGGCTCTGGAGGGAATTCTCCCGGAAGAGGTCCTGTACCGAAAAAAAAGCCCCTACCCCAAGACGCATCATCCCGCCTACACGGAAGCGGCTCGCTCCTGGCTGCTCGGAGTGCTGGACGACCCGGACTCTCCGCTCCGGCCATTGATCGACGTTACGGCCGTGAAGCGTTTTGCTCAGGGGGAAGCGCCGGCATCCGGCAAGCCTTATTTTGGACAGCTGATGGGCGGCCCGCAGATGTTTGCCTATTTGGCCTCCATCGATCTGTGGATGCGGACCTACAAGGTCACCGTCACTTCCTGAACTTCGGAAATAAGCCGGAGCGCGTTCCATCCGCATGTCCCGAACATATAAAAAAACCGTCTGAATCTCAGACGGTTTTTGTCTTCACGTAGGAAGCAAGGAATGCTATAAGCCAGGTTCTGTCTCTCCCGTGCTGCAAACGGATCCTCTCCTCGCACCAAGAGCGGCAGTCATCTATCTATGGCGCACCAGGCGCCATCCGTCCCTCCGTTGAATTCCTTCAGGACGGTTCCCCTACCAAATTTGGGTTTCTCGCTCGCAGGGTTTACCGCGTTCCATCTTTCCTGTCGCCAGGAAAGCTACGTTTCTGTGGCACTTTCAGCGTACTCGGGTCTCAGGGAGAACCCTTTCTGCGCCGTCAGCGAAGCCGAAGCCTCACTGCCCTGGTTTGCACCAGGTACGAACACTCCAGACATCTCAGTCTGGGCGAGCCTGGACTTTCCTCTACCGCCGACCCGAAGGCCGCGGCAGCGACTACCCACATTCCTTGCCCACTCGAATGAATCGGCAACAAATAATGTATCATATTGCGACTGCTACCGTCAACCAATGTCTGCTGGAAACACTGGCAAATTGTGAATAACGCTCTGCTGTAGTACAATATGAGTTGTTCTTGGATCGTGAAACTAGCATAACTTGGAGGAAAAGATCTATGCTGCTTCTGCCTTTTGAAAATCACGTTCCCCGCATTCACGAGTCGGTCTTTTTGGCAAAAGGGGCCGTCGTCTCCGGTGATGTGGAGATCGGCGAAGATTCGACAATTTGGTACAACACCGTCATTCGCGGGGATATCGCCCCTACCATTATCGGCCGCCGAGTCAGCGTGCAGGACAACAGCACGCTGCATCAAAGCCCGGGCAATCCGCTGATCCTGGAGGATGAGGTCACCGTCGGACATAATGTCGTCCTGCACAGCTGCATTATTCGCCGTGGCGCTTTGATCGGCATGGGCTCCATCATCCTGGACGGCGCGGAGATCGGCGAGGAAGCGCTGGTCGGTGCAGGCGCGCTGGTGCCGCCGGGCATGAAAGTGCCGCCGCGCACGCTGGTCGTCGGCTCCCCAGCCAAAGTAAAACGGGAATTGACGGAAGAAGACTTCAAAGAATTCAGGCGCATCCGCCAATCTTATGTGGACAAAGGAAAACTGTATCGCAAGTTGGAAGAAGAACCGCTCACCCGCAGTTGACGGCCGGGGAGCGGTCTTCTTTTGTTCTTTCAGAAAGCCGATCTTCGCAAGCGGACTTTTGGCTTTCACTATTGGACTTGCGGCAAGCCGGGTTTTCCCAATCAGGCGGCTTGTTTGGCTTCACGCACCTTTTGGCGCATGTAGTCAAACTGACGGTAGGAGCGGATCGCGGTCTCCAGATGGATCCGGCTGGGCTCCTTTGTCGTAAGATGACGCTGAAAGAAGCGGGAGAGGCGGTACAGCCCTCCGCAGTATTTGCGCAGAATGCGATCTGCCGTCATGCCGAGCACGATGCCGAGAAAGCCGGCCGCCACGCTGAAAGCTAACGGAACAAAGGGAACCGCCAGCAAAAACGCCGCAAAAAAGCAGACGACCAGATTGGTCGAGCAGCCGTCGTTGACAATATCCGCCCGGCCGATCTCTTCCCAGGCGTCGAGCCGTTTTTCACCCCGGTAGCTGAATACTTTATGCTCGGCTCCGTGGAATTTTTTCAGTTCGCGGGGAAAGACAAAGTGAAATCCGGCCCCGTATACGGCCGCCCACCACGGATTGAGAAAGGCCCACTCCGGAGAGAGGAGGGCCGCCGCCACGTACAGCAGGAGAGCCGCATGAAACAGCTGATAGTACCAGGGAAAGGAGAAAAAAATGCGCATCCACAGCTTGCCGATGGTCCGCAGGGTGATTTTTTCCGCCCATACCTCGATGACGCCGTCTTTGACCTCGGCGCAGGCGAGCACATGACGGTCGTGAAAAAGAACACCGCGAGAAAAAGAGATTCCCATCACCATTATCTATTCTCCTTCCGTTGCTTCATCAGTATAATAAGAAGAATGTACGCAGAATGAAGGAGGGGTCTATCCATGATCCGCATGGTACCAACTACACCGCTAACACCGAGTCACGACCCGTGGGAGCCATTGTTTCACGCGACTCCGCCTGCATACAAGCTGACCAGTGTGGAATTTACCGTCACCAACCTGTGCAATCTCCGCTGCGAGCACTGTGCAGTAGGCGACACGCTGCGATTCAAAGACGATCCGGCACTGCCGATTGAGACGATCCTGCGTCGTCTGGATGAAGCGCAAGACCTCGCTACCCTCAGTATAACAGGCGGGGAACCCATGTACAGTGAACGAACCGTCAAAGAGTTTATCCTGCCGCTCCTGCGCTATGCCGCAGACCGGGGGCTTCGCACCCAGATCAACTCCAATCTGACGATGCCCTTCTCCCGATATGAGCTGATCCTGCCCTATATAGATGTCATGCATATGTCCTGGAACTGGGCCTCGCCCGAGGAGTTCCATACCATTGTTTACGCAAAGAGCAGGCAAACGGTTTCGGCCAAACAGGCGGAGCAGCAGTTTCGCGCGATCTGGGAAACGGCCGGAAAATTGGCGCAATCCGGCGTATTTGTTTCCGCGGAAACCATGTTAAACAAGCGAACCTTCCACCAATTGCCAACCCTTCACCGGCAGATTCAGGAGATGGGCTGTCTGCGCCATGAGGTTCATCCGATGTACGCCAGCGATTTTGCCCGCGATCTGGAGGTGCTTACCCTGCCAGAGCTGCGCCAAGCGATTCATGAACTGCTCGATGTGCGAAATGAAGAGCTGTGGATGCTGTTTGGCACCCTGCCGTTTTTTGCTTGCAGCCCGCTTGCGGAAGATCGGGAGTTGATCCAGCGATTGCGCCGGGCAAAGAATGTCACGGTGAGAAACGACCCGGACGGGCGCAATCGGCTTAACGTAAATATCTTTACCGGCGATGTCATCGTGACGGATTTCGGCGATGTCGCTCCGCTGGGCAATGTCCAGACAGACCGTTTGGACGCGATGTTTACCGCCTGGCAAAAACATCCGCTCAACCAAAACATCAACTGCTTCTGCCCGGCTGCCGCATGTGCCGGCCCCAATCTGCTGGTTGCCAACACCTACTATCCGGGTGAAAACTTCACCAAGCGAAAAGCGCTGGTCTAATGGGCATGCTAACCCTGAGGTGATGGGTATGAGCAGAAGGAGAAGAAGGCCTCTCGTCCCCGGGGCACAGGCCGGACTGGACCGACTGAAGGCACAGGTGGCCGGGGTCCGGGAGCCGGACGAGGCCAAGTACGAGATCGCCCAAGAGCTGGAGGTGCCCTTGCAGAAAGGGTACAACGGACAGCTTACCTCCCATGATGCTGGCCGGATCGGCGGCCATCTCGGGGGCCATATGGTGAAAGAGCTGGTTCGCATGGCGATGGAGCAGCTCCCCCGCAAATAGAAAAACCGCATCCGTGTCCGATGCGGTTCTTTCGCGTAAATGTCAGCGAAGCCGGTCCAATCGCTTGGCGCTTCTCCTCACGGGCCCAAGCATGGAGCGGCTGATGCTGTTTACTTTGTGAAACGAATCAAACATCTGATCCAGGACCTCGACCAGTTCCCGCACCTGCACCACTTTTCCGTAGACGCCGTCAAAATGGTGGCGAACATTTTTGGCATTCAGCCGAAGCATGACCGCACCTCCTCTGTATCTCTTCTACCACCCTATGCACATCCGGCAAAAGCGGGTCCCTGCTATTTCTGGTGAAAACGCCCATTTTTTTTTTATTGCTTTTGGAAGCAGCTGGCCAGTCCCCCGAGAGGTTTTCCAATAGATAGCGAAAAGCGATAAAGTGGAGTATCGCGGCTATGCTGAGAAGAAGCATGAAAAAGGGGCCATCCCACCGTCTAAACCAGCCGGTTGGGAGGCCCCTTTTCTCATTACGTGGTGCGCGGCCGCGGCCGTGCCTCAAGACGCGTCACGCGCTGCTCCAGCCGATCGACTCTGCGATCCAGGTCACGGATGTTGCGCTCTGCACGGTCCATCCGCTCATCGAGACGGCGGATGCGGCGGTCTATATCCGTCGTCGGGGGCGGTGTCGGCACAGGCGGTCTGATCGGGACGTAGATGTTTTGCCCGATGTAAATGTAATACGGAGCAGGAATGTTATTGACGCGTATCAATTCTTGAACCGGTACACCAAAGCGGGCGGCAATGGCGTTTAATGTATCCCCGGGTTGGACTACGTAATTCACGTAAACCACTCCTTTTTTGTTTTTGATTCGTTATTAACCTATGCCCGCCCGCCTTGCCGCGAAATAAACCAACACCTATTTTCAAAAGAATGGTTGTTTACCCATGCCAGATGCCGTGACGAGAACTGGCATACTGGTCGCATCCAGTCCATCCCGCCTCCCAGCATTTGCTTGTATGATGCAATTTTCCACCAGTTGGTTCCCGCCGTTTTTAAGAGCAGCTCGCAGAAGGGGGCATGGTCACCGGCTCCTGGCGGCCCCAAGCGGCTCCTTACAGCCCCTCCCGTCACTGTCTTTGCCGGACGAAAAAAAAGCCACCAGTGGCAATCACTGATGACTTGTACGGTGAATCGGTCACAACTTGTTTATTTGAATACCGGCTCTGCAAACTGCGCCAGTTTTTCCAGCGAGCTTTTTTCCACGTCGGCATGCAGGCTGTTGCCGTGAGAGTCCATGGTCACGATCGCCGCAAAGCCGTTTACGCGCAGGTGCCACATCGCTTCCGGAATACCGAATTCCATGAAGTCTACCCCTTCTACCTTTTCAATGCAGTCGGCGTAGTATTGCGCCGCTCCGCCGATCGCATTCAGGTACACGGCCCCGTGCTCGCCCAGCGCTTTCAGGGTTTTGGCTCCCATGCCGCCTTTTCCGATCACGGCGCGAATGCCGAACTTTTTGATGATGTCCCCTTGGTACGGCTCCTCGCGGATGGACGTGGTCGGTCCTGCCGCTTTGACATGCCACTCGCCCTGTTCGTCCTTCAGCATCACCGGACCGCAGTGGTAGATGACGCCGCCGTTCAGATCGACCGGGCAGTCGTGGTCCATCAGGTATTTATGCAGGGCGTCGCGGCCGGTATGCATGATGCCGTTAATGATCACCACGTCGCCTACCTTGAGGCTGCGGATCTGCTCCTCGGTAATCGGCGCTTGCAGCACTACTTCACGGCGTTCTGCCGGCTGCTCGGCGGCAGCGTCCAGATTCATCTCCACCGGTTCATCCTTGTAGAGATAGCGCTTGATTTCGCCAGTTTCCGGGTTGATGCGGACGCCTTGACGGCGGAACGCCCAGCAGTTGTACGCCACAGAGACGAAGAAGCTGGCCGGCAGCCTGTTTTCCACGCCGATCTTGCAGCCGAGCAGGGTGGATGCGCCGCCGAAGCCCATGGTTCCGATGCCCAGCTCGTTCGCTTTTTCCATGATGTACGCTTCCAGCTCAGCCAGCTCCGGAATCGGGTTCACATCATCGACACGGCGGAACAGCTGGTGTTTGGCCAGCGCATAGCCGGAGGTCCGGTCGCCGCCGATGCCCACGCCGATGAAGCCGGCGCTGCAGCCCTGTCCTTGGGCTTGGTAGACGGAGTGCAGGATGCATTTGCGAATGCCGTCCAGATCGCGGCCTGCTTTGCCCAGCCCTTCCAGCTCACAGGGGAGGGAGTATTGGATATTTTTATTCTCACAGCCGCCCCCTTTGAGGATCAGCTTGATTTCGACTTCGTCTTCTTCCCATTGCTCGAAGTGAATGACAGGCGTTCCGGGTCCCAGGTTGTCTCCGCTGTTGGCTCCGGTGAGCGAATCTACCGAATTGGGACGCAATTTGCCGGTTTTGGTCGCCTCTACCACAGCTTCGTAGATCGCTTTTTTGATCACGAGCTGATTCACCCCTACGGGCGTTTTGATTTCAAACGTCGGCATACCGGTATCCTGGCAAATCGGCGATACATTGTCTTCCGCCATCTTGATATTTTGGGCGATGGTAGACAGCGAGAGGGCCGCACGGGTACCCTGGTCTTCTTTTGCTTTCGCGTCATTGATGGCGCGGCGCACATCTGGAGGGAGATTGGTCGAGGTCTCCGTAATCAGCTCCAGAATACTTTGCTTCCATGTATCCATCCTTGTCCGCTCCTTTTTGTATATGTTTTTCGATGTATGAAACCGCCTTTCATTATATCACACCCGTCCCTACTTTTGTCCGCTGAAAGTGCCCCTCGGTGTGTGAAACATTTCCGGATGCTCGCCGTCCTATAGGAAGAAAAAGGAGGGATTATCGTCGTGAAGAAAACGATTGGTTTGCTACTGTCAGGGGTCCTCCTCTTTGCCTTGGGGATTGGGCTGCAGGGAGTGTATGGGGATCGTCCACCAGTCGCCGTGGCGGAAGAATCGCCTCCCTCTCCCCAGCGTGCAGCGGTCTCACCTGAGGAGGAAGAGCCGCTGCCTGTCGTCGGCTCGTATCCATCTCTCAAAAAGCTGCTGAAGACCTATGAAGATAGCTTGGTGGTCTATGAAACAGAAGTGTCTCTCTCCGATGGAGCCGCTCCGGTGCAAGAAATGGCCCGCGTGGAAAGCATGAAAACAGCCAGTGCTCCCGCTATGGATTCCGCTGACTTTTCTGTGACCAATGTGCAGGTGCAGGGCGTCGATGAAGCGGACGTCGCAATGACCGACGGAACCTATCTGTACCAGGCCACGCCCGAGGAAGTCCGGATCATTCGCGCACAGCCTGTGGATCGCATGGAGGTGGTCAGCCGGATCAGCTACGCGGACCAATCGTTTCACCCGCTGGAACTCTACCTCGATGAAAAGAGACTGGTTGTGATCGGCCACTCCATGCCCCCAGCGGTACGGGATTACCCCGCCGTGAAGAAAAAGAAGGCGGCGCCAGCACTCCCCCCCAGCTACAGCACGCTGGTGCAGGCACTGGTCTATGATGTGACCGATAAGAGCGCACCCCGGCTGACTCGCACGCTGGAAGCCGACGGCCACTACGTCTCCTCCCGCAAAATCGGGTCCAACCTGTACTTGGTAACCAACAAGCCGATCGACAGCCATCTGCTCTACGCGTCCGAACAAGGTGCTCTCCCGATCTACCGAGACTCGGCCCAGGGGAATGCCTATCAAACGGTCCGTTTTGACGAAATCCGCTATTTTCCGGAGATCGTCAGGCCTGAATACCTCATCGCGGCGGGAGCCAATCTGGACGACCCGAAGCAGCCGCTCTCCATCCACACCTACCTGGGGGCGGGTGAGAACGTCTACGCTTCTCCTGACCATCTGTACGTAGCCCTAACCGGGCGCCAACATTCACCTGCGCTGGAAAAGGCTCCCTCGCTGCTTCCCAGCCGGCGCGCGCCTGCTCCGCCCGAAGAGGTGCAGACTACGCTCTACCGGTTCTCGATGAAAGCCGGGACTCTCAGCTACACGGGGAAAGGGTCGGTACCCGGCCGATTGCTGAATCAGTTTTCCATGGATGAGCATGAGGATCATCTGCGGATCGCCACCACTACGGGGGATATGTGGCGGACGGACGAAGGTACTTCCAAAAATAACCTCTATGTTCTGGACAACAAGCTGAAGCTGGCCGGAGTGCTGGAAGGCATTGCCCCCGGCGAGAAAATATACGCGGTCCGCTTCATGGGCGATCGCGCGTACATGGTCACCTTCAAGCAAGTCGATCCGCTGTTTGTTATCGATGTCCGCAATCCCGCTGCACCGCAAGTCCTCGGCGCGCTGAAAATCCCGGGCTACAGCGATTACCTCCATCCCTACGATGAAAATCACATCATCGGGTTTGGCAAGGACGCTGTCGCCGACAAGGAGACCGCCTTTTACCAAGGCATGAAGCTCGCCCTCTTCGATGTAACGGATGTGAACAATCCGCGCGAGAAGTTTCAAACGGTGATTGGCGATCGCGGGACCGATTCCGAGCTTTTGCGCAATCACAAGGCGCTGCTCTTTTCCAAAGAGAAAGAGCTGCTGGCCTTCCCCGTCAGCGTCCATACGCTGTCGCATGCACAAAAAGCTGCCGGCCAGGCGAGTGCGTTTGGGGATTTTTCCTTCCAGGGCGCCTATGTCTACCGGTTGAATAAAGACGAAGGCTTTGCCTTGCGCGGCCGGATCACGCATCTCGATCCCGACGATCTGAAAAAAGCCGGCCATGACTGGTATGACAGCGCCAAAAACATCGAGAGGATCATCTACATCGGCGACACCCTGTACACACTCTCCCGCGATAAGGTGAAAGCGAACAACCTGCAAACGCTGACGGAATACAGAACATTGCACCTGTCCAAATAAAGGAAACCATCTGTCAAGCGTGCAAATTCTGTGCTACTATTAACAGGAGACGCAGCAAAGAGAGGGTGTCATCTGTTTGGATTACTTTGACTTAAATCTGACCTCGACGCTTTCCGGTGTTACTGCTGTGCTGATGGTCGCCTTCTTTCGGCTGCACTGGCCGTTTCGGTATCAGTACCTCGGCTATCTCTGCAAGCAGCATCCGGAGAAGCGCATGCGGTGGCTGGACGCATCGTACCGTCGCAATCGCACCCGAATCGTCGCGATGCTGGACAAATCTTCCTACGAAATCCTGTCGGGCAATTACGAGCTCGCGGAAAAGTATATTGTGCAAGGACTGCATGTCTGCAAAGAGCGTCCCTCCCTGTTCAATCAGGCGATGGCCCACTACCTCTTCTACAACCTGGCCTTCGTCTATTTTACCAGCGGCAAGTACAGCGAAGCCCTGGACGTCGCGTTTCGGGTCTACCAGCGAGATCAGGGCATGACGGACTCGCTTGGACTGATCGCCTGCTCTCACGCCCGCCTGGGAGAAATCGAGAGCGCGGTCGAAGCCTACCGGCTGATCCCCGGCAAACGTTCGACCCGGGAGTGGAAAATTCTCTGCCTCGCCGAAATCGAGGCGGCAAAAGGCAATTACGAGCGCGCCCTCGGCCACTTGCAAAAGCTCATGACCAAGTCGGGGCTTGCTCTCTGCCTGAATCAATCCGAACTGCAAAAGCGCTTTGAAGAATGGACAAAAGCCTCTACCCGCGTCGGGTGAGGCTTTTTGCATGGGGGAATCAGTTGTTTCGAACGAGTCCGATCAGCTCTTCAAAGAAGGGGGCGATGTCGCCCTGCAAGACGGGACCGTGACCCGTAGCCAGATATTCAATCGGCCACCTCAAGAGGATCTCCAGGCCTTCAGCTAACCCTTCGGCCTTTTGCGGGTCCTCCTCCTTGCATTTCTGAAGAAAGTGGCGATAAGCATCCCGCTGGAGCCCGCCATATTCGACCAAGCGCTCAAACGGCGCCTGGCCAAAATGGATGTGGTCCCCGACAAAGCACACTTTGGTATCGGGATCGTAAAAGGCAACAGAGCCCTCGGTGTGGTAAGGCAGCTGGCGAAACTGAAGCAGCGGCAGGTCACCCCCGATGCCCGTGAAGGTGTGCCCGAAAAAGGTTTGTGAAAAATCATCCAATTCATAGTAATCTTCGAGATGAATCCAGTTATGCCGGGAGGAAAACAGGTCGGCATTGCCAATATGGTCAGCATGACGATGCGTATAGTATACGTAAGCAATCTGCTCCGTCTTGACTCCAATCTCCACAAGCGCCTGTTGGAAGTAGGGGCGGTGCTTGCGAAGATGGGAGTCAATCAGCACATAGGCATCGTTCTTTGCGATTACATAGCTGTTGATGTAGCTTTGCCACGCTTCTTCATAGGTGAGGATTGCCCAAGTGGAATCGGCTATGAGTTCGGTTACGTTTGTCAAGCGCCCATCTCTCCTCTCCTTCCAAAAGTATATTCCTCCCCTTATTATACACAATTGACCAGGGAAGTGCCGCAGAAAAACACGTTTACCTTTCTTGCAGACTGACCCAGATGCGCCCCTGCCCTTCGCGAATGTCGAGCGGCACCTCAAAGAAACGGCTGAGCTCTTCCTTTGTCAGCACTTCCCGTGTGCGCCCCGCCTTTTCGACTTGCCCCTTTTTGAGCAACAGGGTATGCGTGAAGCAGGGCAGGATCTCCTCGATATGATGCGTCACGTAGAGCAGCGTCGGTCCATCTGGCTGCTCCGCGATCTGGGCGATCATGGACAAGAGCTGCTCGCGCGCCAGCAGGTCCAAGCCCGTGCAAGGCTCGTCCAAGATGAGCAGTCGCGGCGATGCCATCAACGCCCGAGCGATCAGGACCTTTTGCCTCTCCCCTTGCGAGAGTGTCCGATAAGCCGCGTCACGCAAATGGCCGCAGCCAAATTGTTCCAGGAGAGTATAGGCCCGCTCGATGTCTTCTTCGGCAGGCTTCGTGTACAGGCCGATCGTGGCCTCTCTGCCGCTAAGCACGACGCGCTCCGCTGTCTCATTTTCATGGAGTTGGGACATCAGCGAAGAGCTTACCCACCCGATCGACTTGCGCATATCGCGCAAATCTACCTGGCCATAGCGCTGTCCCAGTACCGTTACGCTTCCCTTTGTCGGCCAGATGTAGCCGCAGATGATATTGAGCAGGCTCGTCTTGCCGGAACCGTTTTGACCCACGAGGCACCAGTGCTCCCCGTCTTGTACCTGCCAGTTCACCTGGCGCAGGATCTGCTTGTCTTCACGCAGCCAGGTTACTTCGCGAATATCGATGACGATCTTCTCTCCCATTCTCCCGTCACTCCTTCTCTCTAGCAAAAACCGTATTAGTACGAGTATACACCAGTCGCGGCAAACGTCACGAGAGTCGGGACGAATTTCGCTATCGCTTTACCTGCTGCCTGTCGCATCCCGGCCAGCTGCCTGAGCAAATATCGACAGAAAATGACATGGAAAAGTTTGTGACTTTTTTTGATCGTTTTTTCCCAGAAAAAAAGCAGGCCGCATGACCCGCTTTTCCTCATCCCCTGACTGCTACATTTTTTTTGCCTACTGAAGACCCTGCTTCTTTTCCTCCAGCACTTCCTGAATCAGGATCACGCCATGCGAGAGAGTCGCGCCGCCGCCAAAAGCTCCTGCCACTGCGACGACCTCCGCGATTTCGTGTTCGCTGGCCCCCTCATCCAGCAGGGCTTCCAGATGGTATACGATGCAATGCTCATTACCCGCATACAGAGCGATCGCCAGGGCAGACAGATGCTTTTGCTTTGCAGACAAGGCCCCTTGCGAAAAGCATTTGCTGGTAAAATCATTGTACGCTTGCAGGGCATCGGGCATCATTTGACCAAATGCGCGCAGCCCTTCCCGATATTGCTCCGCCAAATAGTGCTCCATCACTGGACTCCTCCTGTCAAATTCTCGCAGTTAGCTTCCCACCAAAAGGAAAGGCTCATTCATCGCTTCCAGCCGATTCGGGGAAATACTATGAAGGACACCCATCTTGGACAGGGAGGGATGCCGGATGATACGGCTGGGTTATGCATGCATCCGTCTGGACAGCTCCAGCAATCCGAACAAAAAATCGACCGTCGCACAGCTATCGAAGCTGAGTCCCGAGGCCAGGCGAAAAAAGCTGCGCCAGGTTTTGCAGACGAACTTCTTCAACTTGATGGATTTGCTCGCCTACAATGTGGAGCATCATATTTACCTTTACCGTCTCCCCTCGGAGTTTATCCCGCTAGCTACCCATCGCATCACCGAAGACTGGGACTGGGCCAAGGAGTTTGCCTGGGATTTTGACAAAGCGGGCGCCTATATCAAAAAGCATGGCATTCGCCTGACTTCCCACCCTGGCCACTACAGTATCCTGAATACGGATAACCCCAATGTCCTGCAGGCCACCATCGCGGATTTTTCGTATCATGCACAGGTCTTCGACTTGATGGGACTGGACGATAATTCTGTGCTCGTCACGCATGTGGGCGGCGTCTACAATGACAAGGAGACTTCCCTAAAGCGGTTTGCTGAGCATTTTGCACTGCTGCCCGAGTCCGTCAAACGAAGGCTGGTCGTCGAAAATGACGACACCTCCTTCACGATGCTGGACGTGCTCACGCTCTGTGAAGAGATCGGCATTCCCATGGTGCTGGACGTGCATCACCACCAGGTGCACAACAACGGCGAGGATCTCTATGAATACGTTCCGCGAATTCTCGCGACGTGGGGAAACCGCAGGCCGAAGATGCACTTTTCCTCCCCCAAGTCGCAGGAAGATGTGCGGGCCCATGCTGACGAGATTGATGCCAGCCATTTTATCGAGTGGGTATCCCGGATGAGCGATTATGACCTCGATGTGATGCTGGAGTGCAAAAATAAGGATGACGCCCTGCTGGCGCTGAGAAGAGACATGCATAAAGCTGGGGTTTCCGTTGAAGCGCACGCACTTGGACAAAAATGAGCCCTATCCGTCAACACGTGGAGAGGGCAGCGAGAGCGGGAAGCAAAAAAAAAAAAACGCGGCTCACAGTGAGCTGCGTTCTTTGCGTATGCTGAATTGATCAGCAGCCGCAATCACATCCGGTTGAGGAAGAGCCGTGTCGGCGGCTGTACCTGTACGACCGTTTCCGGGAGGAGCGGTAATCGGATGAGCCGTACCCGGACGAGGAGGAGCTGCTTTCCATGCGGTACTGCGGATAACAGCTGTCGTAGTAGTGGCGCATTCTCCGTTTATGGTGCTGGTACTGGCGGTAATACATGTTGTACTTTTTCCGTTGGTGGCGGTACTGTTCGCACTTTTGCCGATAGTGATGCATCCGCTCCATGTGCATCCTGTAACGGAACAGAAGCATCTCCAGATTTACCGAAGACTCCATTTTGGGCCGGGCAGGCATCCTGTGTCTGGAAGGCGGCCTGCGGTTTGGCGACATGTTCGGTGACGGCATATTGGGTGATGGCATGTTGGGCGACGGCATCATCGGCCTCGGCATCATCCGGTACGGCATTTGGGGAGATGGCATGTTAGGCGATGGCATGTTGGGCGACGGCATGTTGGGCGATGGCATATTTGGCGATGGCATCATGGGCGATGGCATAATCGGCGACGGCAGATTCGGCGACGGCTTAGGCATTTCTTTGGGCCGGCGTGGCATCGGCCGGGCTGGCGGCATTGGCGGCATATTACGGCGGTTTTCCAATCTCACACGTCCTCTCTAATGAAATCGCACAGTACATGGTATGACATTCACCCGTCCAGAGAAACGACACTTGCCCATATTCTGCAAAAAACAGCGCCCTTTTTTGGTCGATTTGGTACCGGCTCAGGATCCCTTCACCTGACAACGGTATGAGTAAAATGTTCGTGGGCAAACCGAAAAGAAATTTTTGAAGAAAAATCAGTTGGAGGGTATAGAAAAGGGCTTCTCTTCTTGGTAAAGTGTAAAGCGCCAAAACCAAACACACCAAGGAGGAGAAACCCTGTGAGCAAGTTTACCACGGAATTTCCCACAATGAAAGAGCTTGAAACGTTGTTGTTTCGAACGTTGCAGGAACAGTTCGCTGCCGGTATGGCTTATATTTTGGAAGCGTTGGACGAGTATCTGATGCATCAACGGGATCATTCACGCTTTCGGCTGAAGGACCAACGAGAAGTCCAGATCGACACGCTCTTTGGTACGGTTCGATTCAAACGGCGATTGTATCAGGATCGCGTGAAGGGTCAACATGTGTATTTGTTGGATCGTATGCTGGCCTTTGACGGGCGGGAGAAGCTAAGCCCGTTTTTGGAAGAGATAGCGATCGAATTTGCTAGCCAAGGCCCCTCGTACCGGGACAGCGCAAAACGCTTGGAAGCGTTACTGGGGTATCGGGTACTGAGCCATGAGGCCATTCGGGACAAACTAATCACGCGGGTTGAACAAGCATCAACCATCGTGTCGAAAGCGACCCGAAGGTCGGTTCGCGTATTGTTTGTGGAAGTGGATGGACTTTACACCTCATTGCAGAGGCAACGCCAGCGGGGAATGGAAAATCGAATGGCGATTGTGCACGAAGGATGGGAACAAGAGGGGGACCGAGTGCGGCTTAGGTCGAAACGCCATTACCTGCATACGACGAAGGGAGAGTTCTGGGAAGGGTTTGGCGACTTTCTGGTTCGTCATTACGACATGGATGAAAACACATGGATCGTAGTCAATGGGGATGGGGCCAATTGGATTGGAGAATGCGAATCCTACTTTCACCGCTGTATTTACACACTGGATCGCTTTCATGTGGCGCGAGAATTGCGCCGATTCCTGGGTCAGTTGCCAGAGACGTGGCAGACGGTAAGGCAGGCGTTGGCGGCCTTTGAAGCGGATATCTTGCTGGCGACAGTAGAGTCCGTACCGGAGGAAAAGATTCTGGAAGAGCACCGGAACGAATGGCGGAAATACGTGGCCTATTTACGGCGGCATCGAAGGCATCTTATCGACTATCGAAAGGTTCTGGGTGAAGCTGGTATCGACACGACGGGCATGCGTCCAATGGGGAGTGCGGAAGCGCAAATGCGGGTGATGGCAAAAAGGACCAAACGAGGCGGCTACAGTTGGAGTGTACGGGGAGTACAAGCGATGTTGCGAGCCATTATGGCACGACAAGAGGGAAGTCGTTTGAGCGGCCAGGCGATAGCGAAGAAGCAAGTGTTACAGCCCAACCCAATGGTCCGAGTGAAGGACTTGCTACGGGAAGTGAAAGAGCAGGCAAAAGGCTATATAAACGGGACGATCCGCCTGTTGCACGGGCCATATCAAAGCAGCCCTACCGGGCTGGCCTTAAAAGCCCTTCGCGGATGAGGCAAAAATCGAGTGGAAGAAAGGAATCATACAAAAATAAAGCGCTTTCAAGAAGAGGAAACCAGAAGTCTTATTTTGGAGACAAAAAAATCCTGCCCACTATGGCTTGACTCACACCTGACAACGGTTTCACTTGACACCATCGCAAGCAGTGCTACAATAAGGAGTATTAGAAATCATCTAAATAATTTGAGACAAACGGAAAGCGGGGACCAAGATGCAGAATCGGGCGCTTTGCACGTTTTGGAAATTGAATACCCGCGAGGGAAGAGGGGTTAGGATCTAAAGTCCTAGCCCCTCTTCCTTTTTGTTCTCTGCTATGCTAAAGGAGGAAACAATCATGAAATCATCTACAGTCATCCATTTGGACGGATACCAGCTGTCCATCGAACAAGTCGCTGCTATTGCCAGAGAGCGTCTGCAAATCGAACTGGCGCCAGAAGCGATGGAAAGGGTCCGCCTCTCGCGTGCCATGGTCGAAGAGATGGTGAGCAGCCAACAGGTGGTCTACGGCATAACCACCGGCTTCGGCAAGTTTTCCGACGTGGTCATCCCTGCCGAGGATGTCAGCCAGCTGCAGGAGAATCTGATCATGAGCCATGCGTGCGGTATGGGGGAACCGTATCCGGCCGAAGTGGTCCGCGCGATGATGGCCTTGCGGATCAATGCGCTGGCCAAAGGCTACTCCGGCATTCGCGAGGATACGCTGCTCCTCTTGAAAGAGATGTGCAATCGCGGCGTCCATCCGATCATCCCGCAGCAAGGCTCACTCGGCGCTAGCGGCGACTTGGCTCCCCTGGCCCATATGGTGCTCGTCATGCTCGGAAAAGGAGAGGCGGAGTACCAGGGCAGCCGGATGCCGGGTCTTGATGCTCTGCACGCAGCCGGCTTGAAGCCTGTCCGTCTGGAAGCAAAGGAAGGGCTCGCCTTGATCAACGGCACCCAAGCGATGACGGCGCTGCTTTGCCTCGCGGTAACAGATGCGAAAATCCTCATCGAAAACGCAGATGTCGTGGCCGCGATGACAGTCGAAGCCCTGCACGGGATTCCCAAGGCGTTTGATCCGCAGCTCCACCTTGTCCGGCCTCATCCCGGTCAGCAGGAGTCTGCGCGGAAGCTGCTGGAACATCTGGCCGGAAGCGAGCGCACGACTGCCCAGGGAGCGCTGCGGGTTCAGGACGCCTACAGCCTGCGCTGCGTTCCGCAAGTTCACGGAGCGACTCGCGATGCCTGGGATTATGTGTACGCGGCCGTCACACGTGAATGCAACAGCGTCACGGACAACCCGATTCTCTTTTCGGAGACAGGAGATGTGATCTCGGGCGGCAATTTCCACGGTCAGCCGATGGCACTGGCTGCCGACTTTTTGGCGATTGCCATCGCGGAGCTGGCCAATATCTCGGAGAGACGGACCGAACGGCTGGTTAATCCGCAGCTCAGCGGATTGCCCGGCTTCTTGACCGAAAAAGGCGGCCTGCACTCCGGCTTTATGATCACCCAGTATGTGGCCGCATCCATCGTGTCGGAGAACAAAGTGCTCTGCCACCCTGCCTCTGTCGATTCGATCCCCTCCTCAGCAAATCAGGAGGACCATGTCAGCATGGGAACGACGGCAGCCCGAAAACTGCGGACGATTCTCTCCAACTCCGCGAAGGTGCTGGGGATCGAGTATCTGGCGGCTGCCCAGGCGATCGAATTCGGCAAAGGAAAACTGGGAGCGGGCACAGAGCAAGCCTATGCCAAAATCCGTCAGGCGATCCCCCCTCTCGCAGACGACAGGGAGATGCATCTCGATATGCGCAAGGCGGAAGAGCTAATTGCCGGCGGCTTTTTGGTCTCATAAGCAAGCAGGGACGGACAGCCCGATGGCACCCCGGATCATCCTCCCTCGGGAAGCCTTTTAACCTGAGGGAAGCACTGGTATGATAGAGAGAGAAAGACCATTTCGAACAAAAATGGCTTTGATGGACAAGGAGGCGTCCGCCATGTCGCGCACTCCCCGCCCGGAGACGATTCTGCTCTTCGATGGCGTCTGCAACTTCTGCCACGGCGCTGTTCGCTTTATCATCCCCCGGGATCCCCAGGGCCGCATTCACTTTGCTTCCCTGCAGTCGGATACGGGCAAGCAATGCCTCAAGAGCTATGGATTGCCGGCGGAAGCCCTGTCTTCCGTCGTCTTGATCGATCATGGGAGAGCGTATCTCCATTCCGATGCCGTGCTCCGCACGCTCAGGCTTCTCGCGGGAGGCTGGCCGCTTTTGTCAGCCGCCGGCCGTCTCGTCCCCAGGAGGCTCCGGGATCGCCTGTATCGCTATATCGCCCGCAACCGGTACCGTTGGTTTGGCCAGGCAGATGCCTGCCTGATGCCCACTTCCGAGATGCGGGCCCGATTCCTGGAGTAAATAAAAAAAGAGGCTGTGCCCTTGCGGCATTGCCTCTTTTTCATTTGATCTCTTGCTTAGATATTCTTTGTGATATTCAACTGGCTTGTGAACGCTTCTGTGCTCCGCTTCCGTTCCTTGCGCATCCGTTTGCGCTCCTCGGCCGTCTCGAACAGATAGCGTTCCTCCTCTGTCTCCGGCACAATCGGCGGCACCGGCGTCGGCTTGCCGTCCTCTCCGAGCGCCACGAACGTGAGGAAAGAGGTGGCGGTCAGCGTGCGCTCGCCAGTCTGCAAATCTTCCGAGATGATCTTCACAAATACCTCCATCGAGGATGTCCCCGCATAGGAGACAATCGCTTCGAGGCAGACGGAGTGACCCATTTTCACAGGAGATAAAAAATCTATGGAGTCCATCGAGGCGGTGACAACCGGACGGCGAGCATGTCTCATCGCCGCGATGGCAGCCACCTCGTCAATGTAAGCCATCATTTTGCCCCCGAACATCGTGCCGTGATAGTTGGTGTCCGAAGGCTGTACCAGGGAGGCTTGAATCGTACGGGATTCCGTTGTGGTCTTCGCTTTCATCTTCTTTGCTGCTCCTTTGCCAATCTACTAGAGATAACCCCGTCATCATATCATATCCGTTATCGTCGATCCAATACCGCGAGTTGCTGATGCTCCTGCCGGTGGAGCAGGTCCAGCGCCTTCTCCGCATCCGGCCCGAGGATGGCATGCAGCAACGGCAGATTCCACCGGTAGGCGGCTTTATACCCGCTCGGGGCAAAATGCTCGCCGTCCAGATGGCGGGCCGCCTGCCGCCTCTCGAGGCTGGCGCAGTAAAACTGCTCCAGATAATCGGTTCCCCACCGGGAAAAAGCGGCAGTCTCCTCGGTCAAGGCGGTGAGCAGGACCAGCTCCCCCGTATTGATCAGCTCCAGCGGATAGAGCTGGCAGCTAAACGGCTTGAGGGGAACCACCTCCACCCCCGCCTTCTCCGCATAGGCGTGAATCGAGCAGCCGTAGCGTCCGTTCATCTCTTTGTAAAAGAGGCAGTTGCCGTGCTCCATGCGAATTGTGCCGTAGCCGAAATACTTGTCCCAGATGCCCTCCGAGGCAAGGCTTTGCTGCTCCCGCTGCTTCCAGAACTGGCGGGCAATCGCTGCCGCTTCGCGATCCAAAAGGTCGGCCTGCCCATTCTCCATCGCGTAGGGCTGCCCCCCTTCGCAGCAGGTCTCGCGATGAACAAGGCGGCAATTGTCACAATCGAGATGAAATGGCCTGAGCAACGCCGGCAGGTCGAGCAGCACCCCTCCGAGCTGTATGAGAGAAGCCCGGTGTTTCTTGATGTACTTCCTGCAGGCATAGGCCTCTTTCTCCGTGATCGGATCGGAGGTTCCCATATAGCGAACCGCTTCCTGTTCGCTCATCGGGTCAAAATAAGCTCCGCTTCGGTCCCAAAGATGGAGAGGCGCCCCTCCCCGAATTGAGCCAGATTCTCTTCCTCAGCCGGAAGTTCCATCAGGATCTCGACGTCTCCCTCTCCCTGCGCTTCGATCCGCATGTACAAATCCTTTTCCCCGAATTCATTGTCCGACAGCCTCCATTCCTGCAGCTGGCCTGTCAGTTCGGTCACTTCCTCCTCTTCCTCATCTCCGTCCCACTGGGTGAACACCACGCCCAGCTGCTGCCCGGCAAAATGCTCCTCCAGTGTTTTCAGCAATTCGTCATGTTTATGAATCTCCAACATTTACCCCTCCACGCGTGTTGTCCTGTCTTTATCATACCAAATTCTTGGCCCGAGAAAACTCGGCTTCGCCATCTGACAAAAAAATCCGCCTCGTCACGAACAAGGCGGAATGTTGTTTGCTCTAGCTGACCTTGCTGATCATCTGGGCGAGCGCAAAATCTTTTCCTGTTAACCCCTGTGCTTCTTTGCTGGATACGGTGAAGGTGACCCTCTCCTGGTGAATGCGGATTTCTACATGACGGCTGTCTTGTTCCAACAGCTCGGCTACCCTGCCCACGAAGCTGATCGCCGCAGGAAAGTCACTGAACTGGTATGTGCGGGACAGCGCCATGGATTCCTCTCTCAATTGCCAGCCGGGAACTTTTCCTAGATACAGTTTGACTTGCTCCAGCGAAAGCTTGCTCATCAGCGCACCCCCATCCTCCCTCATCACTTGGTTTCCACCATCATATTCACGATGAGAACGGGTTAGTCACGCAAATCTGCGAATTCCGCTACTTTTTCCGCCCATTCTAGGCTTTGACCGCATAGAAAATCATCCGGGGGGAGCTCTCTCTTAGATACGGCTGGAATTGATAGTCGCCAAATGTCTGGATGGACGTAAATCCGGCCGCTTGCAGCATCCGGGTCATCTCTTCCAGCCTAAACAGGCGCACCTGCTCCTGATAGACACGCGGCTCCGCTTTTTCCGGATCGCTCACGACGATCCGCTTCTTGACAAAGCCATTTTCCAGCCACCGCTCTTCCTGGATCAGCAAACCTGCAGCCTCCTTCTGGGAAGACGGAACGAGATGGGCTTCCACATAGGCAGGATTGAGGTAGTCAATGACGACCTCGCCCCCTGCTTTCAGCGCATGGGCCATATTGGCAACCACGCGGGCGTTTTCTTCATCGGAAGAGAAATACCCGAAGCTGGTAAACAGATTTACGACAATATCGAACTCATCCCGAAACGGAATCTCTCTCATATCGTACTGAAAAAACTGAAGGTTGGGGAAAGGATTCCGCTCGTTTGCCAATTGAAGCAGCACAGGGGATAGATCCACCCCGACGACGTCATATCCCCTCCGAGCCAATGCGCGGGAATGACGTCCGCTCCCGCAGCAGAGATCGAGCACCCTGCCCTCCCGCTTGATCGGCAGCCGCTCCAGCAGATTGGCAATCTCTTTGTCTGCTGATGAATCGTCTCTGTGCTGATAGACCAGCACGTAATCTTCACGAAAACTCCGTTCGAACCATTCCTCTGCCATGTCTGTACTCCTTTGATTTCCAAGATGCACCTATTATACCACAGCCTATTTGGCCCAGACTCCGCTTTTCCGCCCGAAAATGTGCAAAGGGTGTGCGGCTTCAGCGTACCCGCGAGTAGAGGGCGATATCGTCCGAGACGGGCAGCCTGATTTCCCCCTCGGCCAGATCAAGCGGCTCCCACTTCATGCGCCGGCGGTCCCAGAGGTGATAGTGCAAACCGTCATCCGCCACCAGATACGGGCCAAAGGATCGGAGCTCGCCCCTCGACAGCGGGATCTCGCGCGGCTTCTTTCCGATGGGCCACCACATATACTGCGCCTTTTTCTCCTCATGCTCCCGTTTCAACACTGCATGACGTTGATCATCAGCCCAGACGACTTCCCCTTCTGCCGACCAGGATTCCCCCTGACGCGAGAGGTACCAGGTGGTCGTCTTTTGCTGCTCCTCTTTTGTATAATAGACGCCGTCCCGGCGCACCGTGATCGGCAATGCGGGGAAAGGCTCCCTGGGATGATGGACCAGCTCGCCGAAGCCATCCGTCCCCTCCAGGGCAAGTGTCTCCAGGCGATAGCTGCGCTTTTCCACCGCATAGCGATTCTTTTCGCCCGCCGGTTTCACGAAGAGCAGGTAGAGAGATCCCGCCTCACGATCGACGGCACTCTCCACTGCGGCAAATCCCGTATTCCTTTCATCGAAGAGCTGCTGCTTCTCACCGGTTGAGATGCGGTAGACGATTCCCGTCTTCTCCCCTGCGTAGAGGATGCGGTCATCATCGAGCCACTGGATCATCCGCTGCAGCCTGCTGCCTGCACTCGTACTGGTAAACGCCGGTTCCAGGAGAGTGGACGCCTGTCCTTTCTGCTCCAATACCAGGGCTACCCGTCTCCCTCCCGCAGATTCCGGACTCTTGCCGCGATCGATGATGCCGACATAGCTTTTGCGATCCGGAGAAAAGATCAGCTGCTGGTAAAAGGAATCATAAGGGCTAAAGCCGACGACTTTACTCTCCGGATACGCCAGCCAGGAGCGCTTTTCCTTTTTGTAGAGCGAAACATAGCCGTACTCCTCGGGGAGATAATTGCCCGACCGCGACAAGAGCGAGGTCAAATTGAGAGCATTCCCTCTGATCTGGCTGACATTCAGGGAGATTGTCCGCTCGTCCAGCCATACAGCCGGATAGCCGTTGACTGACATCCCGGCCTCTTCCTCTTTGATCATCGGCTCGGAGAAATGCAGCTCGATTTGGTTCAGCCCCTCGGTGAGATACAAAGCAGTGGAGTCTCTGCTTTCCGGCATGACCATGAGGGCTCCCTCGCTCTTCCCTGGCCGTATCGAGAGGGCAAGCGGATCCATCCGCTTGAGCGTGATCGTCGGAATATTGCCAAAACGAAAGCCGAACTGGTCCCGGACTCCCGAAAAGTACATCGACAGTTGATAATTTCCTTTGGACACCTCACGGGCCGAGGTGCTGTAATTGACATCGCCGATGAGCTCCACCTGCGACAAAAAGCCCTCGGCCGCTTCCAGAGATTGGCTGGTCGCGACATCAATATGGATATAGGCATCTTCCGAATGAATGCCGAGCTGGATAGCCTGTTTTGGCATTTTTGACTTTTCAAACTCCACAACCGGCCGACGATTCTCATGGTCCTGCTGGCCGATCACCAACCGCTGAAACGCTCGTTCAAACGCTTCCCGCTCGCCTGCCTGCACGGTCCGGGCCGTCTCCTCCGCCCGGCGAGACTGGTAGACGTCCTTCAGCACCCCTACGGCAGCCATGCAAATCGATCCGAGGATAACAAGCAGCAGCCACCTCTTCACATCAACGCCCCCTGGATTTCTCCCTTTTCAGACTATTATACATCACCCAAGTCACCAGCCATCAGAAAACTTGGCGGGTAGCCCCGTCCCCTCGTCGGGAAAAGAAACCTCCCAAGCGGCGGAATCGACTGCCTGCATGGGAGGATAGCATGTTACCGGCGAAATGATCTGCCCAGCTTGATTTTCTCCGCGACGCGAGCGAGCACGACCTCCACGGAAGCGGTGTCTTCGACGACGTCGTACTCGTTGATATTGATGCGCAGGACCGGGCAGGTGGAGAATTGGCTGATCCACTCCTCGTATCGGTTGTACAAATCCCGCCAATACTCGGTCGGTGTCTGCTGCTCCATCGGCCGTCCCCGCTCACGGACCCGCTCGATGATATCCTCGAAGCTGCCTTCCAGATAAATCAGCACATCGGGATGGGGAAAGTACGGGGTCATGACCATGGCTTCGAACAACTGCGTATATGTATGATAATCCTCTTTTGTCATATGGCCCTGCTCAAACAGCATGCGGGCAAATATCCCGGTATCCTCGTAAATCGAACGGTCCTGGACAAAGCCGCCCCCGTATTCAAACATCCGCTTCTGTTCCTTAAACCGCTCAGCGAGGAAAAATACCTGCAAGTGAAAGCCCCAGCGGGAGAGATCCTCGTAAAACTTCCCCAGGTACGGGTTGTTATCCACTTTCTCTACAGATACGCGAAAGCCGAGCAAATCAGCCAGAGCGTAGGTGAAGGTGGACTTGCCTACCCCGACGGTCCCGCCGATGGTGATCACCGCATTGCTGGGTATCCCGTATTTTTCGCGAAGATGGCTATTTTTAAAACCTGACATGAACGTAACCCCTATCTACCAAATAATCAATTGCAGCCTTGTCCGGCCTATTCTTTGCGCAAAGCATCCATATACGGCTGGATTTGTTTCAACACCCCTTGGAGATCTTCCGGCCGATGGACGAAATCCAGGTCGTCGCACTGAAGCTTGATCACGGGAATATGCGGATGGCGCTGTTCAAACGCTTCCATAAATTCGTTGTAGTCGGCGATCAGATTCTCCATGTAGCCCACATCCATGTTCCGTTCCACATCGCGGTCGCGCATGGCGATCCGCTTCATGACGGTGTCGATGGATGCTGTCAGATAGATCACCAGATTAGCTTCAGGCAAGCCTTCGGTGAGGATGTCGTAAATGCGCAGGTACTTGGGCAAGTTCTCCCCATCCAGCGTCCGTCTGGCAAAGATCGTATTCTTGAAAATATTATAATCCGCTACGACCGAAACGCCCTGACGCAAATAGTCCCGATGGATGTCCTGCAGCTGCTTGTACCGGTTGCAGAGAAAAAACATCTCCAGCTGGAAGCTCCATTCGGCAATATTTTCATAAAATTTGCCCAGGAATGGATTCTCGTACACGATCTCTTCCAGTAAATTCAATTCAAAGGCCTTGCTCAATTCCCGGGACAGCGATGTTTTGCCAATGCCAATCGGTCCCTCAATCGTCACGAAAATAGGCTTCATATAGTCTTACAAATCCTTTCCCAGATATGAGAGCCTCCATATTGTAGCATGGAAATCAGGGTTTTGTCGAAAAGATTCGGATAATGTCAAACAACAGGGAAACCGCTGCTCCTGGCAGGAGGCAGCGGCTTTTGGGGCGAGCCGCGGACAGCGGGCGCTTCCTTTTCTTGCAAAAACTAGGTGAAATACTCGATCCTGGCTTGGGGAAACAGCCGGGCGATTTCTTTTTCCAGATGGTCCCTCAGCGCCTTGGCCTGCGGGTCGGGGTAGACGTACTTGCCCCTTCCGTATTTTCCCCATTTGTACTTTCGCTCTTCCTCGTTCATTTCCAGCTTGGTCTTGGGATACCGCTGCAGAATCAGCTTTTTGGCCACCTTGGTGAAGCGATGCTGAATCAGCTCAAAGGTGAGGTCTTCCATCGCCTCCGGAACCAGCTGATCGCGGAGCCGCTCCAGCAGATCGGTATAGCCCTCCTCCCAGCCGTCGAACCAGTAGAGAGGGGCGAGGATAAAGCCGAGCGGGTAGCCGGCTTTGGCCACCTTTCCGGCCGCTTCCAAACGCTCTTCAAACGAAGAGGTGCCCGGTTCAAAATGCTTGATCACGTAATCCGCATTCATGCTGAAGCGAAAGCGGGTGTGCCGGTTGTGTCTGGCGTCCAGCAGCGAATCCACATGGTGGAACTTGGTCACAAAACGAAGCCTTCCCAGCGGCTGCTCCCCCATGAATTCGATCGCGCGGCGCAGATTGCCGGTGATGTGCTCAATGCTGACCGGGTCTGACGTACAGGCCGCTTCAAAACGGGTGATCTCCGGTTCCCGCTCGCGGATGTAAGCCTCCGCTTGCCGAAAAATGTCATCCGTATTGACGTAGACGCGGATGTAGGGCTTGGTCCCGATATTGGTGTTCAGGTAGCAGTAGTGGCAATGAGCGGCACAACCGGTCGCCAGCGGGATGGCGTATTCCGCGGAAGGCTTCGATTGCTCGAATTTGAGCGTCTTGCGGACACCGACGACCAGCGTTCGTTTGGCGTTGCGGTACTTCTCCACATCGGTCTCGCCGGGAATGCCCCGCACCTGGTTGTGGCTGGTGGTCATCTGAATCGGAATTCCCTGCTTCTGGTAGCGTTCGTACAGCTCCCGGCCCAGCGGATACTGGAGCGCATCCGGCTCAAAGAAAACAAGATCCGGCTGAAACAGTTTGGAGTCGCGGGCAGCGGCAGATTTTGGCGCATCCACTAGCGTCGTTGCCATGGTCCATCCCCCCAGCAGTAGTATCCCCCCTTTTACCCGGGACCCGCCGCAGGGGAAACTTTGAAACTTTGGCGCTGTCCTCAGCCTCATCAGAGCCGCGCTTTGAACATCCGCAGCCACTCCAGGGCCTGCTCCCGCTCTTCCGCCGGCACCTGCAGGATGTAGACATGGCTCATTTTGCGCGTCTTTCGGAACAGCAGTCTCACGTGGATGCCCCTGCGCTCCAGGTAATGTCTGTACTCTTGGGCCACTCTGGGCAGTCCGTACGACTCATGTATCGTCACCCATTTGATCCACATCTCCGGAAAACCGTCCTTCCCTGGCTTTATACGATACCATAAGCGAGCAGAGACGTTCCCGTTCCCCCAGACAAGGGAGAAAATCTGCCATTTTCCGCATCGATAATATGTTGGCAGCACGTAAGGGGAAAAACAAAAAACCCGGAGCTCCTGCCTGTTGCCACAAGCAATTCACCCCGGGTTTTGCCACTTTTTTATAGAAGCGGGTAAAGTCAGTCCACGACCGCCCAGTGATTCGTCGGACCATGCCCTTCGCCGATCTGCGGAGCGGTTTGAATCGCCGCCACGATAAAGCGGTTGGCCTTCTCTACCGCCTGGACGAGCGGCGTCTTTTTGGCCAGCTCGGCAGTCAGCGCCGCCGAAAACGTGCAGCCGGTTCCGTGGGTATGGCGCGTCTGGATTCGGCCATGGGCCATCTCGTAGAAATCACGTCCGTCGAAGAGGATATCCACGATCGCATCGCCTTGCAGATGGCCCCCCTTCATCATCACATGGCGGGCCCCCAGCTGATGGATCGCCCGCGCTGCCTCCCTCATCTGCTCAGGGGTAACGATCTGAAGCCCGCTCAAGCATTCCGCTTCCGGCAGGTTGGGCGTCACCACCTCGGCCAGCGGCAGCAGATGGCGCTTGAGAGCCGCGATGGCTTCATCCTGAAGCAGCTTGGCGCCGCCCTTTGCGATCATGACCGGATCGACGACCAGCTTGTCCAGCCCAAATTTTTTGATCTCCCCGGCGACCGCTTCGATAATTTCGGCGTTAAAGAGCATCCCCGTTTTGGCCGCTTCCGCCCCGATATCGCTCAAGACTTCGCTTATTTGCTGGACGACCGCTTCCGCGGGCAGCGGATACACGCCTGCGACGCCCTTCGTATTTTGCGCCGTGATCGCCGTGATCGCGCTCGTGCCGTATACGCCGAGCTGGTGAAAGGTTTTCAGGTCCGCCTGAATGCCCGCTCCTCCCCCGCTGTCAGAACCGGCGATGGTCATTGCTTTGGCGATAGTTGTCATGTTCTCTCCTCCTGTCCCACTCTATCTGATACGAGTATATCATCAGCTCCTGTCGTTCGGTATACTGGGGATGTATCATCGCGTCAGAGAAGGGGTTGAAATCATGTCTTACCGCGTTTTTTACTGGCTGACCGTCTTGCTTCCGCCGATCGTCATTGGCGGTTTTGAATTTGTGCGCCATGATTTTCTGCTTCCCTACCTCTCTATGGAAACGGGAAATGTGTACATCACGATCTTGACGCTGGTGCTTTCGTTTCTCTTCGCCAACTGGATGTTTCGGAAAATTGACCGGATGAATGCCAAAATCGTCGAAGAGCAGGCCCGGCGAGCCGTCTACGAGGAACGGGAGCGGCTGGCCAGAGAGCTTCATGACGGGATTGCGCAATCCCTGTTTTTCCTCAACGTCAAACTGAAGCAAGGCCAACTGGAAGAAGCCCGCGGCGCCGTATCCGCCATCGACAACCACGTGCGCCAAGCCATTTTCAATCTGCGCTCGCTTCCCGAGGAAGGCAGCAGTCTGAAGCAGCGGCTGGAAAAGTGGCTGAGCCAGTGGTGCGCCCTCTCCGGTGTGGATCTCACCCATGAGATCGAGGTGCCTGATGGCTTCTTTTCCCCTGCCGAGGAGGTCCAGCTGTTCGGGGTGATCCAGGAAACCTTCGCCAATATCCAGAAGCACGCGGCGGCGGGGCACGCCTGGCTGAAGCTGAAAGCAGATCAAGCCACGGGCAGCTGGCAGCTCTCCATCGAAGACGATGGCGTCGGGATTCGCCAGACGGGCACGGAAGCCAATAAATACGGATTAAAAATGGTCAGGGAACGGGCCAAGCAAGTAGGCTCCGTCATCGAGATAACAGGAAGGGCAGAAGGCGGAACACTGATACGCCTGACGTCAGACAGAGGAGGAGGAAGTCAATCATGAACGCGTATCGCGTCTTGATCGCAGATGATCATCCGATGGCACGGATGGCCATTCGCAGCCTGCTGGAGCAGGACCCGTCTTTTGAAGTGGTCGGAGAAGCGACGAACGGAGAGGAAGCCTACCGGATGTGCGGCGATTTGCAGCCGGATCTGGTGCTGATGGATATCAGCATGCCGCGGTGGACCGGTCTGGAGGCTACCCGGGAAGTGAAAAAGGCCTACCCGCATATCAAAGTCGTGATCCTCAGCGTCTCGGACGACGTCGGCGATCTGATTACCGCCATTCAGTTCGGAGCCCAAGGGTATCTGCTGAAAAATCTGGAGCCGGACGACTGGATTACCTACCTGCATGCGCTGCTCGGAGAAGACAGTGAGCTCTCCCGAGAGATGGCGGCCCGCCTGTTCACCCGCTTCCGGCGGGAAGAGAGCATGGACGAGCCGGTTCCCGACATTTTGACCCCTCGCGAGCGTGAGATCGTCATGTATGTAGGCGCCGGCAAGACCAACAGAGAAATCAGCGATGCCTTGATCATCGCCGAAAACACCGTAAAAAATCACATCAAGAACATTCTGGAAAAGCTGCAGCTGGTCAACCGGGTCCAGCTCGCCGCTTATGCCGTCCGCCACCACCTGGTGCTGAAAACCAATGACGAGCACCACTAAATAAGGCGCAGCCGCCATATTTTTTCTTTCTGCAGGGACAGGTGAACCCATTCGCCTGTCCCTGCATATGTTAGGCCACAAAAGGGCAGTTGATTTTTTTTGGATCAAATATTGCCCTAGGAAAACTTTTTTCCCCTCGGAAAATACTGTTGCACCATCCCATTTTTCTGTGGTAATGTTTCCTTAGTGCAACTTTTATGCGTGAGGGTAAAATAATTGAGGAGGGACAATCATGAAAGTTACATATCTACAAAACCTGAAGGGATCGCTATGCGTCATTGCAGCTGCAGCCTTGCTTTTGGCCGGGTGCGGCGCGCAGACGGAACCGCCGGATACCGCACCTGCCACGGCCTCTGCCTGGAAAGTGACGGCCACCACAGGGATGGTAGCAGATATCGTCAAGGAAGTCGGCGGCGAGCATGTCGAAGTGACCCAGCTGATGGGCGCAGGCGTGGACCCCCATCTGTACAAAGCGTCGCAGGGGGATATCAAACGCATCGACGAAGCGGATCTGATCTTTTACTCCGGTCTCCACCTGGAAGGAAAGCTCGTCGACATCTTCGAAAAAATCGGTGCCAAAAAGCCGGTAAAAGCAGTGACCGCCGGCATCCCCAAAGAATTGCTGCTCGCCGATCCAGCTTCGCCCGACAACCCGGACCCACACGTCTGGTTCGACGTCACCTTGTGGATGAAAGCCGTCGAACAGGTCCGGAACGATTTGAGCCAATTTGACGCCGCCCATGCCGCCGCCTATCAGGCGAATGCGGATCGCTATCTGGCAGAACTGAAGGAGCTGGATGAGTACGCCCGCGCCCAGCTCGGGGCGATCCCGCAGGAGAGAAGAGTGCTGGTCACCGCTCACGACGCCTTTCAATACTTCGGCCGGGGCTATGACGTCGAAGTCATGGGTCTGCAAGGCATCAGCACAGCGTCGGAGTACGGCCTGAAGGATGTGCAGCACCTGGTAGACACCCTGGTCGAACGCAAAATCAAAGCGGTCTTCGTGGAATCATCGGTGCCCGCCCGCTCGATCGAAGCCGTCGTCCAGGGAGCGGCCGCCAAACAGCATACGGTCTCGATTGGCGGCGAGCTGTTTTCCGACGCGATGGGTGAGCCGGGGACCCCCGAGGGCACCTACATCGGAATGATCCGCCACAATGTTGATACGATTGTGAATGCGCTGAAATAAGCCAAATCGGTGTGATAGGAGGAAACCGCATGATGACGGATACAGTCGCTGTCCCCTTGCAGGTGCGCGACCTGACTGTCGCCTATCAGAAAAAGCCCGTCCTGCGCAATGTGAACCTGCGCGTCCCGGAAGGCAAGCTGATCGCGATCGTCGGTCCCAACGGAGCCGGGAAATCGACTCTGATCAAAGCCGTACAAGGGCTGATCCCCGCCGCTTCCGGCACGGCCGAGATTTACGGCAAACCCTTTGCCCAGCAAAGAAAGCTCGTCGGCTACGTGCCCCAGCGTGAATCTGTTGACTGGGATTTTCCCACGGATGCACTCGATGTCGTCTTGATGGGCCGGTACGGACGGCTCGGATGGTTCCGCCGACCGGGAAAGGCAGACCGGCAGTTCGCCATGGAATGCCTGAAAAAAGTCGGCATGGCCGATTACGCCGACCGGCAGATCAGCCAATTGTCCGGCGGACAGCAGCAGCGGGTCTTTCTCGCCCGCGCCCTGGCGCAGGAAGCGCAGCTTTACTTTATGGATGAACCGTTTGCGGGCGTGGATGCCTCCACGGAGAGGGCCATCATCCAGCTCCTGGGCGATCTGAAAAAACAGCAAAAAACAGTCCTCGTCGTGCACCACGACCTGCAGACTGTCGCGGAATATTTTGATTGGGTGGTCCTGCTCAACAGGAGAATCATCGCAGCCGGTCCCGTCCAGGAGACCTTTACGGCGGAAAATCTGCAAAAGACCTACGGCGGCAGGCTGCAGATCCTGGGCAATCAGGTGCTGCTCGCCAACAGCGGTCCCATCGGAGAGGATGATGCCACGTGAGTATCCTCTATACCCTGCAAGATCCCAATACGAAGTGGGTGCTGATGGGCTGCATCATGCTCGGCATCAGCAGCGGCGTACTGGGGTGCTTCGCCTTCCTGCGCGGCCGCTCGCTCGTCGGAGACGCGCTGGCCCACGCAGCGCTCCCTGGCGTCTGCATAGTGTATCTCCTGACGGGCTCCAAATCCATCGGCCTGTTTTTGATCGGAGCCGGTGTGGCCGGACTCTTGGCCACCTACAGCATCACGGCCATTTCCCGCTATAGCCGGATCAAGGAAGACACTTCGCTGGCGATCGTCCTCTCCGTCTTCTTCGGCATCGGGATTGTGCTTTTGACTTTTATCCAGCACAGCGCGAGCGGCAATCAGAGCGGCTTGGATAAGTTTCTGTTCGGCCAGGCTGCTTCACTAGTGCACGGCGATGTGATTACCATCATGAGCGTCGCTAGCGTGCTTCTTCTGCTCACGACTCTGCTGTTCAAGGAATTTGCCCTGCTGTCGTTTGACCCCGGCTTTGGGCGCGGACTGGGCTATCCGATGGGACTTCTGGACGGCCTCTTGATGCTGATGCTGCTCATGTCTATCGTAATCGGGCTGCAGGCTGTCGGAGTGGTGCTCGTCGCGGCGATGTTGATCGCGCCCGCCGTTACGGCCCGGTACTGGACGGACAAACTGAGCCGGATGGTCTTTTTGTCAGGCTGTTTCGGCGCGCTGAGCGGAGTCCTGGGCACGTTGATCAGCACGCAGCAAGAAAATCTGCCCACAGGCCCGACCATTGTCTTGTCGGCCACCTGCTTTTTCCTGTTTTCGCTCCTCTTCTCCCCTCGGCGCGGCATACTCGCCCGCCTGTACCGCTTTGTGAAGTTGCGCAACAAGGTACTGGTGGAGGATGTCATGCAATCCTTGTACGAAAGCCTCGAGGAGCTGGCGAGCCGTACGCGTGTCGGCGGGGTGTATCTCGGCATCAGCGAAGACGAGATCGCGAGGAAGAGCGGGAAGTCGCCCGCACAGGTAAAAAGGGCGCTGGCGGAGCTGAGGCGCAGGAAGTGGGTGGTGGAGCGTGAAAAGGCGGAGGGTCAGGCGGCCTGGACATTCACCTCTGAAGGGATGAAAGCGGCCTATCCGTTCATCCTCAACCAGCGCTTGTGGGATCTGTACCACATGACGCAGAATCAATACCTTCATGTACAAATCGATCAAAGCCGGGAAGAGCTCGCTCCCCAGCTCACCGATGAGGTCCTGGCGCAAATGCTGGCGCAGCTGGAGGCCTACGACTTAACGCCCAGGCTGACAGAAAGCACGCCGCTCTATCCCATGACCGGAAACAATCAGGGAGGTGTGCCACTGTGAATGCGCTCTGGATTATCCTGACAGGCTCTCTCGTAGCCGCCTCCTGCGGCTTTCTCGGCTGCTTTCTCATTCTGCGCCGGATGGCGATGCTGGGAGACGCGATCAGCCACGCCATTCTGCCGGGCATCGTGATCGCCTTTTTGCTCAGCGGCAGCCGCGATATCATGCCGATGCTGATCGGTGCTGCCGTCGTCGGTCTGATCACCGTGCTGATCGTCCAGCTCCTCAGCCATCACGGCGTGAAAACCGATGCCGCGATCGGCGTGACGTTTACCGCCCTGTTTTCCGTCGGCGTCATCCTCGTCTCCCTGTTCACGGCACAGGTCGATCTCGATCTCGATTGTGTCCTGTACGGCGAGATTGCCTATGTCCCCTGGGATACCTGGCAATGGGCGGGCATCGACATGGGGCCGCGTGCGGCCTGGGGCGTCGGCGGTGTCTTTCTGCTCAGCCTGCTGGTTATCGGGCTGTTTTTCAAACAGTTCAAGCTGTGCAGCTTTGACCCGGCTCTCGCGGCAGCCATCGGCATTCCCGTCGTCTTTTTCCACTATCTGCTGATGACCCTGGTGTCGCTGACGACGGTCGCCGCCTTTGAAAGCGTAGGGGCAATCCTGGTGGTGGCCATGCTGGTCGTCCCCAGCGCCACCGCCTACCTCTTGACCGACAAGCTGCACCGCATGCTGTGGATCAGCATGGGAGTCGGGGTGCTCTGCGCGGTATTCGGCTATGCTCTCGCCTCGTGGCTGGACAGCTCGATAGCCGGCGCGATGACGGGCGTGTCCGGATTGCTGTTTCTGCTCGCCTTTCTCCTCTCGCCGCGGCACGGCTTGGTCACGCGCGCATGGACACGGCGCAAAATAAAAGTAAGCGAACCAGCATAAAAGGCCATCCCGCAGCCTGCCTGATCGGCTGAGGGATGGCCCTGCAAAAAACTATTGCAGACTGGGCAGACGGGCATCCTCCTGACCGTCCCTGCCAAGCAGCACCATGACAGCGGCTCCGAGCAAGAGAGCTCCCAGTATTTCCACAAACAGCCCGCGAATTTTTGCCAGCAAACCAACTTCCTCCTCTTCCTTGCCCACATCTCGCTTGTCCTTTATCAGTCTATGCCTAATTTACCACATTTCTACATCGCTTGGATAAAAAAGCGCCATCGTGGATGCGCTATCTAGGACGAGTATCGCTTTTTTTCCAGTTGATTCCGTTCTATAATACGGAGACAGGGAGGTGATGAAGTGCCAGCAGATGATAAGCTCCTGACAGACACCGATACGATTTGCAGTACGCAAAGCATCGATCCGGAAAAAGTAAACCGCCTGAGACCCCGCATGCGGGAGACCGATGGAGTAGCTACGATCTTCAAGGCGCTGGCCGACGACACGAGAGCAAAGATTATCTATGCGCTCGCGCTGGAAGGCGAGTTATGCGTCTGTGACGTGGCCCATACCATCGACAGTACCATTGCCAATACCTCCCACCATCTGCGCCTCTTGCGCAATATGGGACTGGCCCGTTACCGCAAGGAAGGAAAGCTGGTTTACTACTCTCTCGATGATGACCATGTGCGCCACTTGATCCTGACAGGCGTCGAGCACGCCGCCGAACAAAAACGCCAGAATTCGTAACACCCGGAGCCGCTACCCCCTTTCCCCTATAGCTCCGGGCTTTTGCCCACACGCATCAAAAGCAGATCCGCGCTCAGCTCCCATTCGCTTTCATGCCTATTCCCTGCAGCAGACAGCACCGTGCAATTCACCGCTAGTCTTTCTGATTCCAAAGGAGGTGGCCAGCCTTCCTGCCATGATCGCTCGCGTTTGACGTAGCCACTGGTTCAGAGCCCACTCTCGCCAAAAGGAGGCGTCATGTATGAATCAGCCGGATATCAGCAATATGGATGTATGTGTCAAAGATGCGATGGAGGCAGCCCTCGACAAGAATCGCGGCCCGGCAGACCCCACCGATTTCGGGGATCTGTACACGCGGCTTACGGCTGCAGAGGGAAAAATCCCGCCGCTCTATCGGGACCGCGTCTATCAGCCGTTCGTAAAGACACTCGACGAGCTCTCTGAAAAAGGCTTCAACGAGCTGCTGCGCCGCGATCCCCGGCGCGAACAGGCTGCCGGCCTCTTGCTGGATATTGCGCAAGCGATCCTGCAAAACGGAGAGGGGTACGAAGAGACAGCCACTGACGCCTTTCAAGAGGTCGTCAGCGACTTGTACGACGGCTATCTCAGCGCAGCAGACCGGAAAGGCATCAAGCCGCCGGACCTGAGCGTGACCGCCCCCTTGGTCAAATGGGGACGGCCGGAGTACGGTCCTTACACCTGGACGATCGGTGCCGCCTCACACTTCGGTCTGGCGTCGGGCATCGTCAACCTTCCCCCTTCCCATGCCAGATGCGGTCTTCTCGGCTGGTCAGCCCTCAGCCATGAAACAGCCGGACATGACATCCTGCACGCCGACACGGGTCTGCTCAAAGAACTGGCGCTCACGATTCGCGAGCGGCTGTTGAAAGAGAATTTTTCCGCGAATCTGGCCAACTATTGGTCGCAGCGGGCAGATGAAACCGCTTCCGATGTGATGGGCATCCTCCATATGGGACCTGCTGCCGGCATTGGACTGATCGGCTACTTCCGCGGTTTGAATGGCGCTTGGAGCGGCAAGCCAGTGCTGCGCAATACAGGACCGGAGCATGCGCCGCATCCGGTGGATCTGCTGCGCGGTTATCTGGCCGCCGGAGTAGTGCTGCTCCTCCATTTTGACCAGGCCGACAGCTGGGCTGACGCGATCCTGGCGGAAACGGACAAGGATCTGACCGCCATACAGCTAGGGAGACACAGCATCGACGCAGACACCGCCAGACGCTCTGCCGCCGTGGTCGCCCAAGCGGTAGCCGAATCCCCTCTGAAAAGTCTAGAGCAGCATGCGCTCAGCCAGATTCAGAACTGGCGAAACGAAGACGAGGAGATTGCCGATCAAATTCGCATGCATCTGTATACCGGCTCCGACCTGCATGAATGCCACGTCTCCGGCATGTATGCGGCGCATGTGGTAGCCGCTTGCGTCACCAGCGGGCTGGAAAAAGGAGCAGACGTTCCCCGAATCTTTGAGGGTATGCTCACCCTGCTCAAAGCGATGCATGACGCCAACCCTTCCTGGGGCCCACTCTATGTCAACCATCCTGGCGACCTCATCTTGCACCGCGCTTACCAGATACCTGGCAGAGAACAGGTGGCTGGCTGAGCAGCCGAGCCGCTGCCCTCGCAGCGGCTTATATTTTCTCCGATATTCAAATATATACTTGAATGTTGTTTTTTATTTGGTATACTTTTCCTAACAACACCGTGAAAAGAGTGATTGATATGCGTTCTGTTGAGGCAGTCATGCCGACATACGCAATATCATCTGGGCCACCGGGTTTCGGATGAGCTACGACTGGATTCAGATACCGGGGGCTGTAGACAACCAGGGAAATCCTTTGCACGAGCGCGGAGTCTCCCCTGTGCCTGGGCTTTATTTCCTCGGACTGCCCTGGCAATCCCGGCGGTCATCCGCACTCATCGGCGGGGTGGGCGAGGATGCCTCATTTTTGCTCGCGGCCATTCGCCATCGAGTCCATTCGCCGCAACAAAAAAACTCCTGACACTTGGTCAGGAGTTTTCGCTGTTCATCCGATTGTCCGATGTGGCTCGCGATACTCTTTCTTCGCTGATTAATCTTCCAGCGTGGACAGATCGCCGGTGGGAAGACCCAGCTCCCACGCCTTCAGGACGCGGCGCATGATTTTTCCAGAGCGCGTCTTCGGCAGCTTGTCCCGGAATTCGATTTCCCTCGGTGCAGCATGTGCCGCCAGTCCTTCTTTTACGAACTTGCGGATATCGTCCATCAGCTCTTCGCTTGGCTCGTAGCCAGCACGCAGCGAGATAAACGCCTTGATGATCTCTCCGCGCACCGGATCAGGCTTGCCGATGACGCCTGCTTCCGCCACAGCCGGATGCTCGACCAGCTTGCTTTCCACTTCAAATGGACCGACCCGCTCGCCGGAGGTGTTAATCACATCGTCTACGCGGCCTTGGAACCAGATGTAGCCGTCTTCATCCTTATAAGCGGAATCTCCGGATACGTACCAGCCCGGGAAACGGAAATACTCATCGAATTTCGCTTGGTTGTTCCAGATTTTTCTCATCATCGCCGGCCATGGAGTGCGGATGGCGAGGTTCCCCATCCGATTCGGCGGCAGCTCATTGCCCTGGTCGTCGATAATCGAAGCGTAAATGCCAGGGAAGGACTTGCCCATGGAGCCCGGCTTGATCGGCAGGCAGCGGAAGTTGGCGACGATATGTCCACCCGTCTCCGTCATCCACCAATGATCGTGGATGCGCTGGTTAAAGACGCGCATGCCCCAGTAGACGACTTCCGGGTTAAGCGGCTCACCCACGCTGAGAACATGGCGGAGGGACGAGAGGTCGAATCTCTTCACGATCTCGTCGCCCGCCCCCATCATCATGCGGAAAGCGGTCGGGGCGCTGTACCAGATCGTTACCTTGTACTTCTCAATCGTCTCATACCAAGCCTCGGGCGAAAAGCGTCCGCCGCGAATGACATTAGTCACGCCGTTCAGCCACGGAGAGAAGATGCCGTACGATGTACCGGTCACCCAGCCAGGGTCAGCCGTACACCAGAATACATCGTCCTCCTGGAAATCGAGAACCCATTTCCCTGTCTGCAGATGCTGAATCATCGCATTATGGACGTGGAGAACTCCTTTCGGTTTGCCTGTGGAGCCAGAAGTATAGTGCAGGATCATCCCGTCTTCGCGGTCGACCCACTCGATCTCAAAATCGGAGGATGCTTCGCTCATGGCCTTTTCATAGCTGATCTGCCCTTCTTCCAGCTCGCCCTCCGCACCTACGACGATGACGTGCTTGAGATGAGGCAAATCTTTTACAGGCACGCGCGGCAACAGCGCCGGTGTCGTTATGATCGCGACGGCTTCGCTGTCTTCCAGACGGTCGCGCACCGCTACTTCCATGAATGCTTCGAACAGCGGTCCAATAATGGCGCCGACCTTCAATATTCCAAAAAAGCTCACGTACAATTCAGGAGAGCGCGGCATAAAGACGAATACACGGTCGCCTTTGGCGATCCCCAGATTGCGGAGGACATTGCCGAATTTGTTGGACAATTCGCTCAACTGTGCAAAGGTGTAACTTTCTTCTCTTTTGCCGTCACTGAAAAGGAGTGCAGTTTTATCCTTGCGTTCTGTCAAAAGATGTCGATCCAAGGCTTCGTACGCCATGTTTACCTTGCCGGTTTCGTACCAGGTAAACTGCTTTTCCACTTCCGCCCAATCGAAGTTCGCATAAGCTTCCTCGTAGTTTTCCAGGTTGTTTTTACCCTCTGCGGGCATAATCATTTCTACTTTCATTACCTCTCACTCTCCTTGTGCAGCTAAAGGCTCATTAAAAAACATAACTTTCATAACAATTCTTCACTTTCTGACTTATTCCTCCTACCAAAACCTACTTATTCTATCGGGCCCCAAATCCTTTATAATAGAGTCTAGAAAAATCATATGCGGAGGTGAGATCCGGGATGACCTGGATTTTCTTTTCTTTTCTCGTCGTTGTCCTCTTTGCTCGCGCCTACCGCAATACATTCCATGTAAACGCGACCCAAGTCAACCTGGAGCTGACGCCTTCCGATCGGTTGCCGCATGCGGACCGGCATGCGCCGCTGTCGATCTTGCATCTCTCGGACTTGCACATGGAAAATTTGTCGATTAAAGCGGAAAACATCGTCCGCGATTACGCCGAACAACCAATCGACCTGATTGCGATTACGGGCGACCTGCTGGATCGCCATAAAAATATTCCTAAAGCCGTTCGTTATGTAGAGACGGTGATGTCTCTGCAGCCGAAGCTCGGCACTTTTGTCGTCTTGGGCAACCATGATTACTTGCTTCCCCTGCCGAAGCTGGCCCAGCTTACGACTGAACTGAAGCGGATCGGCTGCAAGGTACTGGTGAACGAAAATATGACCGTCGATTTCGAAGGCATGCCTCTTCACATTATCGGCGTGGACGATTACGCCACCCGCCGCAGCGATTTGCGCAAAGCGTTTCACGGCGTGCCGGAGGAAGGGCTTCGTCTGGTCTTGACCCACGATCCCAATGTCGTTTTAGAAATGGAGAACTATCCGTATGACTACCTGTTGTCCGGACATTTCCACGGCGGCCAGATTCACTGGCCAAAGCCGTTTCATCTCGTCAAGATGGGCCGTCTGCCCAGACTAAGCATGGTCAAAGGTCTTCACGAGTACCACGGCCGTCCCTTTTATATCAGCGAAGGCCTGGGACAGACTGGTTTGAATATCCGCTTGCGCTCTCGTCCGGAGATTACGATGCACACCTTGGCGCCAGCCGCGCACTTCGCGCTGGCCCATTCGCATCGGGGTTCCTCGGCCGCAGCGGAGGGCACAGCCGTGCCCGTGCACGCCCTGCCGACAGCAGAATCGGCGACCTGCACCGTGGCGATCGATTAAGGTATAATAGGCACATCGGACGACTGGGACGAGGTGCGTTAGCATGAACAAGCATTGGTATCAAAAGACAGAACAGATTCGGCAGGCTACTGGCCTGCCCATTTCCTGTTTGACCGGGAGCGAAGAAGCGGTCGGCAAGCAGTGGCTTGAGCTGGAGAGTTCCGGCTGGGAGACGGTCGTGATCGTCGGCACGGCCGAGGAGATGTGCCGAATCGCCATCCTCGGCCAGGCCTGGCCGGAGGCGTCCCGTGCGCTGCTCTCCCTCTTTTTCGATGCTCCCGTCCGCGCCAACAACCAGCCGCTGAAAGCGCGGCTGACGGAGTGGCTCTCCAAGGTGGCGGCCGGACAGCCCGCCCCGCCGCCAGAGGGACTGGATATGCAGTGGCCGTGGCAGGAGCCGAGACAGCCATTTCTGCTCGAACGCTCTCACGAAGACGCTGCTTCTCTCTGGTCTTCCCTCTTGCCCATTCTGCGCGACTTTTTCCAGGGGGTATCCCCTTCTCATTTTATCCTGCAGCCGTCTTGCTTATTGCTGGCCGTTCCCGTCTCCTCATTGGGAAAAGCGCTGGATCCAGAGGCCCGGATGGAATGGGCCTTTAGCTTGCATGATCTGATCTCGACGGAATGCATGGAAAATGTCCGCGTGATCGCCGGAGAGCCGATCGATCAGCCCGCGCTGATGGGGTTGGCGGTCAGCAAATGCGTGGCGCTGCTTGAGGCCCTGCGCAAGTATCGGCCCAAGACGATGGTAGCCTGTACAGAGGACTATCCGCTGGAGCGGTGGATCACCCAGCTCCCGCCTGAGACGGTTGCCACCCTGCGGCGCTCTCTCGAAGCGATGATGCCCCTGCCTGCGCTGAACGCGGAGCAGGCGGAGACGCTGGAGGCTTTTTTTTCGCAACATTTAAACAGCAGCGAAACGGCCCGTCAGCTCTTCCTGCACCGCAGCACCCTCATCTACCGCCTGGACAAACTGACCGAACAGACGGGGCTGGACCCCCGGCGATTCTCCGAGGCCGTCCTGCTCCAACTGCTGCTACTCTTTCGTCAAAAATGAGGAACGCTTTCATACAAAATGACGATGGAGGCCGCTTGCCCAGGCTGCTACGATATGGATACAGCAGAGAAGATTGAATCGGTGAAAAATTCTGGCGGAGGCAGGGGATACTGTATGGCTAGAGTCTATTTGGAACATCTTTATAAAAGGTACGCAGGCGATGTGGTCGCCGTGAATGACTTTCATCTGGAGATCGAGGACCGCGAATTCCTCGTGCTGGTCGGTCCCTCCGGCTGCGGGAAGTCGACAACGCTGCGGATGATCGCCGGGCTGGAAGAGATTTCGGAGGGGAATCTCTACATTGGCGACCGCCTGGTGAATGATGTGGCCCCCAAGGATCGGGATATCGCGATGGTTTTCCAGAGCTATGCCCTCTATCCTCACATGAACGTCTATGAAAACATGGCGTTCGGCCTGAAACTGCGCAAGTTTTCCAAAGCGGAGATCGATAAGCGGATCCAAGAGGCAGCGCGCATTCTGGACATCGGCCATCTCTTGGATCGGAAACCGAAAGCGCTTTCCGGCGGGCAGCGGCAGCGTGTCGCCCTCGGGAGAGCGATCGTCCGGGAGCCGCAAGTCTTCCTCATGGATGAACCTCTGTCCAACCTGGATGCCAAGCTGCGCGTCCAGATGCGCACGGAGATCCTCAAGCTTCACCAGCGCTTGAACACCACGGTCATCTATGTCACGCATGACCAGACCGAAGCGATGACGATGGGTGACAGGATCGTCGTGATGAAGGACGGCATCATCCAGCAGGTAGCGACCCCGACCGACATCTACAACCACCCGGTCAACCAGTTTGTCGCCAGCTTTATCGGTTCGCCCGCCATGAATCTGGTTAAAGGGCGGATCGTCGAAAAAGGAGAGCAGCTTGCCTTTGAAGCTCCTCACATGCACGTCAGCTTCCCGCCGGACAAAGCGGCTGTCCTCAGAGAACGCGGCTACCTGAACAAAGAGGTCACTTTCGGGATCCGTCCGGAGGATATCTACAGCGATCATCAGTTTATGGAAGCCAACCCGTTTGACAGCTCGATCGAGGCGGTCATCGACGTCGTGGAAAACATGGGCTCCGAACTGTACGTCTACTTTACCAATGTGGGAGATACGCAAATGGTCGCCCGCGTCGACGCCCGCGAAGGATTGAAACCGCGCATGACTGTCAAGCTGGGCATGGATTTGTCCAAATGCCATGTATTTGACAGTGAAACAGAAATGGCGGTATTCTAGGAGCGTGAAAGGCAAAAGGAATGTCCCTGCCGACATTCCTTTTTCTATTGGAGTACGGATGAGCAGATTCCCGCCAGAAGGGATACGGAGAGGAAGAGAACAGATGCCATACAAAATTGTGTTTTTTGACATCGACGGCACGCTGCTGAACACGGCTCACAAAATTCCAGATGATGCCAAAGCAGCCATCCGCGAACTGCGGGCAAATGGGGTGCTGGTAGCCATCGCCACGGGACGGGCCCCTTACCATCTGAAGCCGATCGCAGACGAGCTCGAGATCGATACCTACGTCAGCTTTAACGGCTCCTATGTCGTGGCCCAAGGCAAGCGGATCCACCACACGCCGCTTCCAGCCGAGACGCTGGCCCGGCTGGAAGCGGCGGCGAGCGCAAACCGCCATCCGATGGTCTTTCTCGGACCGGAGGAATGTTATGCCAATCAGGCAGATCACCCCGAGGTCATTGACTCGTTTCATTATCTGCGGCTGTCTCCCCCGGCCCACCATCCCCGCTATTGGGAGAATGCGCCGATCTATCAAGCATTCCTCTACTGCAAGGAGCAGGAGGAAAAGACGTATATGACCGATGCCCACCCGGTCTCCTATGTCCGCTGGCATCAAAATGTACTGGATGTGCTCCCCCCGAGCGGCTCCAAAGCCCGCGGCATCGAAGCGGTGCTTCGCCATTACGGGCTGACCCCGGCGGAAGCGGCCGCATTCGGCGACGGCCTCAACGACAAAGAGATGCTATCCTTTGTCGGGATGGGAATCGCGATGGGAAACGCCCACGAGGAGCTGAAGCCGCACGCCCGTCAGATCACGAGACATGTGGATGACGGCGGCATTGCCTACGGCTTGCGTGAGCTGGGCATCCTCTGATGGTCTCTGCTAGAAACTGACAGCGATTTGGTCTCATAATCACTCCCTCCATGCACAGGCTATAGCCATAGAGCATGGAGGGAGTGAGTTTTTTTGCGCGTAATTCGCCCGATAGTCGTCGCCCTCGCGTTGGTCGGCTTGGCCGTGATTCCCTTGAGCTGGCAAGAGAGCCAGGAGATGCGTGAGCCTCACCCCCGCCTCACCTCGGTCGAGACGTCGATCCCGAGAATTAACTATATCGAACAGGTGCGGGATATCCGCCGCGATCTGGAGAGCCGCTCGCACATCAAGGTCTTGCATCATAATGAGCGGGACAGAAGTCACTACGTGGAGCATGAGGTCGTCGTTCGCTTTCACCCGCGTCCCGCCCCATCCACCATCGACAAACTGCTCGCCTCGGTGGACGGGAAGGTCAAACGGGATTATGGCCAAGCGATGATCATCAAATCGGGCTCGCTTTCCACGATGGAGCTGATGAAAAAGCTGGCGGAGCATCCAGACTCCATCTACGCGGAGCCTAACTATCTGCTGCTCCCCAACCGGGTGCCAAACGATACGTACTACCAGGACTATCAATGGAACCTGCCCATGATCGGGATGGAAAAAAGCTGGGAGATTACCCGGGGAAGCAACGACGTGATTGTGGCAATCGTGGATACCGGCATCGATCTGGCCCACCCCGAATTTCAGGGCAAGCTGGTGGAAGGCTACAACGTGCTGGAAGACAATAACCATCCAGAGGATGACAATGGTCACGGCACACATGTAGCCGGTGTCATCGCCGCGAAGAGCAATAATGCGGACGGCATCGCCGGAATGTCCTGGAACAGCAAGCTGATGCCGATCAAAGCCATCGGCGCTGACGGCGCGGGGTCCGCCTTCGACATCGCACAAGGCATTTACTGGGCGACCGACCACGGCGCGGATGTGATCAACCTCAGCGTCGGCAACTACACCTCTTCGGCCGCCTTGCTGGAAGCCTGCCGCTACGCTTTTGAACGAAATGTCGTGCTGGTGGCAGCCTCCGGCAACGACGCCAGCGAGCAGCCCAGTTACCCGGCTGCCTATGAAGAAGTGCTCTCCGTGGCAGCGGTGGACCACAATCGGGAGCGGGCCGACTTCTCCAACTTTGGCGACAACATCGACGTAGCCGCACCCGGCGTAGACATTCCCAGCACATACATTTACAGCGACTACGCCATTCTGTCGGGCACGTCCATGGCCTGTCCCCATGTCGCTGCGCTGGCTTCGCTGATCCGCTCTGTCCGGCCCGGCATGAAAAATACGGACGTCATGGAATTGATCCGCACTTCCGCTGATGATCTCGGGCCGCCCGGAAAAGACATGCTGTACGGCTACGGTCTGATCAATGCAAACAACGCACTGAGCGGACTTACGCCTGCCCCAAAACAAGTGCGGAAGACACAGGAACGAGAGACGATCGGCGGCCTCCTCAACAAGTTCTTCCTGCGGCTCCGTTACGGCTTTGATTAAAGGAGGAAAACCGTGAAAGCGTACATTGTTTTTGCCCACGAAGGATACACGAGCTTTTGCCATGAAATACTGGAGCGAACCAAACAATATTTGGAGCAGGAAGGCATCTCCTATGCTGTGCGCGACCTGTATCAGCAAGGATTCCAGCCTGTTTTTCGCGGAGAGGACATGCATCGGGTCGAGATGGGCGACGTCAGCGCCGACATCGCAGAAGAACAGCAGCAGATCACCGAAGCCGACCTTTTGGTCATGATCTTCCCGATCTGGTGGTGGTCGCCTCCCGCCATTATGAAGGGGTATCTGGATCGGGTCTTTACCCACGGCTTCGCCTTCCGCTATGAGGAGAGAGGGCCGGTAGGTCTCCTCCGGGGCAAGAAGGCATTAGTCATGACCACGACGCGGGAGTCCGAGCATGACATGAAGGCAAGCGGACTGGATCGGGTCGTCGAAAAGCAGATGGGGGACGGCACCCTGAGCTTGATCGGCTATGATGTGGTCTACCACAACTTCGCCGCCGTGCCCTACGTCAGCGAGCAAGCTCGTGATGCGATGCTGAACAGCGTTCACGATCTGCTTCAAAAGACGCTCCAGCCAACCACCGTGTAAAATGAACAACCCCGTGAGCAGCGCGGATGAAAGATCCTGCCCACAGGGTTTTTTCGTTTCCTATATTTTCTGCATTCGTCTTTTGGCAATGTAATCGTTTTCGTAGTAGTAGAGCGCTTCGCGAAGCTGCTCGAATACTTTGGACAGAGAGAGCGTCAGCTGTTTCAGCTCAGGGGTAACCTCTTTCCGAAAGACAATGGCATCGCCATTGGTATAGGCCTGGCGTCCATCTTCGTCGTACACTTCGCCTTTGGGGTAGTAGAAATTGGTGATACAGGTATGATAGACCTGATACAGGACTTCTTCGGCATACTCTTCATCGAACTTCGTGCGGCGGAGAGCAACACCCAGTCTCTCGCTTGCGTTCTCACAGTAAACCAGCAAATGGCGCAAGTCGGAAAGGTAGCTGCGATAGTAAGTCTCATACTCCTCCGGATCACCGGACTTTTCAATCAGCCCCGTCAAGGTAACTTGATTTAAAAAGCGCTCCAGATCCATGCTCACTCTTTTCAACTTTGTGTACGTCTCTTCGCACAATTGCTTCAGATGAGTCACTGACATAATGTCCCCCTCGCGTTGAAAGAATCCAGCTTTTTTTGATTAGTATACTGGATAGCTTCTTTGCAATTCAAGGACTTCTTTTCTCCAAATCACGCCTCCGCGCTTGTACTTTCTCCCATGGAAGAGGCTGCTCTTCTGCTGTGGACAAGGTAGGTGACATATGCCGCAAACAAGCCCAGGACCGTCATCAGCAGAAGGACCGCCATGTGATGCGTCACGTAAGAGAGCCCGTGCCCCTTGGTCAAAATCTCCCGAACGGCGTCGAGAAAATAGGTAAGCGGCAAGGATTTCCCAATAGCGGCGACCACCGTCGGCATGGACATCAGCGGCCAGGTGTACCCCGACAGCATAAACGAGGGAACAGCGATCATCATCGCCGCCTGTGTGGCCTGCAGCTGGTCCTTCGCGTAAAAAGAGATCGCCAGTCCGATGGCCAGGACGGCCAGGTTAAAGGCGGTGCCGACCACGAGCAGATGGGCGGCGCTTCCGTAGTACGGGATGCCAAATCCCTTTAGCAATAAAGTAAATGTCAGCACCAGATTGCATGTCGCCACCAAGAGATAGGGCAGCAGCTTGCTCGCCGCGATCGCCCAAAAGGAATGTTCCGCGATTGCTCTGGTCCACGTCCCCTCTTCTTTTTGCTGCGTGACAGAAAGCGCGATGCCGAGAAACAACACCTGCTGCAGCACGGTTCCGGCCAAGCCGAAGACCATGAAGGACATGTAGCTGAAGGTCGGATTGTACAGGACCCGATAGCGGTAATCAATCCCGGTATACAGGTTTTTCCCTTCTTCCCCCCAACCGCCTTGGGCCTCCAGCTTTTTTAGCGTGACGCCTGCGGCAATCGTTTTGGTGACGGTATTGGCGGCCCGGACAGCGGTGTTGGAAATCATCATGTTGCTGCCGTCGATCACCGTCAGCACACTCGCTTCACGTCCAGCCTTGGCATCCATCTCCAGTTTTGCGGGGATGATGACAGCAACCAGCGCCTCGCCTCTGTCGATCAATTCCATCGCCTCTGTCTCCGTAGGCACCCGATGCGTCACCTGGAAGGTCTGATCGGCATCAAAGGCGCGGGACAGCTCCCGGCTGAGTTCGCTCTCATCCGCATCGACCACGACCGTCGGAATCTCCGTTACTTTTTTCTCGCTGTACAAAAATCCGAACAGCGTCATGTAGAGCAGCGGAACGACGAGGACGACGAGGCGGATCGTCTTGTTGGAAAAGAGACGCTGCCACTCTTCCCAAAACAGGCGGGACAGATTACTCACGCTCACCAGCCCCTTCGAGGTTCCAAACGACACTCAGACCGGGGCGCAGCTCTGGATCGCGGATCTCCATCTTCACCTGGAAGGAGCGAATATCGCGGTCTCCCAGCTCTTGCGTCGCTTTTTTCACTGCAAAATCGGCTGCAGGCGCGACACTTGTGATCGTGGCCTCCGTATCCCGGTTCAAGGACGGCACACTGAGCTTCGCTGTGTCCCCTGCGTTTAATCCGGCGATCTGGTATTCATCCACATAGAATTTGACATAATTGTTTTCATTGCTTTGCAGGGTGAGAACGGTGAAGCCCTGTGCGACCAATTCCCCTTTTTGGACCGCAACCGCTTTGACGATTCCGTCCATCGGAGCAGTCAGCCGGGTGTTGTTCAGATAAGCCTCGATCTCATCCAGCGCGCCCTTAGCTTGTTGGACAGCGGCTTCCGCGGACTTCACATCCAGCTCCTTCAGCCCCACCTGTCCGCTCGCAGCGACCGCCTGATCGTAAGCGGCCTGGGCCTGGGCCCATTGCGCCTTGGCGGCGTCCAGCTGCTCTTTGCGCGCCCCCGATTGCGCCATTTTCAACTGCTCTTCGACTGCCTTCAGCTCAGCCGCCGCTTTTTCCTGATCCATCCGCGCCTCGTCCACTTTCACTTGCGGGACGGCTCCTTCGGCAAATAGCTTGGTCATCCGCTCCAGTTGAGTATCCGCGATTTGTGCGGCTGTTTGCGCAGCCTGCAGCTTGGCTTTCAATTGCAGCACTTCTTCGCTGCGCGCCCCGTTTTTATTGGCCTCGTACTGGGCTTTGGCCGCATCTACTGCCGCTTTGGCCTGATTCACCTGCGCATGGGTGGAACTGCTGGTCAGGCCGACTCCTTTTTTCGCCTGCTCCAGCTTCACTTGCGCGAGATGATAGGCTGCCTGCGCCTGCTCCCGTTTGGCGAGCAGTTCTTCGCTGTTCAGCGTGGCGACCAGTTGCCCCGCCTTTACCTCGTCCCCTTCTTTGACGGCGATCTCCGCGATGGAGCCGCCCATTTTAAAAGAAAGGTCTGTTTCCGTTCCTTCGATGACCCCGGCCATCTGTACAGGCCGCTGTCCGGCAACATCGGCAGCCCCCGGTCCAATCAGATAGGCGCTGAGCAAAGCAATGCTGACTACGAATCCAGATACTCCTATCCATGCACGTTTCTTCATATCGGTTCTCCTCTTTCTCCATCTTTCTTACACGGGGCGGAATTATTGATCAGGCGAATCGGCTATCAGCACACCCGACAGCAGCAAATGGAGCGTGCGGCGATCCGTGTCCGTAACCCCGTTTTCCTGGCGAAACTGTTTGCGCAGCATCGTGAAGCCGGCCATGCCGAACAAAGCGGAAATCATCGTCCGCACCTCAATATCCGGCCGGACATGGCCCTCCCGCTGCAGTTCTGCCACATAGCCTTCCATCGTAGTGAAATACCCGGACAACAGCTGTCCGATCGTCTGATCCCGCTGCTGATCGCCCGTAAAAAAGCTAAGCAGCAACAGGCACAGCTCCCGGTGCTCGGAAAAGAAGCGAAGATGCTCATCCAGTACACAAAGCATGCGCTGATCCAGCGACAAATCCGCTCGCTGCATCACGCTGTCTACGGAATCGATCAGCATCTTCACGCCTTTTTCAATGACGTACAGAAATAATTCTTCCTTCGTCGCAAAATGATAGTACAAGGTGCCTTTGGCCACCTCGGCCACCTCGGCAATCGTGTCCATCGTGGTATCGCTGTAGCCGTACTGGGCAAAGGCGCGTACAGCCGCTTCGACAATCTGGTCTTTCTTCGAAGGTGCCATCCCTCCTTCAGCCTCCTTTTTTATTTTTGGACTGACTGGTCAGTACAAAAGATAGTGTACGGGTTTTTCCTTATTTCGTCAATAGCAATCATGCAACGAGAAAGAGTGGCCGTATTTTACCCGACCACTCTTTCTATCGCTATAACTTGAATATAGCGAGCAATGTCTGCATCTCATCAGCGAGATGGGCGAGCGCCTGCGCAGAGGCTTCCAGTTCTTGCATGGTAGCTAATTGCTCTTCGGCAGAGGCAGAATTTTGTTGGCTTAGATGCAATCCTTTTTCCGCAATCATTTGTACGAGCTCGACAGCTTGAACAAGCTGTTTACTCGCTTTCGACATTTCCTCTACGGCTCTATTCACCACTTGTACTTTTCCAGTAACATTTTCAACGGATGCTTGAATCGTATCGAATGATTCGCTGGCTTGTTGAGTTTTTTCCAATCCTCGCGCGATCTTGCTTGTATTTTCCTGCATGGATGCAACGGCTTCCAGTGATTCGCTTTGAATGAGGGAGAGCAAGCTGGCCATTTGTTTGGTGGATGCTTTGGATTCCTCAGAAAGGTTGCGGACCTCCTCTGCAATCACAGCAAAGCCGCGGCCATGTGCACCAGCATGCGCGGATTCAATCGCTGCGTTATGGGCAAGCATATTCGTTTTATTGGCGATATCGGTAATAAAGGTAACAATACCCTCAATCTCTCGGGAATGCTGACCGAGTTGATTGATAATGGTTGCGGAGTCCTGGACAGAATCCTGGATTTGCTTCATTTGTACGAGTGCTTCCCGGACCACGATTTTGCCTTTCTCGCAATTTTCAGAGGAGATAACAGACAGGTTGGACATGCTTCGACAGTTGTCCTCTATTTGCTCCAGTCCCGCCGAGAACTGCTCCAAGATGGCAACCGAATCGATTACAGCGTTTACCTGTTTTTCGGAACCTTGCGCGAGCTCGGATCCAGACTCCGCCAACAATTGAATGGCCCGGGAGCTTTGCTCCGAGATCGCGGCCAGTTCTTCAGAGGTAGCTGTCACACTGGAGAAGGTATGCATAATTGTGGTCAGGATATTTCGAACGTCGCGAATCATTTGATTGAGCATTTTGCATAATTCCGATTTTAGTTACAGAAAGTCAAAATCTGAAGGCTCTTTGGTTATGAAATAGGTTCATTTCCAAAAATGGGCATACCTGCAGAATTTTCGTTTTTCCGTTTTTAAGCAGCTATTTGCTTTTGCTTGCAAGCGGCGGCAAGGGCGGATATAAGTAGTACGATAGCGTTCAAATACTGATGTGTCGTCACTTTCTGGATGCCCCAGACATGCAGGTCATTCGCTGTGAGATACGATTTTAATCTGGAGTTGCAACGTTCCACACTTGTCCGTTCGTTGTATAGCTCCTTCCAGCGCTTCGTATCCCGATGCGGGCTGCTAAATCGCCGTAGGTCATCCTTTATGTCAATTTTGACCACCATGCCATAGTTGGAAGACGAGCATGCAGCCATGCCTAGCGGGCATTCGACTTTGCCTGTTGCGTGCGGGCAACGAAACTTCAAATCATCTCCGTCGGCTCCCCAATAGGTCATCGCGAATCCCATCGAGCAGCAAGGCGTTCCGTTCGATGTGAACCCGGCAGGCGGTTCCTTCTCGCCGCGTGGGTTAAGCGGAATGATCGCTTGCGCTCTCACATTGCGGGCAGCTTCGTACACTTTCAGTTGATCATAGCCCGCATCAAGCATGAAAAATCGCGTATTGGCTTTGGAGGCGATTTTTCGAATCAAACCAGGTGCCTTTTCGCCGTCGTTTACATGCGCCGGCGTGATCTCCAGCGCTAACGGCAGCTCGCTTTTCGTATCGACAGCAAGATGGAGCTTATAGCCGAACCAGGTGATCTTGTTGCCAAAAGAATCGAACTTCGCGCCCCAATTTGCATTGCCGGTTTGCTCGCTTTTGCGTTTGGGCTGCTTCTTTTCGTAAGCATGGATGGCGGCGCTGTCGATCGCCACGTGACTGCCGTCGATGACTCCGTCTTCCTGGCAGCGTTTGACCAAATCCTCAAACAGTTGCTGAGCTAAGTTTTTCTTTGTAAGTTCGGCAAACACTCGGCTTAATGTGGAGACAGACGGTGCTTCACGATCAAGCGAAAGTCCGCATTGGTAGCGAAAACGAAGGTCGGTTTCCAAGCGATGATGCAGGGCGGTAAACGTATGAATGTGCTCAATTGGTGCCGCCAAAAGCGCCCGCAAAATACCTTCCCTGCAATGACCGTCAGCGCCTCGGGGTGAACGACTTCTTAGTTCCTTGGCGTAAGGACGAAGATCCAGCACACCAAAAAAGATCGGCAATCGCTCTTTGGATTGCATTTTTAGTAGTTCTTCGAAGGAAAACAGACTTTCTTGGAGAATATACAAGGTGACTTCCCCCCCTTGGGTTTTCTGGTTTGATCACTTGAAAACTTCTCCAAGTCGGGGTGAAGTCCCTTTTTTATGTTTGAAAATCCTTGCCTATCAAGGGCTTAGATTTATGCAAAATGCTCGATTATGAGAGGTGACCAAATCGCCGATTTCGTCCTTGCTTTTTTGCGTGATTTCCTCCACCGACAAGTCACCTTTCGCCACTTGTCCGAGAGCCTGCGATACGATTTGGATTTGCTTTGATATTTTTCTGGAGATCGTCATCCCGATCCATACGGCGAGAATGACGGCAGTGACACTCGCCAGCATCATCGTTCGAATCAATGTCTCTACATTGTTCGCGTTTTCTCTGCTCGCTTTCTCCACGATCTGGTGTTCTAGAGCTGCGATTTGTATCGCTTGTGCGCTCATTTCGATGCCAAAAGGGATCGCTTCCGCTTCAGCCAGGGTAACGGCCGCAGGCAGATCTTCTTTGGCCAAGCGTATGACTTTATCAGCAGATTCTTTAAAAATCCCGTTCAACCCCTGCAATTGAGTCATCCCGCCATGGACTTCTTCCACCTGAATGAGTGGGATCGTATTGCTGATTAATTGGCTTACCTCTTGATTAGAGGCTTGGAGCTTCTCCAGAAGTTCTTGGTCTCGGTTGAGCAAATATCCTCTTAAATAGCTAATCTGCTGAGCGGAATGAAATTTCACCTCTTGCGTATTGCTGAGGATTACGGAGACCCTTTCTAGTAGATCAGAATAGGAGGATTGGATATTTTTCATGTAATAAAAAGTAATGCCGCTGCTCACCATTAATAGAATGGAAATAGAGAGGAAACCTGCCATTAATTTGGTTCCAATCGTCGCTTTCATCTGTGCCTCCTTGGACTGCTTTCGGGCCATATGTAAAAAAAGGGGCGAATCCCCGAGAATAACTTCAGGACCACCCTTTTTCTTTATGCCGTTTGTTTTTTCTTTTTGATCGCTTTTGAAAGCAAAGGGTATGTGGCTCCCAAAGCAGCGATCAGCAATACGAAACCTGAAATGGGCTGGGTAATGAAAGTGGAATAATCCCCATTCGTTACGAGCAAATGTCTTCGGAATGTTTCCTCCATCATTTTCCCTAGTACCAAGCCGAGAATCATCGCAGAAGGGGCGAAATCGTATTTGCTCATAAAATAGCCAATCACTCCAAAAAGCAAGGCAATCCATACCTGGAACATGCTGTTATCCACGGCAAAAGCCCCTACGATGGAAAATGCTAAAATGGTAGGCCCTAAGATGGAATAGGGCAAGCGGGTCATCAAGGCGAAAATCTGAACACCGAGTCTCCCTCCGATGAAAGCGGCAATACTTGCAATCAGCATGGAGAAGAAAATGACGTACAACAACAAAGGCTGCTCGGTCATCATTTGCGGACCAGGCTGAAGTCCTTGCAGGGTTAAGGCAGCTAAAATCACAGCGGTTGTGGGGCTCCCGGGAATTCCCAATGTGAGCATCGGAATCATCGATCCTCCGGCCGCAGCGTTGTTGGCAGTTTCAGGAGCCAATACTCCCTCTTCAGCCCCTTTTCCGAATTGTTCAGGTTTTTTGCTCGCTTTCATTTCTGCCCCATAGCTGACGATCGACGCGATGGAACCTCCCGTGCCCGGCAAAATGCCGATAATCGTTCCGATGACAGAGGCGCGAAGCACACACCAGCGATGGTACCAGACATCTTTTAATTTCAATCCCTCCAGGGGAATTTTACTGCTCATGTTGAAGGTGCCGCCGGCTTGTCTCTCCACGACTTGCGATAATACCTCCGCAAATGCGAATGCGCCGATCATGACCGGGATAAAGTCGATTCCGTTCATCAGATGGAGGCTGCCAAACGTTAAACGATCGGTGCCTGTCATGGGGTCTAATCCAATCGTCGCCAATAAAATCCCAAAGCATCCTGAAATAAGGGTGCGAAGCGGATTTTTTCTCCCGATGGAAGCGATCAACGTCATGCCCAACACGGCTAAGGCAAAATACTCCGCACTTTGAATTTTTAAGGCAAAAGCAGAGAGGGGAGGCGATAAGAATAGCATAACAATGATGGAGAAGATTCCACCCACGGCACCGCCGCTAATGGACAAGCCGAGTGCTCTGCCGGCCTTCCCTTGCTTCGCCATCGGGTATCCATCCATCGCCGTAATGACGGCAGCAGGGTCGCCTGGCGTGTTAAAGAGAATCGCGGTAATAGCCCCTCCATAGGCGGATCCCATATATACGGCTACCAGCAATATGATAGATGGAACAATCCCCAAGTAGTAAGTAAAGGGCAGCAGCAGGACGATCGTCATGGATGCGCTGATACCGGGAAGAGCGCCGAAAATAATACCTGCCATCATCCCCAGCATTACTAATAAGAAGTTAAAAGGTGAAATCGTTGTCAAAAATCCATCCAGCAGCAATTGAAAATCCACGTATTCTCCTCCTCTTCTGTTTAATAAATCCAATAGCTAAGGTTTTTTAATAGTTCGATCCCTCGTGGGAGCTGAAGATCGAGGAGTGTTCCAAACACAAGGGTAAAGCCAAAGGAAAACAACAGGGAACTGACGATGTTTTTCGGTGTCATTTTTCTTCCAAACAAAGCATAGAGGACGATAAAAAAGGCAAAGGTGGTAAGGATAAACCCTAGATAGTCAACAATCAGCAAATAGATGGAAATGACAGCAAGTATCCCGATAAATTCTTTGCTCAACTCCGCGGGTTTGCCCGATGCTTCTGTTTGATCTCGGTTCCGATACTTCCGAATGGCTTGATACAGCGAGATCAGGAGGAAAACGAAGCAAATCGCGATAATCGCTTGAGGAAACCCCGCGGGACCGATCGGGTCTGTTGTTCTGGCTGTTTCAATGGAAAAGGACTCCTTAAAAAACAATCCCAAGACGACGAGCAGGATGATGTTAAAAATAATTTCCCCCATTTGATCCTCCTTAAAATAAACTAGGCAGCGAAGCTGCCTAGCTTTATTATTATTTTTTCAATCCGGTCTTTTTCGCGATGGCATCAAACACTTCGTACTCCGCTTGCCATTGCTTGGTAAACTCTTCAGGACTGAGGTACCCGGTGCGAATATCAGCGAGGTTTTCTTTCGCAAATTCTTGGTATTCAGGAGAGTCGTAGGTCTTTTTCAAACTGTCAATGAGATATTGCTTGATCTCCGCAGGCGTTCCCTTTTTCACGACAAAGCCTCTCCAGGAACCAATCGTGGTTTTATAGCCAAGTTCAACAGTAGATGGAACATTTTTCAGTTCATCAATGGATTCAATGCGCTTATCATTCAGGACAACAATTGGTTTTACCTTGCCATCCTTGATCAACCCTACCGCCGAAATTAATTTGTCCAGGTAAACATCTACCTCGCCCCCCAGTGCTGCAGCTTTTACCTCAGAACCGGATTTGTAGGGGATAAACTTTACTTTGATACCGGTTTCATCCGCTAAGGCACTTAAGGTCAAATCATCCAGACCGCCCGGAGAAACACCTGCGAATGTAATGTCTTTTTCCTTCCCCACTTTTACCAGGTCCTCAAAGCTATTGTAGGGGCTCTTAGCGGGAACGGAGAGAACATAAATATCCGATTGAATCTGTGCAAGCGGCTCGAACTCCGTCATCAATTTAATATCTTTCCCTTTTCCGAGAACGTCCGCAATGACATGGGAAGGGGTAATCTGCAGAACGGTGTACCCGTCATTTTTTTGGCCGTGCGCATATACCATTCCCACTAATCCGCCGCTGCCATCTTTGTTAAGGGGCTGGACTGGCTGGGATGTGTGCTTGCTCATCAAATCGGCGAATTTCCGAGCAAAGGTGTCGCTTGCGCTGCCTTCGCCAAACGGTACGACCATTTCAATCGGACGCTTTGGATAGTCGAGCGCCTGGCTGCCAGAAGCGGGTGCGTCGGTTTTTCCGCCACAGCCTGCTAATCCAACCGCAAGTGTTAAGGCCAAGGATAGGAATATTGCTTTACGTTTCATGAAATTACCCCCTGAGTTTTTTTATTTGATCAGCAGCGCTACACCAATTGTCTGTAAAGACGAAAGATAAAGACATGAATGCGGAGAAGCATAGATCAGCACTCTTGCATGGTAAACGGGTAACGCCGCTGAAAATATTGGTGGTCAAGCGAAACAGGAACTGTGGATATTGGAAACGCTGTCAATCAAAGACAAGAATATCCATAACTTTCATAACTATCTGTCTATAAATCCGAAAGGAATGAGAGGGGCACCGATGCGTAGCCATCCATGATTCAACGGTTTGGGGTACTCGATATTGCCTGACATTCTGCTTGATAAGAATGAGGATCTTTTTATAGCCAAGTGCACCACTCGAGACGGTGTCCCCCTCATTCGACGCACCTGGATGGTATTGCGAGAAGAGGATTTGGAAATCTCTATCATTAAATCCTTTGTAAATTTCTTGGAGAAATGGATTTGACGCCTTTCTCCACGAACAGGTACGGGACCTATGTTTAACAATTATGTAACAACTCGTCTTAACAAAAAAAAAGACCGCAAATGCGGTCTCATCCTTCCATAATCATCCGATATGTCTCCACCGTGGCCGGCATCGGGTGAACGCCCAGCTGCTTTTGCAGATTGGCGGCGCATTTTTCATACCAGCGCATGGCCAAAGCGCGATTGTTCTGGCGGTAATAGGCGAGCATCAGCAGCCGGTAGGCCTCCTCCCAACAGTCATCCACCATCAGGATCGATTCGCAGCGGCGGATCGCTTCGTCGATCCGGTCTGATTCCAGCAGCAATTTGGCCAAGCGCTCCGCCCCCCGCAGGAACAGCACGCGCAGCCTTTCCCTTTCCGCGACACACCAATCATCATAGCGACAGTCGGGCAAATAATCCCCTTTGTAGAAGGAAAGCCCCTTTTCCAGCAAGACGATGGCTTGCGCAGCCTCCCCCGCTTCCAGGCCGAGCGTCACATACCGCTCGAATTCTTCCACATCGATGTGGAAGCCGGACGCCAGGTTAAAGCCGTAGGAGCTGCCGTGCCGCTGGATGAAAAAGGCGTGCGCGCGAGCCTCGCGATTGGGTTCGAGCGCTTTGTTCAGCGCGTTCAACGCCACTTTGAAATCGCGGGTCGCCGTCTCCTCATCGCTTTCCCCCCAGAGGATCGTGACGATATCCTCCCGTGCGAGGAGGTGCTGCCGCTTCGTCAGCAGCAGTTGAAACAGCTGCTTGGCCTTTCCCCGCTGCCACGACTTTTCTCCGAGTTCGCGCTCTCCCAGCCAGACCCGAAACTGGCCCAGTGTCTGGATTCGCAGCGTATATCCGGGGTGAAAGGCCACATTTTGCAAGCCCAGCTCGGTCAGCAACGCGGACACGTAATCCGGCGACACCTGTCTGCGCTGCGCCTCGATCAACACCGGCATCAGCTGCTGCACATCATGGGGCGTAAACATGGTCGGCCGCTGCAGCAAAAAATGGTATTCCCCCGCCTGAATAGCCGAGAGCGCCTGGGTGACCGCCGGGATAAAGGCATTCCAATTCTTCTGGCGATAGGCAAGATAGCTGAGCCACAGATGGCAGATGGCGACGCCGTAGCTGTCCCCGCATCGGCTCAAGCGCTTTTCGCAATCGCGGATCCACTCCTCCGCTTGCCCATCCTGACCGGCTGCCGCATACGCGATGCCGATGGCCAGCCGGACCAGGCTGTGCAGCCAGTCATCCCGCATCGCCTCCGTCTCCTGCATCCCCCACTGCCCGTATGACAGCGCGAGATCCAGATTGGCTTCGCGGCCGTAGAGGAGCGTAAGCCCCAGCAGGGTCTCCGATTTCCCCCTGGTCGATTGCAGGTCTTCCATGATTTTGAGTCCCTTCAGATACAGCTCGCGGATTCTCTCAAAGGGCAGATGCTGGCCGACTAGTGCGGCGGTCGCCTTGCGCACGTAGCCGTTGGCTTCCACAAAAGGCGAATGGGCTTCTTTTCCCAGACGGATTGCCGTATCCGCTGCCTTGATGCCCTTTTCCCATTCCCCGTTCAGTCCGTAGACAAAAGCCAGCAGCAGGGAGGTTTCCCGGTACGAGCGGGTCAATGCCGGCTGCTTAAGCTGTTCGCTCTCCCACTTGTTCTCCAAGAGCGAGATGGCCGATTCCAGGCGGCCTGTGCGAAATAACAGCCGGGATTCCAGCTCTACCTCCGTTCTCTGCTCCCACTCCTGACTGCGCTGGTACCAGTACGCCGCTTGCTGGGCGTCCCCCCGGTTCGTGTAGATTTCCGCGAGCAATCGATACAGGCGCGGCGCCATTTCGTGATCCTGCGGCTGAAGCAGCTGAATCGCCTGCTTCAGCAATTCTTCCGCCTTCACTCCCTGGACGCTGTCCAAATGTACCCGGGCCAGCCCTTCCAGCCCTCGGCACTGGCCGATGATATCCTGCTTCGCCTCGCAGAGCGGGAGGTAGCGGTGGTAGGAGAGCAGCGCTTTCGGATACAGACAGCGGTACCGCTCGATCTCCGCTTGATAAAACCAAAGGACGTGGAATTTGTCTTTTTCCTCTTCCGGCAGCAGCTGCAGCCAGTGGGACAAAAGATCGAGCTTGCCCGCCTGCAAAAGCGGACCGGCGGCCTGTGAGAGCCATTCCCCGAGCTCGTCCCATGCCTCAATCAAGCGGAGATGCTCAAACCCCTGTTGCACCTCCCCTTTTCGCTTGTACCACTCGGCCGCAAGCCGGTGCATGCGGACGTACTCCCCGTGCTGGCTGGCCAGCTTGCTGATCAAGAGGCGGCGAAAGAGCGGATGGTAGGCATAGCGGTTGTCCGCCGAAAGCAAGAAGAGATTGCGACGCATCGCCTCCTCGAACAATGCCACTTCCTGCTCGCCGAACACCTGGCGAATGTCTTCCGCTTCAAAATTTTCAAACACAGCCGACCGCATCAAGAACAGCTGAAGCTCCGCCGGCTGCTCGTCCCACACCTCTTTTTCCAAAAACGGCAAAAACCGGGCCGACTCATACGCGCTGCCAACCGAGTGTCCCCCCAGCGCCAGCGTCTCCCCGATCGTCCGAACAGCGGCCGCCCACCCTTTGGTAACGTTTTCAATTCGTTCCCAATCCTCATTGGGCAGAGTAACGTCGTACTCGTCGAGAAAAAAGGTTTCCATCTCTTCCCGCGTAAAGGCCAGATCGCTGACTGTCAGCTCCATGTAGTCTCCGCGGGCGCTCATGATATCCAAAAAAGACCAGATAGGCCTAACCCGGCTGAGGATGACTACCCGCACATGCTGCGGCATCGCTTGCACGAAATACTGGACCCAGAGATCGATGCTTCCGCCGGGCCGGACGTGGTGAAAATCATCCAGCACAAGGGTCATATCGCGGTCGATCTCCATGCATTCCCGAATGAACAGATCAGCGAGATCCTCCCGCTGCCCCTCCGTCTCGTTCCCCGGGAGGTTTTGCAAAGCGAGCAGGACGGAAATTCCGAAAGCCGGGTGCAGGATGCGGACGCTCTCCACCAGATGCGCCAGGAAAACGGACAGCCTTTCATCCTTTTCCCCGACCCGATACCAACAGGCCTCCCCCCTGGTATTGTCCAGGAAAGCGGCGACGGAAGTGGTCTTGCCGTAACCGGCTCCGGCATGGATGACGCTCAGGGATTTATGCTTCATCAGCCTCAGCTTTTTGGCCAGGGACAATCTGTGGAATACGAATGGCTTCATTCGCGGAGCGGTTATTCTCGTTGGGCTAACCCGGGATGCGTTCATCTTCCGTACACTCCTCACCGTTCACTTCATCCCTTATTAGTTCCATGACTGGCTGTAAAATCCTCCATCGAAGCATGACAAAAGCCACCCGACAGATCAGGTGGTCTTTCTCGAAAGCCGCGTGGCTGTTGTCAGTCAACCAGATTGATGCCCTTGATTGTGTAGCCGATGTCATTGAGAAGTGTCTGGAATTCGTCTTCCTGGACACGCTGGCCGCGGATGATTCGCTGGTGGATGTCGGCGATGCGATGGTAGATGGCCGGATTTGTCGCCACGTACATGAGGTTATAGCGCGTCTCTGCCTGAAGCCGATTGCGCATCACTTGGGTCACGCGCTGCTGCAGCCGGTCCGTGTGCCCGTTGTCGATGCGAATGGGCACCCCGCGCGTATAAAGGAGCGAGGGCGAGTGCATGACGGTATCCGGTTTGGTCGCCCCATCCGGGAGGACCCCGATGATCAGCGTGTCCTTATAGGCGAGGACCTTGATGTCCACTACGCCCGGAATGTTTTCCGCCTGCTGCTCCAGGGTGCGAACCAGCTGCGGTTCCCTGGCATGTCTGTTCTTTTGCACGATCATGGCTGCCGGGCCCTTGTCTCTGCCTAGCCGGTCATCGGTCATGTTTATCCCGTACGCGTCAAATTTCGCCGGTTTCCCATCGTAATCTTCACCGCCCTGCTGCTTGTTCGGTGTACACCCCGCTGTGCAAATGCCCGCGAGAACAAGTACGCAGATCGCCTGCTTCCATCGTTTCAAAGAAAAAACACCTCCTCACCTCCTAGTCTGGGGAGGCGGTGGTGTTCTTACTCCGTTGCCGTGCTGCTTCATTTTTCTAATTCAACAGGGTGAATTTCCCTTCCAGCGTCTGCTCTTCGTCCCCTCGGGTGGCCGCCAGTGTATATTCCTCGACTGACAGATTTTTCTCTACCAGTTCAAAGAGAAAGCTGCCATCCGGATTGATCGGCACTTCGTAATTAACGCCTTCGATATTCAGCACCAGCGAGGAATCCGGCTCAGCCTTCCCTTTTACGCTGAGAATAGTCAGTCCCATGATCTTGCCCAGCCGGGCACTGATCGATTCGCTGTCAACCAGCTGACTCTCTTTCGAGGGCTGGTTGCCGGCCGCGGGCGGCTCGCTTTTCGGCTGCGGCACGCCCGTCCCCACGGCAGTTGCCTCTTCGGCAGCTTTCGCCGTTTGCTGCTGAGATTTTTCCGGCGTTTTATCCGCGATCGAGACGGTTTGCGTCGCCGTGTCCCAGTTTACCTCGTAGGACAGCGCTTCGGCGATAAAGCGAACAGGTACCATCGTGCGCTTGTTGATAATTTGTGCCGGCACGTCAAGCGGGATGGTCTCCCCGTTTCGTCTGGCAATTTTTTGCGAAACCACCAGCTTGATCTGCGTATCACCTTTTTTGATCACAACCGACCGGTTCTGTTCGTTCCAGTCCACGTCAAAGCCAAGCCCTTCCGCGATCGGCCGAATCGGGACCAGCGTCCGGCTGTCTTTGATCACCGGCTTCTGATCGGGAAAATGGATCGGTTTTTGACTATATTCGACTTTTACGACGGATGGAGGTGCGGTAACCGCGGCCGCAGCCGAAACCGATGCGGGCGCCAGAGATAGTGCCAATGCCAGTGCGGCCCATTTTTTCATCATCGCAGATTCACTCCATTTCGTTCGACATTTCCTCTACTCTCGTAACTGTACAATACTTGCTGCCGCCTCTTCAAGCCTTTCGCACAGGCGGGATCGCTTTGTCATTGTAGCTTTCGGCCTGCACGAGATGCAAGACAGAATTGGCTTTCGCCTTGCAAAAAGAGACTTCTTTCCTCCAACTTTTTACCTAATTTGAATTTGTTACATAAATGAAACCAATTTCCTACAAAATCGAGCTACAATAGACATACAACGACGACATTTTATCTCGAAAGAGGCCGAAGCGATGAAACGATTTATACCTTTCCTCATTCTTATCCTGATCATGACAATGATTCCCCCCGGCGGCAGCTCCGCCAACACAACGGCCGTACTTCTCGGAAGTGACGTACTGTTCAGCCAGTTTTCCGATCTCATCGAGGGAAAGAAAGTGGGATTGCTCACCAACCAAACGGGTGTAGGCAGCAAAGGAGTCAGCACCATCGATGCACTCCGCCGCGAACGGAACGTACAATTGACCGCCTTGTTCACCCCTGAGCATGGCCTCTACGGGAAAATCCCTGCTGGAGAGCAGGTGGCCTCTTTTCATCATCCCGTTTACGGAATACCGGTCTACAGCTTGTACGGCGCTGTACGCAAACCGACACCAGAGATGCTCGCCTCTGTCGATATGCTGCTGGTGGACCTGCAAGACAGCGGCGCGGGCAGGGACACGTATCTCACTACCCTCTACCAATGCATGAGCGCTGCCAAGGAGCAAGGCAAGCCGATTGTCGTCCTGGACCGGCCCAATCCCCTGGGCGGCACTATCGTCGAAGGACCTGTCCTGGCGCCTGACTTCCGCTCCCCTGTCGGAGTGGACACCCTGCCGCTCGCTCATGGCATGACCATCGGCGAGTTGGCCCGGTTTTTCAACCGCCAGCTGGACGCGCCGCTCACCGTCATCCCGATGAAGGGCTACACCCGCCAGATGAATTATCTGGACACCGGTCTTGCCTGGATTCCCTCCTCGCCGCAGTTCCCTGATCTGGCCGCCGTTTTCGGGTACATGGCGACAGGCTTGGGAGAGGGCACCCCTGTGACGGCCCAAGATCATTTTCGCTGGATCGGCGGGCCGGGCATTGACTCCGGGCGGTATGCCGACCTGCTGAACGGCGCTCTGCTCCCCGGGGTCATCTTCCTGCCGGAGAACAAAGAGGGCATGGGAGGCGTCCGCCTGCACATCACGGACCCGCTGCGGTTCAACCCTGCACGGACGGGACTGTACGCATTGGCCTATGCCCATCAGCTCCATCCGTTTCCCGTTCCCAAAAGCGGTTCATCCCAGTCGATGTTTGACCTTCTGATGGGCACGGACAAAATCGGGCAGTATCTGGAGCAAGGCCTGTCGCCCCAGCAAATCGAGCAGCAGTATGCAAGCGATCTGGCGGCTTTTCGGAAGCTGCGGGAAATGCATCTCATCTACTCCGGCGAACCGTATGTGCCTACCCAGCCGCTAGTGGCGAAACACGCAAGCCCGCCTCCTGCCCCGACCGCTTCGGAGCAGCCGGGGGCGACTGATCCTGCCGCAGCGGGGCAAACGTCACCCGCACAAAGCGGACAGCAGGGCCAAGCCGGACAGTCTTCAGCACCAAAAGCGCAGCAACCCGCAAAAGATGCGGGCAATTCCGAACCATCCGATCCGTCAGGCAAAGCCGCTCCCGCTGATCAGCAAAAGCCGCCGGTACAGCCAGCAACACCTGAACAGACCGGACCTATCGGCAACGGAAAGACTGCAGATTCGGCTGAGCCTGGGCAGCCTCCAGCGCCCCAGCCTACTGCTCCGAACCCATCCGGCAGCACGCCAGCGGCACAGGCGGAAGCAGGTTCTCCCGCTGCTCCCCAAGCGGCAGCGCCAACCGCACCTCCTCCAGCCGGAACCGGGCAAAGCGCTAAGTCAGGAGCCGGTCAGCCTGCACAGGATAAAGTCGCTTACCTGACATTTGACGACGGTCCCTCGCCGATCACAGGTGAAATCCTGGACATCCTCAAACAGCATCAGGTCAAAGCCACCTTCTTTGTCGTCGGCACCAGCATTCCCGGCCATGAAGATTTGCTGAAGAGGACCATTTCGGAGGGACATGAAGTGGGCGGCCATACCTACTCCCATAATTACCGGACTATCTACAAAGACATCTCCGCCTTTTTCGCCGACCTGGAAAAAGGCAATCAGCTCATCGAGCGTGTGACCGGCATCAAACCGACCGTATTCCGCTATCCGGGCGGAAGCACCAATACTATCAGCAAAAAATATCAGAACGCCTCCGTCTACAATCAAAAGCACACCGTCATGGGCGCCATCAAAGCAGAAGCAGCCAAACGCGGCTATATCTTCGTCGATTGGAATGTGACCAACGGCGATGCGCGAAGCAGCAAATACACACCGGAAAGCGCGCTGGCCAACATCAAGGCTCAGGTGAAAAACCAGAAAGAGATCGTCATCCTGATGCACGATGCCGCCACCAAAGAGGCGACAGCCAAGTCCCTCCCCGCGGTCATCCAGTTTTTAAAAGATCACGGCTACCGCTTTGAGACGATTCGTGCAGACAGGCCGACCGTAGCCACCGTCAAATAAAGATGGATAAGGAACAGGGCAATCGGAACCAACTCTTTACGGGAGTTGGTTTTTTTCTTCTGGAGATAATACGAGGGACGATTCTTAACACAGGGAGGAAATGTCGGTGAGCTACACCTGTTACCACTGTGAGCACGAGACAGAGAGTGCGAACATGATCACTTTTTTTCGTGGAACGGAGGAAAGAGACGAGCTTCTCTGCAAAGAATGTTACGCCGACTGGCTAGAGGGCCTGAAGGTGGACGTGTAGCCCTCCCGTCCCCGGTCCCCTTATCCAAAGACGTGCCGGCAAAAAAACCGCCTGAGACAGCTCTCAGGCGGTTACAAACGATTCGCAGCGTTGTCTTTGCCGGTCCCGACTTCACGGCCTTGCGGAAGCCAGCCCTTCATACCGGAGGCGCAGCTCCCGTTTGAGGATTTTTCCGCTGGGATTGCGCGGCAGATTTTCGGCGATCACTACATATTTGGGTGCTTTAAAGGACGACAGACGGCCTTTGCAAAACTGAATCAGCTCCTCTTCCTGCAGGACCGATCCCGCCTTTGGCACGACGACGGCGGTGACTGCCTCGATCCAATACGGATCGGGTATCCCGATCACCGCCACCTCCGAGACGAGGGGGTGCTGGTAGATGACCTCCTCCACTTCCCGGCTGGCTACATTTTCTCCGCCCGATTTGATCATGTCCTTTTTGCGGTCGACGACAGTGAGATAGCCTTCCTCATCCATGATGCCGAGGTCGCCGGAATGGAACCATCCCCGCTGAAAAGCCGCAGCCGTCTTCTCGGCGTCACGGTAGTAGCCCAGCATGGCGTGACTCGTGCGGTGTACGATCTCGCCCACCGTCCCTCTCGGCACCTCGCGTCCTTCATCGTCGACGATGCGGGTCTCCACATTGAGCGACGGCCTGCCGGCTGAGCCTGCTTTGCGGATTTGATCAGACGGCTTGAGTACGGTAGCCAGAGGAGCCACCTCCGTCTGTCCGTAGAAATTCCAGAACTGCGCCCCCGGCAAACGGCTGCCCAGCTCCCGCAAAATCTCGACAGGCATGATGGCGGCGCCGTAGTAGCATTTCTGCAGGGAAGACAGGTCACGGACGGCGAAGTCGGGCGAACGCAACAGGGCGATCCATACGGTAGGCGGACAGAAGAGCTGTGTCGCACGGTACGTCTCTACCGTCTGCAGGATCGATTCTGGCTGCGCCTGCTCCAAAATGATGCCGCTCGCTCCGAGATACACGTAAGGACCCAAAAAGCAGTGCAGCTGCGCACTGTGAAACAGCGGCAGGGCATGAATCGCGATATCGTCCTCGGTCATGCCCCCATCAATAATCGTGCTGACATACTCGGACAGCACATTTTTATGCGTCAGCATGACACCCTTTGGTCTGGATTCGGTTCCGCTCGTGTAGAGAATATGTACAACGTCGTCATCGTCCAACTCCACTTCCGGCTCCTCTGTGCCGCCCTCTGCGAGAAGTGTGCGGAATTCCGGCCAGTCGCCGGGCCTCTCCGCCGTTTGGGAGATGGAGGCGCGCAGGATCGGGCTGCATCCGGACTGGCGGATCGCCTCGTCAGCCACCGCCTGAAACTCCGGTGCGGCAAAGACTGCCCTCACTTCTGCATGCCCCAGGATATACGCGACGTCTTCGGCATGAAGCATGTAATTAATCGGGACCATTACGACACCCGCTTTGGCCAAGGCAAAATTGAGGATGACAAAGTCCATCGAGTTGCGGGAGAGAATTGCTGCCTTGTCCCCTTTTTTCAATCCGTGCTGGAGGATGGCCTGAGCCGCCTGGTTGACCAGCGTATCCAGCTGCTCATAGGTGAGTGCTTCCTCCCTGAATCGGAGCGCCACCTTCTGCGGAAACCGCCCCCGGCTTCTGCGCAAAATATCGCCCAGCGTATGCCTTCTCGCTCTTTGGATCTCCCTCATCTTCATCCCTCCATCTTCTTCCTTCTGCTATTATACTACCAATTGTCAGAAAATTGCTAAGTGTATAGCTATAAGAAAACCTCTATCGAGGTCGATTCAAGGGGAGCGACCGCGATTTAGCCGTTGCTTATTCTTGCTGTATCAGGAAGAAGATCCGGAAGCTTATTCTTTCTGATACAGTAAAAAAACCTGACCAGAAGGATCACTGGTCAGGGAGAAGAACTCAAGGTTATGAAGGTTGTACTTACATTATAGTATACACTCGAATATATACTCAATCGGTATATTTTAGCATGCAAAAGGCAGCCTCTTTTTGCCGCTTCGGCAGAGCCTGCAAAGAAAAGTGCGGCGACCCGATCTGCATTACTAAGTCGCCGCAGCCCCCAAGAAATTGATGAGTGCTTACCTAAAGAATATATCAAAGGGTACATACCTTGGAATATGAAGTCGCTGGCTGCAGATGAAAGTTTTGGTTTTTGCCACAAATCGAAGGGAAAAGCATGAAAAAGCATGCCGTTCCATTGATACCGCTGATCTTCCTCGCTAGAATACGTAATAGTGGTACTATTCGCTGGAGGTGTTCTCTTTGCTGCATACGCCCATTGGCCGCCTGCGTTTTATCGGCTTGATCGAAGGAATCTCCTATCTCGTACTTTTGGGCATCGCCATGCCGCTCAAATACCTGGCAGACATGCCCAAAGCCGTGACGATCGCCGGTTCGCTGCACGGACTGTTTTTCGTCCTGTTTATGCTGGCGCTCGCCCATGTCTTCTTTGCGCACCGCTGGTCCATCCTGCGGGCAGTCGGCGCATTCGTCGCGTCCCTGGTCCCGTTTGGAAACTTCGTTCTCGATGCGCATCTGAAAAAAGAAGAAAACGCCATGAAGCGATCTTAATCTGAAAAAGCGGTCAAAAAGCCCCCAGCATCGGCATTGGGGGCTTTGCTCGTCATTCCTTACCCGCTTCCTGCGATGGGCACGTGCGGAAACGATAAAAAAAGACGGGCTGATCGACCCGTCTGCAATCTCAGAGAATATGGCGGAGGGAGAGGGATTCGAACCCCCGTGGGCTTGCACCCTAACGGTTTTCAAGACCGCCCCGTTATGACCACTTCGGTATCCCTCCGTACGGTTGAAACCGCTATAATAATAGCATAAAAACACCGGAATCTCAAGTGCCGGGCCGCACAGAAAGCTGCCTGGCTGCCCGTACAGGGGCAACCAGAAGAAGGGGGGTATATCGTGATTTACCAACATGATCGGCTGCGGGTTCGCCGCTTATCTGAAAGCGACAAGCACTTGCTCGTAAAATGGCTCACCGATCCGGTTATCCTGGAATTTTTCGAAGGCAGAGACAACCCGCACGACATCGAAAAAGTGAACCGGCATTCGTCATGGCCCCCCAGGCCTGGAATGAAAGAGCCATCCGCTGCTATCAGCGCTCCGGCTTCCGCAAAGTCAAGCTGCTACCCAAGCATGAATGGCATGAAAAGGAAGCGCGGGACTGCTGGCTCATGGAATACAGCGATCGCCCAATCGGGTAGGGGGCTACCCATTAGTTGAGTAGCCGACCTCCCACACCACCGTACGTACCGTTCGGTATACGGCGGTTCCTTAGTTCACGCAGTCACTTGTCGATAATAATCTGAGAAGAAAAGAAATCCGAGGCCTTTAATGGTGTTGTTATCGAGGGCTTTCGCGAGGATGGGGCTATTGGAGATTCTCCAGTAGCTCTTTCTTGTATTTGCGTATTCCCATGCCTTGAACTTTGGGATTCCAAACGAGATCAGCTTTTCGAATTTTGTCCTTATTCGTTTCCATTGTTTCCAGTAGATCATTCGAATCCTTCTTCTCATCCATTCATCCGTTGTTTGGAGCAGGTTCTTCATATCCGCAATCTTGAAGTAGTTGACCCATCCCATGATATAGCGTCTGAGCCTTTCGGCTCTCTCTTCATTTCCCATGCCATTGCTTCTTGCGGTTAGTTCCTTCACTCTTGTTTTCATTTTGGCGATGGATTTGGGATGGATGCGGACTTTCACTTGCCCTCGTTGGTTGTAGAATGAGAATCCCAGAAACTTCACTCGAATGGCTAGGTCCACCACGGTTTTCTCCCGATTTACTTTTAGGAACAGCTTCTTTTCAATGTAGGGGAGAATGTTGGTTAGTGTCCGTTCGGCACTTCGTCTGCTCTTGCAGAAGATGAGTAAATCATCTGCGTATCGCACAAACTTGTGTCCTCTCTTCTCCAGCTCCTTGTCCAACTCATTCAGCATGATATTACTGAGAATTGGACTCAGATTCCCGCCCTGCGGTACGCCGACTTCTGTTTCCTCAAACTTGTGCTTCACGACAACTCCTGCCCGAAGATATTTATGAATTAGTGAAATGACTCGTCCGTCCTTAATCGTTCTTGAGAGTACTTCAATGAGCTTGCTTTGGTTGACGGTGTCAAAGTATTTCTCTAGATCCATATCCACAACATAGCGGTAGCCTTCCTGAATATATTGCTGGCTGCGCCTTATGGCTTGGTGGGCACTTCGTTTGGGTCGGAACCCGAAGCTGTTGTCCGAGAACTGTTGCTCATAGATCGGCGTGAGCATTTGTGCAATTGCCTGCTGGATTACTCGATCAACCACCGTTGGGATGCCCAGGTTTCTTTTCTTTCCGTTCTCTTTTGGGATTTCTACCCTTCGAACGGGATTTGGGCGATATCTGCCCGCCAGGATTTGTTCCTTGATGGTTTCACCGTTTTCTTTGAGATATTGTAGAAGTTCATCTACGCCCATCCCGTCGATTCCGTGTGAACCTTTATTCGCTTTGACTCTTTTGAACGCTTCGTTCAAATTGTCTCTGCTTATGATTTTCTCAAGTAACCTTTCCTTCGACTCGTTTGCGTTGGTGTCGTCGGTTTCAGCTATCCTCTCAGGAACGTGCACTCCCGCATATCCTTCGTGTTCCGCACTATTCTTTTGCGGTGAGCCTTCCGTTGGAAGTTGGCTGCCCTTATCTCCTGTTTCGGTAACATTCATTGACGACCACCTCCTAAGGTTCAGCCCTTCCCTCAAGCCGTCGACTGCTCGAGGTACTATGGCGTCTGCTGACTTCTCATGATAAATCTTGTTTCAACCGTGATTCGAATGTCATCTTCTCACGTCCATGAGACCTCCCACGGTAAGACGACTCACTTTCCTCCCATATACCCGCATCATTTACACCGGAATGTCCGTGTAGTGTATTGGACTTTGCTTTGTCTCGCAAGCTTGTCCCATTCCATATGCCTGATGATGTTCGTGTTCCTCGGGCCGGGATTTTGCCTCCAGCTTCCTTCAGATTCCACCTCACGGTGGACACCCTTGCTCTTGGCTAGTGGTTGGCCACTACCAGCCCCCACAGCGGACTTTCACCGCCTAGTTAGTCGCCATGCGTGGCGCACTAGAAAAAAGTCTTGGCATCTGGGCCAAGACTTTTTCGTATATCGCAGGCGGGCAAACCATTTTCGGCATTGGTCCGCCGCACCCTCCCGTCTTTACAGAGCACAAACTTTCCAAACTTCAAAGCTGTCTACTGTGCGAAGCGGTTCCAAACGAGCCCACGCGTCCCACTGCTGCGAAGCAGTCCTAACGCTTGACGATGACCAGCTTCAGCTCCGTCAGCTCTTCAATCGCGTATTTGAGGCCTTCGCGCCCCATGCCGCTCTCTTTTACGCCGCCGTAAGGCATGTGATCGACCCGGAAGGTCGGGATGTCGTTGATCAACACGCCGCCGACGTGAAGCTCATCCGCCGCCTTCAGTGCGAGCGAAAGATTTTGGGTGTAGACGCCAGCCTGCAGCCCGTAGACCGAATCGTTCACCAGTTCGATCGCTTCTTCCACGGAGTCTACTGCATTGATCACGACAACCGGTCCAAACACCTCCTGGCAGGAGAGCTTGGCATCGGCCGGAACACCGGTCAGGACGGTTGGCTGCAGCACGCGTCCCTCTACGATTCCGCCGCATTCCACGCGGGCTCCCCGCTCTTTGGCCTCTTCGATCCAGGCCAGAGCTCGATCGGTCTCCTTCGGCGAGATCATCGCGGAATAGTCGACATCCTCGGAAAGCGAATCGCCCCCCACCAACTTCTTCGTCTCCGCGACGAAGCGCTCCACGAATGTCTCGTATTCGTCTTTGACCACATAGATGCGCTGCACGGAGATGCAGACCTGGCCGGAGTAGGCAAACGCGCCGAAAATGCAGCGTGGGATCACTTCGTCCAGATTGACGCCCCGGTCGATGATCACGGCCGAGTTGGAGCCCAGCTCCAGCGTCACGCGCTTCAGACCCGCCCGATTGCGGATGTCGATTCCCACCGCAGGGCTGCCGGTGAAGGTCAGGGCTTTGACTCGGGGGTCTTTTACGAGCATATCGCCCACCGTGGCCCCGCTGCCGGTGACCACATTCAGAGCGCCCGCTGGCAGTCCGGCCTGCTCCGCCACTTCTGCCAGGAAATACGCAGAGAGAGGCGTCTGGGAGGCAGGCTTCAGCACGACTGTGTTCCCCGCGGCCAGAGACGGGCCTACTTTATGAGCCACGAGATTCATCGGGAAGTTAAACGGGGTGATGGCCCCGATCACGCCCAGAGGCTCGCGGACCGTATACGCCAGACGGCCTTCTCCGCCAATCGCCGCATCCAGCGGAATCGTCTCGCCGTGTATCCGCTTCGCTTCCTCGGCGGCAAATTTGTACGTCTGTACGGTCCGAATCACTTCGCCGCGAGCCGTCTTGATCGGCTTACCCGCCTCCATGGCGATGATCCGCGCCGCTTCTTCCATGCGCTGATCGATGATGAGGGCGATTTTTTCCAAGATGGCCGCCCGTTGATAAGCAGGCATCCGTCTCATTACGCCGGCAGCCTCCTGGGCTGAGGCAATCGCCTTCTCCACCAGTTCACTGTCCGCTTGGGCGATCTCCGCGATCTGCTCCCCGCTGTAGGGGGAATAGAGCGGCGCGTAGGCAGTTGCCTCTACCCATTGTCCGCCAATGTAGCACGCTTTTTTCATAATCCAGCCTCCCTCTCAGACTCGCTTCATCCCCTGTTATACGATCGTTCCTGTCTGCTTATGCCTCTTTTGTCCGGTTCCGTCCACTATTGCAAAACCAGGAGGTCTTCGAAGCGGTATGTTTATGCTTGTGCAGGCGTGCACAGCTCTTCCAATACATTCTCCATCACCCGCAAACCTTCCTCCAACTGTTCATCCGTGATTACCAGCGGGGAGAGGATGCGGATTACGTTGCTGTAGAGGCCCGCGGAGAGCACGACCAGACCACGCTGGCAGCAGGTCTGGGCGATCTTTGCCGTCAGTTCCTTGTCAGGCTCCTTGGTCGTCTTGTCTTTGACGATCTCGATCGCGCACATCGCGCCAATCCCGCGCGCGTCTCCCACCTGGACAAAGCGCTCCCGGAACTCCTCGAACTTCTGCAGGATGCGCTCTCCGATCCGGTTGGCCCGATCCATGAAGCCGTCCTGCTCCATCATCTCGATGACCTTCAGGGCGGCGACACAGCCCAGCGGACTGCCTCCGTACGTGCCGCCAATTTCGCCCGGATTGGGCGCCTCCATAATCTCAGCGCGTCCGGTTACCGCACTGATCGGCAGACCCGCTCCCAGCGATTTGGACATGACGATCAGATCGGGATCGACGCCGAAATGCTCCATGGCAAACATCTTTCCGGTTCGGCCAAATCCGGTCTGCACCTCGTCGGCGATAAACAGGATGCCGTATTTTTCGCAGATGGCTTTGACGCCCTGGACAAAGCGCTTGGACGGAATGACGAAACCGCCCTCGCCCTGTACCGGCTCCATGATCACAGCCGCCACATCGTCGGCAGCCACTTCTCCCAGGAAGAAGTCTTCGAAGCGGCGCAGCACCTGCTCGTCGCACTCCTCCGGCGTCATTCCGCCTGCCCGGTAGTAGTACGGATAGCTCATCTTGTAGACGTCGGGTGCAAACGGGCCGAACTGGTACTTATAAGGTCGCACCTTGCTCGTCAGCGACATCGCCAGCAGGGTCCGGCCGTGGAAGCCGCGCTCAAAGGAAATAATCGCTTTCCGTCCCGTGTATTTCCGGGCGATTTTGACCGCATTTTCCACGGCTTCGGCACCGCTGTTCAGGAAGAAAGTCTTCTTGGGATGCGTCCCCGGGGTGATGCGGTTGAGTGTCTCGGCCAGCTGCACGTATGGCTCGTACATCATCACGTGGAAGCAGGTGTGGATGTACTGGTCCAGCTGTTCTTTCAAGGCTTCCACCACGGCTGGCGGGCAGTGTCCGGCGTTAATCGTGCCGATGGCGCCGCCAAAATCGATAAACGTATTGCCGTCCACATCGGTCAGCAAAGCCCCTTCCGCTTTTTCGACGAAGGTCGGCACCGTGTTGAACGGTCCGCGCGGCACATGGCTTTCTTTGCGGGCAAGCAGCTCCTGAGCTTTTGGCCCGGGAATTGCCGTTTTGAGCTGAATGAATTTGGTTTGCGTCGATGCCATTTGGGTTCGCTCCTCTCAATCTCGCTTTTTTTTATCGCATCGGCACGGGGAGGACCCCATGCCGTCCTTTCTTCGCACCTCGCCGGGCTCGCTTACGCTTCCTCCACCCCGCACCATTCCATCATGGTCAGGGCAAAGATTTCCGCACATTGAAAGACTGCGTCCAGCTCTACCGATTCATTGGGATAGTGGGCAATCGCCGTCGTGCCGGGCCCGACGATAATGGCCGGGGTATCGGCCAGCGCCGTCAAAAGACCGCCGTCCGTCCCCCATGGAGACGCCTCGACCACGGCCCGCTCCCCTTTTACCTGAAGGAACTGCTGCTGCAAGATCTCCATCAGCGGATGATCCTCTCCCACATCTCCGGGCACCCAGCGCGCACCGAACCACTCCAGCTCGACCGGATGCTCCGCGAACCAGGGATCTTGCTTCGCCAGGTCAGCGAGGGCCTCCGCCATTTCCCGCTTGGCGTCTTCCATCTGCTCGCCCGGCGCGACGCCCATGCGCCCCTCCAGTTTGACCAGATCCGCGACAGAGGAGGGCCATTTCCCCCCTTCGATCACGCCGATATTGATCGGGATCGGGATAGGCAGCTTGGCGTACAGGGGATCGGTGATTCGCTCATTCCGCTCTTTTTCCAGCTTGGCGATGGCGTAGACCACCTGCATGCTCTTTTCGATCGCGCTCACGCCTTCGTACCGGGTGCCGCCATGGGCCGATCTCCCCTTCACCTGCAGCCGGAACCACATCGATCCTTGCTGCTTGGGGAAAATCTTCATGTTGGTCGGCTCGGGGATCAGTGCCGCATCCGCCTTGTAGCCGCGCAAAATGGTCGCCAGTGTCCCTGCTCCGCCGCTCTCCTCCTCCACGACGCTTTGAAAGATGACATCTCCCTTCAAACGGACGCCCAGGGCTTTCAGCACCTGGATCGCGAGCAGCGAGGAGAGATTGCCCCCTTTCATATCGGTGGAGCCTCGCCCGTACAGCTTGCCATCCACGATCTCGCCGCTGAATGGATCATGTGTCCACTGGGCAGGATCGCCTGCAGGGACTACGTCGACGTGACCATTCAAGATCAGGGAGCGCCCCCCGCCGGTTCCTTTCCACACCCCGACGACGTTGGGACTTGCGGAAAAATCCGTGCGCGGAGAGACAAAGTAGGGATGCCGGAGCAGTTCTTCTCCCTCCATCACCCACATGTCCACGTCCATGCCCATCGCGTGCAGCCTGGCGGCGATTTTTTCCTGGATCGAACGCTCCTCCCCCTGCACGCTGGGTTCGCGAACCCATTCCTGCAATAGCTCCACGGCAGCAGAGCGTTCCTTGGCGATTTGTTCCCGTATCAGCGCATGCCAGTTCGTCATGCATATCCTCCTTTATCGGAAAACTCTGACCTCTTTGTCGATCTTCAATTCCGCTTCCGTCGCACCAATCACGTCGGCCACACTATAGGGATACATGACTTCGCGCAGATATAGACCATCTTCGCAGACTTCCAGCACTGCCATGTCCGTAATGATCAGATCGGCTGCCCCTACTGCAGTAAGGGGCAAGGAGCATTCGCGCACGATCTTGGAGCGTCCGTTTTTATCGAGATGGGTGGTCAGGACCATCACTTTTTTCGCTTTCTGGGCCAGCTCCATCGCACCGCCCATGCCCGGCACTCTTTTGCCCGGCACGATCCAGTTCGCGATATCTCCGCGCTGGCTTACCTCCAGGACGCCGAGAATGGTCATGTCCAAAAGGCCTCTGCGGATAATGGCAAACGCGGTGGCGCTGTCAAAAAACGAGGCGCCGGTCGCCAGCGTTACGGGAAAACCGCCCGCGTTGCAAAGCATTGGATTTTCCTCGCCCTTTGCCGGGCTTGGACCTGTGCCGAGAATGCCGTTTTCGGCGTGGAACAGGACGTTTTTCTCCTTGGGGATAAAGTCAGCCACCAATGTGGGAATGCCGATCCCCAGATTGATGATCATCCCGTCCTCTACCTCTTGTGCGGCTCTTCTGGCGATTTTTTCACGGAAGCTCTCCGTCTCCTTTACTTCTCCCACGCCCATCGCCAGTTCACCCCCTCGCTCTTCACAATGTACTGGACAAAGACGCCCGGCGTCACGATCTCCTCCGGATCCAGCTCCCCGACCTCGACGATCTCGTCCGCTTCGACGATGGTGATATCGCCGGCCATCGCCACCAAGGGGTTAAAGTTGCGCGCGCTGGTGTCGTAGACCAGATTGCCGAAGCGATCCGCCTTTTTCGCGTGCACGATCGCCACTTCGGCGGTCAGCGGCGTCTCCAGCAAGTATTCCTTACCGTTGACCAGCACCTTCTCCTTGCCTTTTTCCGCGATGGTGCCGATGCCGATGTCCGAGAGAATGCCGCCCAGCCCTACGCCGCCCGCACGCACCCGCTCGGCGAGAATCCCCTGTGGGCAGAACTCCACTTCCAGCTCGCCCGCAGTCATCTGTGCGCCGGCGTTGGGATTGGAGCCGATATGGGATGCGATCACTTTCCGCACGCGCCGCTCCGTAACCAGCTTGCCGATGCCGATATGGGGAAAGGCCGTGTCGTTGCTGATCAGCGTAATGTCTTTTATCCCTTTGTCCAGGATGCCCTGGATCAGGGTAGGCGGATTGCCTACCCCGCCGAAGCCTCCCGCCAGGAGCGTCATCCCGTCATGAAAATGACGCAGCGCTTCTTCGATCGATACCACTTTGTCAAATCCGTGTGCCATATGTCCTCCCCTCCAAAAATCAGGTCCGTACTTCTTGTCTCACTTCTTCTTGAACCTGCTGCACCGCTTTCTTCAGCAGATCCATCAGCTCGTCGATCTCTTCGGTCGTGATCGTCAGCGGAGGCGAAATGATAATCGCGTCGCCCGCTACACCGTCCAGCCCGCCGCTTGCGGGATAGACCAACAGGCCGCTCTCAAAGGCTTTGGCAATGACTCTGGCGGCCACTCCCATGGACAGAGGAAACGGCTCTTTGGTCTGTTTGTCTTTGACGAATTCGAGTCCGCAGAGCAATCCCAGGCCGCGCGCCTCTCCGATGATCGGAGACTCATCCGCCAGCTCCTGCAGTTTTTTCTGAAGATAGGCGCCTTGAACAGCCGCTTTTTCCACGAGATTATGGGCTTCCACATAGCGCAGGACGGCCAGTGATACTGCGGCTGACTGCGGGTTGGCGCTGTAGGTGTGGCCCGCCATGATCAGGCCGGAGCCGCGCGTGATGGTATCGATCAGCTCGTCGGTCGCCATCGTGGCGGCCATCGGCGTATAGCCGGCGCTCATCCCTTTGCCCAGCGTCATCAGGTCCGGTTTCACGCCCCAGTGATCCACGCCGAACTTGGCCCCGGTACGGCCGATTCCGGTCATCACTTCATCGGCGATGAACAGGACATCGTAGCGATCGCAGATTTCGCGAATCCGCTGAAAATACCCGTCTGGCGGGACAACTGCGCCGCCGGATGCTCCGATGACCGGCTCCGCGATAAAAGCGGCGATCTGGTCGGGCCCGATGCGGAGGATGGCCGTCTCCAGCTCACCTGCACAGTGCATCGCGTAATCTTCCAGCGACATCCCCTCCGGCCTGCGGTACGGATAAGGCGGCGAGATGACCGGATAATCGGCCAGCAGTGGAACAAACCGCTTGCGTCTCAGCACATGTCCGGACATGGACAGGGCCCCCATCGTGATGCCGTGGTAGCTCATCCAGCGCGAAATCATTCTGGTCTTGGTCGGACGCCCCTTCTCCTGCCAGTATTGAATGGCGATCTTTTGGGCGGTTTCCGTCGCCTCTGATCCGCTGTTGACAAAAAAGCTCCAATTGAGCTCGCCCGGAGCCCAGTCAGCCAGCTTGGCTCCCAGCTCCTCTACGGCGTCGCTGCTGAAATGGGAACGGTAGGCAAATGACACCTTTAGCGCCTGCTCCCGCATGACATCGGCAATTTCTTCGATGCCGTGGCCGATGCTGGCCGTCACCGCGCCGGAACTGCCGTCGATATAGCGCTTTCCGGACACATCGTATAAATAAATCCCCTTGCCGTGCGATACGCGGGCATACTCTTTGCCCAGCTCAGGTTTTATGACATAGCTTCTTTGCATGCGAGCCACCTCTCCTTCTTTCTTCCCTAATCGTAGCGGAAGGACAGCGGGATGCCATTCGACTGGCTGCAAGAAAAAGCGTGACAAAGTGACGGAATGTTTTATACATTTTGTATAAGAGATCTCGAGGGGGAATCTGAAATGACGATTACGATCCGTGAAGCGCTGCAACTCCCGGACATGGTCCATATACGCCTGGTCGGCGGAGCCGGCGGGATTGATACGCCGATCCGCTGGGTGACGATCGTCGAGGTGCTGGAGGATGTAGGACGGCTGCAAGAAGGAGAATTTTTGATCACGACCGGATTCGGCCTCGCGGATAATGAGAAGCGGCGCGCTTCGCTGATCCCTGCTCTGGCCGAACGGAAGCTGAGCGGCATCGCTTTCCACACCGGCTTCTATCTGCGGGAGATCCCCCCCGACCTGATCGAGCAGGCGGATAGGTACCAGCTGCCGCTCATGGAAATTCCTGTTGAACTGAACTTTTCGACAATTACCAAGGCAATCCTGCAACCGATCATCAATCGACAGTTCGAAACGCTTGCCTATTCGCAGGCGATCCATACCCAGATGATTGAAGCGGCCCTCTCCCGGGGCGGTCTGCCCGCGATCGTCGACAAGCTGGCCGCATTGACCGGCGGACGCGTCTCGCTGACCGACGCCCTCGGCTTCAAGGTGTACGGCCAGCAGGAGGGAGACGATGCTTCTCACGCGGAAAAGCGGCAGGAGCAGGAGCGCGTGCAGACCCACTCCGTCGAGATCCGTGCCCATCGGGAAATGTTCGGCTCCCTCCGTCTGTCCAAGCCGCAAAGCGAGTGGAAAGAGCTGGATGACGTGGCCCTGCAACACGCGGCCACCCTGTGTGCGATGGAGTACATCAAGGAAAATGCCGTAGCCGCCACAGAATGGCGGCTGAAAGGTGATTTTGTGGAGGAACTGCTCAGCGGCAAAGAGATTCCGCAAGCCGAGTTGGAAAGCCGCTGCCGCATGCTGGGCTATCCGCTGACGGGCTCCCATTTGGTCGCCGCCATCCAGGTCGACGAGACGCCGGAGCGGCCGGGCTCTATGCTGCACCAGACCTGCATCACGCTGATGAAGCGCCTGTTCGACCCGCACAAGCGATCCTTTTTGCTTCGGGAGAGGCCGTCCTCGCTCTTGTTCATCGTGCCCCATGATCCGGTCAGCCTGCAGCTGCTGGAGCAGTTTGCCGCCCGCTGGGACAGGCTGGAGCATGGAGGAGCGCTGCGCCTCGCCCTGAGCAGTCCGCGCGGAAGCCTGACCGAGCTCAAGGATGCGGCAGAAGAGGCCAGCTTTGCCCTGCAGGCTTATCCCCTTTTGGCGCAATCTCCCGCGCTGCTCTCCTATCAGCAGATGCGCGGCTACCAGTTTCTTTTCCCGTACCACCAGCATCCGGAACGGCTGGAGGCCCTCTGGCGGCCGCTGCTCGACGCTCTGCTCGGCTATGATTCCAAGCATCATCATCAGCTTTTGGAGACGCTGGACATGTACCTTAAGCACAACGGAAACGGACTCAAGACCGCGCAGGCACTCTATATCCACCGCCATACGCTGACCTACCGGCTGGCGCAGATCAGGGAAAAGACCGGCTTCGATCTGGACGACGCCCACCAGCGCTGGCAGCTGCAGCTCGCGCTGATGGCCCGCCGGCTCCAGGAAATGCTCTATCCGGAAACGATGTGAGGCTTACTCCCGGGTGGGCCGCAGAGACTTTACCCAGATGTTCATATCCTCGTAACCGGAGTAAATCGTGCAGTTATTGACCAGGCGGCCTCTGTACTGATACCCGTGCTTCGCCGCCGTTATATTCATTCCGGCCGACAGGGCGCGAGTCAGCGTGTAGAGATAGTAGATCCCCATCTCCTCCATTTTTGTCTCCAAGGCGGAAAAAATTGGCTGAAGCAAGCCGATTCCCGCATGATCGGGATGCGTGGCGCAGTCAGTCAGCTCCGCCGAGCCAAATCGCTCCGTCACCTCGGCAGAAGCGGCACAGGCGATTTTTCCCTCGCGCTCCGCCACCAGGTAATAAGTGGACTCCTGCATCGTTTTGCGCACATAGGCGGGATCGTCCATCGGAGTCGGATACGTCGGAAAAACGGTTTTGTACAAGCGGGCCAGCTCGGGAGCGTCCGCTTCGGCAGCCGCTCGCAGCGTGTACCCTTCCGGCAGCGGCTTGGGGCCGCCGCTTCCAGCCTTAGACAGACTGAGCTGCAGGATCTCCTCCGCCTGTTGGCGGTTTTTCGATTCGGCCCGTTCCGCTGTCAGGAAGCACGCCATCATATGAGCATGTTCTCCCCGGAAAAAACCGTCGATCGTCCCCTCCAAGCGGTATCCGATGCGCTCCCATGCGGGGATATCGCACTTTTTTGCATATACGATCAATTTGCTCGCCTCGGACTGTTGCGCCGCTTTCAGCATCGATTCATGGAGCGACTCCATCTCCTCGGCGTCGTATTGATGGATCTTTATTCGTTTGTTGCGATCGTCGATGACAAAATCTCCTGCTGCGATCATTCCTGATACATCCAGCATCAAGATCACGCCTTTCCATTCCTTTTTCACTGTGTCAGCTATACTTGTTATTGTATCATGCTGAATCCTGGTGGCATTCTCCATACTGTATAAATCGGCTGTCCCTCTTCCCGTCTGACGCAAGCGGGCAATCAACCATCGCCATCTGTCACCCCGCCACATACGATAAGGTATGTGGCCATGGGAAAGGAGAGGTTGGGATGAGCTGCAGGAACAACAATAACACCCTCGTGCTGGTACTGTTTATTCTGCTCGTCATCGTTCTTTGTTCGTGTTCCTGAAAAAGTGGATTCCCCTCTCGACAGGTCGTAGAGAGGGGCTTTTTACATATGTATGGAAGTAGGAGCCATTGGATGGGTCAAGATCTGGTGAAACGGGAGGAGGAAGCTCTGGTGATCCCTCTGATCTATGCTCACCGCGGTGCTTCCGGTCGCCATCCGGAAAATACCATGGAGGCTTTTCACGCCGCACGGAAACGCCGTGCAGACGGAATCGAACTGGACGTTCAGCTGAGCCAGGACGACAAGGTGGTGGTCATCCATGATCACCGTCTGGAGAGGACGACGAACGGGTCTGGAGCGATTCGCGATCACACCTGGGAACAGCTGAAGAAGCTGCGTGCCGACAAAGGGCACGGACACCCCCAGCGGAATCGACCGCGTCGCATTCCCTCCCTCCGCGAGGTGCTGCACACGTTCGCGCCGACTTCCCTGCGTTTTTGCATTGAGCTGAAAAACTTTTTTCACCCCCAGCCGCATCTCGAGGAATCTGTCATCGAGCTGATTCACCGGTACGATCTGGCGGAGCGCACCGTCGTTTCTTCGTTTAACTTTAACAGCCTGCTTACGGTAAAAAAGCTGGATCCCCGGATCAAGACTGGCCTGTTGTACGTCGGTCCGCTGCAGCACCCCTGGGAGGTGGGGGCGCAGTATCAAGCGGATGAGCTGCATGTGCCCGAGGATCAGCTGAGTCCGTCTCTGGTTGCGGAGGCGCAGGCGAACGGATTTCGCGTGCTCGGCTGGACACTGGACTCTGCTTCCCGCATACAGGCTGCCGCGCAAATGGGGGTAGACGGCATCATCACCAATTATCCGGGGAGAGCCCGAAAAGCATTGGCGCAGCTTGCTCCGTAGCCGAGCCTTTGTCCTTGCTCGCAAGCGGATCTCGCCCGCAGCTAGATGGCACAAAAAAAGAGGGTGGCTGCACAGTCTCCTATGACTGTACGCCACCCTCTAGCCGTTTGGACCAGGCGCGTAACGTTTTACCGGCAAGGCGTATAGTGCTTCCCTTGCCAGCTGTTTCGCCGCACCAGCTCGGCGTCAATGCCGTTCAGGACTTCCCATTTTTTGCGGCTCCACATCGGCCCGATCAACAGGTCAGGAGGTCCATCGCCGGTGACGCGGTGCACGATCATTTCCGGCGGCAGGATTTCCAGGGTATCCGCCACGAGCTTGGTGTATTCTTCCTGTGTCAAAAATTCCAGCAATCCCGCTTCATACTGCTTGACCATCGGCGTTTTGCGAAGCAGATGGAGCAGGTGAATTTTGATCCCCTGCACATCCAGATGGGCTACGGCCTTCGCGGTCTCCATCATGTCCTCGTGCGTTTCTCCCGGCAATCCGTAAATGATATGGGAGCATACGCGGATATTATGCTTGCGCAGCTTTTCCACGCCATCCAGGTAGCACTGGTAGTCATGCGCGCGGTTGATCAGTTGAGCGGTGCGTTCATGGATCGTCTGCAGTCCCAGCTCCACCCAGAGGTAGGTGCGCTCATTCAACTCCGCCAGATATTCCACGACGTCGTCCGGCAAGCAGTCCGGTCTGGTCGCAATCGACAGCCCGACGACCCCCTCCTGCATTAGGACCACCTCGTACATCTCGCGCAGCTCTTCCACAGGCGCATACGTATTGGTGTAGGCCTGGAAAAAGCCGAGGTATTTGGCATGGGGCCACTTCTGATGCATGCGGTTCTTCACATCGTGGAACTGCCGCTCCAGATCCATGCGCCGATCTCCGGCGAAATCGCCCGACCCCCTGGCGCTGCAAAATGTGCAGCCCCCGGTCGCGACGCTCCCGTCCCGGTTCGGGCAGCTGAAGCCCCCGTCCAGAGGCACTTTAAAGATCTTTTCCTGAAACGTCTGGCGAAGATGGTAGTTCCATGTATGATAACGTTTATCCCCCCACAACTGGGGGACTTCCAACGGTGTCGTCCGTACATTCATTACAACTGATCCCCTCCTGGTGGTGAGTTTGTGCCTTTGATTTTGACAACCACCTCCCATTATAGCAAATAGGAGGGGGCTTATGCGACGAGCAAGACAGGAAACCACAGGGCAGACCCCTGTGGTTTTGCAGTCGGCTTGCTATTGTTGAATTTCTTCGATCCGGATGGCACGTGTGTGCGAGGTATGGCTCCATGTCTGGTTCTTTTTCGTGAAGAAGGCATAAAACATGATCGGCAGCCACGTTAGGAAAAAGAAGGGCAGGAGCAGCAGCCCCAGATATCCTTTCCATGGCACCTTATCCAGATAGAGCGCGAGCAGCGGCAGCAGATAAAAGACCGCTGTCGTGCCGTAGATCAGCCAGGTCGGCAACAGCGTCGCTACCGGCATAAACAGGTCGATCTCAAAAAAGCGGCCCATGAAGAGAAAGGACATCATCGACACCATCAACACATACATCGGCTGGAAGAGGTAGAATGCCGCATCCAGCATCCCCAGCTTCCCTTTCAGCAGGCCGTTTTTCAGCACCGATCCGATGTAGCGGCCGGCGACGTCGTAATGGCCCTGCATCCAGCGCAACCGCTGGCGCATGGAAGCCTTCAGATCAATCGGCTTCTCATCCCATACCTTTGTATCATGAGCCCATGTCGGATAGATCCCCCGCTCGATACAACGGGTGGCAAACTCCAGGTCCTCCGTCAAGCTGGTAGCGCCCCAGCCCATCTCTTTCAGCAAATTGCTCTCGATGCAAAGCCCCGTGCCGCCCAGCGTGTTCGGCAGCCCCAAATTATGGCGGGCCAACTGCCACATCCGGTTTGTAAACCAGTACGTTACGGCATACGAAAGCGTTATCCACGAATCAAACGGGTTTTTCGAATCCAAATACCCTTGAATGACGCGAGCACCTTTGCACAAGCGGTCATTCATCACTTGCAGAAAGTTTTTCTCAACCAGATTATCTGCGTCAAACATGACGACAGCATCGTACTGTTTCGGCATCATCCACAGTTTTTCCAACATCCATTCGATGCCATAACCTTTCCCGCGCTTGGAGGAGTCGAAACGCTCGCATGCGTATGCACCGTGCTCCCGTACGATCTCCGCTGTGTTGTCGGTGCAATTGTCGCAAATGACAAAGATGTCGTACATCTCGCGGGGGTAATCCAGTTTTTTCAAATTTTCAATGAGCGGCGCGATTACGGCACTCTCATTGTGTGCTGCAACCAATACGGCAAATGTTTTCTGCGGTTCATGCGTGACCTGCTCCTTTTTGCGGAACAGCCCTGCACTCGACACCAATGTCTGGTACGTACCGACGACACCAACCGTAGTGGTAAATCCGATGAACAATCCCTCAATGATCTCTCTTAATACACTCATGGATTCTTCTCCTCGACCTAAATCTTTTTTATTTTTTTGTTGTGATTTAGGTGGTGTGTGTTTTTCCGATTTTTACCTATTCTCTTTCTCTCCATTGGGAGTTTACCTCAAAATCGGTCAGATCGCAATGAATCAAAAGTGGGAAAATAGGAGCGCTTTTATCACCATTCCCAGCTTTATGTCGTTCTATTCGGAAACATGATACGTGAACAGAAAAAAAAGCCCTGTGAAGAAAGGCTTTGCTACAAAAAGGTATGCCAAAAATGGTGACCCGTAGGGGATTCGAACCCCTGAATGACAGCGTGAAAGGCTGCTGTGTTAAACCGCTTCACCAACGGGCCGTAAATCCAAGATGCGGTCGGCGAGACTCGAACTCGCACGGGTCGCCCCGCCACCCCCTCAAGATGGTGTGTCTGCCAATTCCACCACGACCGCAAATTTGTTGGTAATGGCGTCCCAGGAGAGATTCGAACTCCCGACCGACGGCTTAGAAGGCCGTTGCTCTATCCAGCTGAGCTACTGGGACGTATGATAGATGGAGGGAGTACCCGGATTTGAACCGGGGGTGAAGGTTTTGCAGACCCGTGCCTTACCACTTGGCTATACTCCCTTAGCATGGGGCGATCGATGGGACTTGAACCCACGAATGCCGGAGCCACAATCCGGTGCGTTAACCACTTCGCCACGACCGCCACGACATGAAAAAAATGTTGTACTTTGGCAGGGGCAGTAGGAATCGAACCCACACCAAAGGTTTTGGAGACCTTCGTTCTACCTTTAAACTATGCCC